>CAZFBU010000009.1:38529-47161 GCA_964517175.1 uncultured Saprospiraceae bacterium
GCCATCGTCGGCGCGCGCACCAAAGAGGTCCTTTTTGGCGATGAAGAAGCCATTGGCAAATACATCCGCATTCGGGGGGTGGAATTCCGCATTGTGGGCATTTTCGGTCCGATCCGGATCAAACCCTGGACCGAGAGCGACCTCGAAGCCGTTGTCATTCCGCTGACGACCATGCAGCGTACCTTCGGCATTGGCGACCGCATCGACTACTTCGTTTGCTCGGCATATCCGGACATTCGCATCGGTGAAGTGGAGCAACGAGTGAAAGACTTGCTGCGTGAGCGGCATTACATTGCACCCGACGACCCACAAGGCATCGGCGGCTTCAATCTGGACGAGGAGTTTCACAGCGTACGTACCTTATTCAATGGCATCAATGCTTTTCTTTGGTTTGTCGGCATCGGCACGCTGCTGGCGGGTATTGTAGGGGTGAGTAACATTATGCTGATCGTCGTGAAAGAACGCACCAAAGAAATCGGCATTCGCAAAGCCCTGGGCGCGACGCCTGCTTCCATCATCAAAATGATCCTGATGGAATCGGTGTTTATCACTTCATTTTCCGGGTATTTGGGGCTGATCGCCGGCACGGCGGTCATCGGCACGATCAATTACATTATGGTCGCGAATAATCTGGAGCCGGACAATTTTTACAATCCGCAGGTGAATATGACCATTGGCTTGGGCGCGGTGATCCTGCTCATCGTCGCCGGCGCTATTGCCGGCTTCATTCCGGCTTTGCAGGCGGCGCGGGTGAATCCGGTGGTCGCATTAAAAGATGAATAACGTAACGCTGACCTTCGGTCGGCAACCAAAATCAAACAACATTCGTCAAAAACAAAAAACAGAAATATGAATAAAGGTTGTCTTTTCAGCATTATAGGATTCTTAGTCCTTGCTTCTATCGGACTAGGGTTTTACTTTGTCAACCAGGGAACTCGCACGTCCGAGAATTTCACAACCGAAAAACCAGTGATTACGGACATTATCAAAAAAACCGTGGCGACCGGCTCGGTAAAGCCACGCCTGGAGGTACACATCAAACCGCAGGTTTCCGGCGTGGTCGATGAAATTTACGTCGAAGCCGGTGAGATCGTGACCAAAGGGCAACCCTTGGCGAAAATCAAACTGGTGCCCAGCGAAGTGAACGTAAATTCGGCGCGCTCCAACGTAGAATTGGCGCAAATCCGCATGCGCGACGCTCAGCGGGAACTGGATCGGCAGCGAGAACTCAACAAAAAGAACCTCGACATCGAAAGCGCCCGCGTCAACTACGAAAACGCCAAACGCGAAGAAGAGCGCCAGCGGGGCTTGTACGAGGAGGGGGTAGTTTCCGAACAGGATTACAACCGTTTTAGGGTCGATCTGGAATTGCAAAAAGCCGCCTTTGAAAATGCACAGGTCGTGGCGGGCAATAGCATCAAACAGCTCGAAGCACAACTCGACATTGCCAAGCAGGAATACCAGGCGGCGGTCAATAATCTGCAACTACTTCGGGAAGGCGCAGCCAGCAGCTCGCGGCAAGTTGCCAACGTTGTCCTCTCCACAATTGACGGCATGGTGCTGGACGTGCCGGTGGAAGAAGGCACGTCGGTGATCGAGCGCAACAACTTCAACGAAGGAACCAGCATCGCCGTCGTGGCGGATATGAACGCGCTGATCTTCGAGGGCAAGGTGGACGAAGCGGACGTTGGAAAATTGCGCGAAGGTATGCCGCTGGTGCTGACCGTTGGTGCCATTGAAGATACCAAATTCAACGCCACGCTGGAATACATTGCCCCGAAAGGTGAAGACGAAGACGGCACGGTAAAGTTTGAGGTGCGCGCTGCTATCAAACCAACAACCGATGTATTCCTGCGCGCAGGCTATTCCGCGAATGCGGACATCATTCTCGACCGACGCACTGGCGTGGTGGCTATTAAAGAGCGGGACATCATCTTCGATCAGGACAAAACATTCATCGAGGTGAAAACCGGTGAGCGCCAGTTTGAGCGAAAACCAATAAAACTTGGCTTATCGGATGGCATTTTGGTGGAAATTGTCGAAGGTATTGATACGACGACCCAGGTGCGGGTGATCCAGGAATCGTAGTAAAAAGATTGTGGCATACTTCGTAAAGTGTGCCACAACTATCATTCTTTCATCAAACCAACCACTTTGATCTCCACGCGGCGGTTGAGCGACTGCTGCAAATCGGTTGTCGCTTTCGGAAAGCGCATCTGCCAGTTGCCGTAGCCCTGATAGGTCAGCCGAATCTGATCGATTCCGCTTTCCAGCAGGTAATCGTGTACCAGCCTGGCGCGCCGAACCGAGAGGTCGAAGTTCCAGGAGTCTTCCAAAACCGGTGGCTGATTCGGACGATTGATGTGCCCCGCCACTTCGATTTGCACAAACGGGTTTAGCCTCATAAACTTCAGCAATTTGGGCAATTCCGGCTTGGAGCGTTCCAGCAAGATCGCCTCATTTCCAACGAAATAAAAGTTATTCAAATCCACCGAAGCGCCCACGCGCACCGGCTTGAGCGGAATGACCAGTGGTTTGATTTCGCCGATGACGGCTCGCTGGATTTGCGTGTCGAAAAAGTAGCCCGGCGCAAAGACGTCCACGCCAAAATTCTCGCCAATCGGCACCGATGAGGTAAATTTCCCGGTGGTATCAGTTCGTATTGTATCCCGGAAAGATCGCGTGTGCACAATCACTTCGCCTGCGATTCCGACACTGGTTTCGGGGTCAAATACCCGCCCGTTGAGGCGAATCATACGCATCAGTTGAAAACCCTCCACCGTAGCGCGCCGGTTTTGCTGCCGCCCGGTTTCCGTATCATTGCTCGCCACCGGCTGGCTTTCGCCAAAAACTTCCGCCTGGAACAGGCTATCCGGCAAGCCCAACGCCACCAGCGTATCGCGCACTGCCTGCGCACGCGCTTGCGAGAGCTTCAGATTGCTTTCCACGTTGCCAATGGCATCGGTATGGGCTGTAATTCTGAAATTTAGTCTCGAAGAATCGGGCAGCGATTGTACGAAATTCCGGAGCGCGGCATCCGCGTCGGCGCGGATGTCTGATTTGCCAGAAGCAAAATAAACTTCCGTTGATGACAGGAGCCGGAGCGAATCGAACGGCATTTGCGCCGCGACGGAATTTACAAACAGCGAGCTGATTATCAGTAATTTGCAAAATATTGAATTCATAAAATGTGGGGGGTTAAGACAAAAAATATTCTACCCGTAGAATGCTGGAAACAAAAAAAGTTACAACTTATTGAGATTCCTGCTTTTGCCGCTCAACTGTGCGCATCAATTTTTCCAGCTTCACCGAATCTTCGGCGTTGAGCAACTGCATGGAATCGCGTCTGAATCGCAACAATCGCAGATAAAACTGCTCCAAATCGGGCAAATTGTCCGGTATCGCCGGTTGCCGGAGCTCTGCATTGCCTTTTGTATCATCCGATATCGGTTCTTCATCCAGCAAAAGCGAATCCACAGAAACGGCTGGCTCTTCGATGCTTTTCACCATTTGCTCGATGCTCATATCCGGATAAAGCGATTCTGTCGTATTGTGAGCGTTGGGTTGCACAAACTGATAGACCATCACCGCGCCTACGGTCGCAATGAGCAAAGCGCCGGCAATGGGCGTTGCCAGATTTCGCTTTTTGCGGGTCGGTTTTTGAGGTATGGGTTCAGGCGCTGGCGAGGGATGGGGATCGACTACTCGCCGGGGGCTATCCGGAGGATAAGGAATCCTGCGGGGTATAACAGGCGTTGGCTCCGGGAAGTCCGCGCCGCTGTCTTCCACTTCCGCTACAAAGCGATCAAAATCTTTGGTTGTATCGGAAGCCGCTTCGCCGCCGATCGTCAGTCCGGTTGGCTTGAACGCCGGCTCCTCCGCTTCGGGCGTCGTTGCGGTAATCTCTACGGTTTCTTCCCAGATGATGTTGCGCACCCGCTCTTTGCCCTGCACTACTTCCACCACCGACACTTTCAGCATGAGAGGAAAGGTGCCTTCCCGGACGGGTTTTACATAGAAAATCCACTCGGTATAAGCTTCTTCCTCCACGAATTGTTCCTCATCGGAGAAGCTGCGAATCTGAAACGGCTGCTCCAGGCTTGGGTCAATCAGTTGCACCTGCATGACTTCCGCCACCCGCACGTCGCGGATTTCCACGTCGTCCGTCAATTCAATATTTTTGATGATCGTTGGCTTGTCAAAAGCGAGGCGTACGAGGCATTTGGTTTCCCGTTGCAGTTCCATTTGCCGGGGAATTTTATAAAGCAGCGCGCCAGATTTGCCTTTGGATGCGCTGGCGGGCAGTTCAAAGTCTTTCACCTCCAGCCCGGAAATAAACAGCAGCAGATCGGCACGAATCTGATTGTATTCAATTTGCAGAGCCTCATCGCTGATGGTGTTTTGAATATTCTTCAGGTTGGAGTCATTCAGGCGGCTTTCGAGCAAGATGAGTGCGTTGTACTTTGGGGAAAACTCCGGTACGTGCGTTTTCAATTCATTGATCGCTTCGCCAATACTTTCCGCTACGCGTTGGCGCCATTTCGATTTTAAGGTTTCAAGTGTTGTCGCATCCATGTTGCACTGAGCCTGATTCTATATTGGTTTCAAATATACAAAATAAAAAAGACCGGACAGATTTTCAGCAACCCGCCAGGTCTTTTTCCCTAATTGATGAAAGGCACCCCCTTTAGGCTGCCCTGAGTTGTGCCATTTTTGAGCGGCTGAGCTTTTCTTCGGCGTAAGGCCGCGTCACCTGAAATTCGTGAACGTCCGCCTGCGAAGGCAGATCGAACATAGCATCCGTCATAACTGCCTCACAGATAGAGCGCAGTCCGCGCGCGCCGAGGTTGAATTCCATCGATTTTTCAGCGATATATTCAATCGCATCTTCCGTGAAAGTCAGTTGAATTCCTTCAATATCGAATAGTTTTTCATATTGGCGAATCAGCGAATTCCTGGGTTCAATCAAAATGCGCTTCAAGGCATCGAGATCGAGCGGATCGAGGTGCGTCAATACCGGCAGGCGTCCGATGAGTTCCGGTATTAGTCCGTATCTGCGGATGTCCTGGTGGTTGATGTATTGAAGCAGATTGTCGCGATCAACGCTGATTTTTTCCGATTTATAACCAATCACTTGCGTATTGATCCGGCGGGCGATCACCTTGTCGATACCGTCGAAAGCGCCGCCACAGATGAAGAGAATATTTTCCGTATTCACTTTCACCAGCTTTTGCTCCGGGTGCTTACGTCCGCCCTGCGGTGGTACGTTGACTTCCGTACCTTCCAGCATTTTGAGCAAAGCCTGCTGCACGCCCTCGCCCGATACGTCGCGGGTGATGGAGGGGTTATCACTCTTGCGGGCGATTTTGTCAATTTCATCGATGTAAACAATGCCCCGCTCGGCAGCCGTCACATCGTAATTGCAAACCTGCAACAACCGACTGAGAATGCTTTCCACATCTTCACCTACGTAGCCCGCTTCGGTGAAAACCGTTGCATCCACAATGGCAAAGGGTACGTTGAGGAGTTTAGCGATCGTTTTGGCCAGCAGCGTTTTGCCGGTACCGGTTTGGCCAACGAACAGGATGTTCGATTTTTCGATTTCCACTTCCGTGTGTTTCGTTTGGCGAAGCCGCTTGTAGTGATTATATACCGCCACCGACAGCACTTTCTTGGCATCGTCCTGCCCGATCACGTATTGGTCGAGATGATTTTTAATATCGTGGGGAGTAATATTTTCGGGCAGCACAAAACTTCCGTTCGCCGACGCTTCCGACCGTTTCCGTCCGTACAATTCCTCTTCGATAATTTCACCGGCTTGCTCCACGCAGGCTTCACAAATGTGTCCTTCGATGCCCGCAATCAGGATGAGGGCTTCGGATTTGTCTTTCCCGCAGAAAGAGCAGCGAAAATTTTGTTTGTTATTGGTTCGTCGCATTCTTCTCAGCTATTGATGAAAAAAACAAAGATGCAGGTACTTGCGCCCTGCATCCTCGCAAGTACTAGTTCTTTCTTATGAATTCTCTTTCGCCGGGTTTCTTTCCAGCACTTCGTCGATCAGTCCGTATTCTTTGGCTTCCGACGAGGTCATCCAGTTATCCCGGTCGCAATCCTCTTCGATTTTTTCGTACGGCTGCCCCGTATGGTTACTAAGGATATTGTACAGCTCCTTTTGCTGGTCTTTCGCCAGTTTGAGGTAAATTTCCATGTCGCTCAACTGACCCTGCATGCCGCCCAGCGGCTGGTGAATCATCACGCGGCTGTGATGCAGACAGGTACGCTTGCCCTTAGTGCCCGCTGCCAGAATAACGGCACCAAAAGATGCCGCCATACCGGTGCAGATCGTGCCGACATCCGGCGAAACAAACTGCATGGTATCGTAAATACCCAGCCCGGAAAATACAGAGCCTCCGGGGCTGTTGATGTAAATCTGAATATCGCGCTTCGGATCTGTCGATTGCAGAAAGAGTAGCTGCGCCTGAACGACGTTCGCGACGTAGTCATTGATCGCTACGCCCATGAAAATGATGCGGTCCATCATCAAACGCGAAAACACGTCCAGACCAATGATATTCATTTGGCGCTCTTCGATGACATTGGGCGTAAAAGCCTGGATATTCGGGACGGTTGCCACGCTCTTCTCCGCGTATTTCTCCAGGTGCATGCTGCTCAAGCCGTGATGCTTGGTCGCATACTTCATGAATTCATCTTTGTGAAACATACTTTAGTTCTTTTTGAATGGTTACTGTGTTCGTGAAATTTCGGGTGCAAATCACACGCTTTAATAACAACTCTTTCTCTAAGTAGTTGAATCAACGACTTTTCCTCCCTGAGCTATTGACAAATATTCGTCAAAAGTAGAGATTTCCCATGCCACAGGGAACTTTTATTTTTTTGAAAATATTTTTTTTAAAAATACAAAGATGAGCCACCAAACTTACTCCTCTTCATCTTCTTTATCCAACATCTGCGTCTGCGATGCCTGTGCTGCGGCGCGTGCCTCCGCCAGGGTTTTCATGAAATCGTCCCGGCTGATCGGCTTCGGCTCGATGGTTACTTCCGCAGCGATCTGTCCGTGCAATCGATCCGCCAGAATATCTTCCGCAATTTCGTTGACCTGCTTCTGATCCTGCATCAGGCGCTCTACCGTTGCGTCAATCATTTGTGGCTGGCCGTAGCCGCCAAAATACTCCGCAACGCGCTGCCGGAATGCACCTTCCACATCTTCCTGAGAAATCTGAATGTCGTAGCGCTTCGCCAGACGATTTTTTAATAGCGTCCACTGCAAATTTTTGGCGAAAGCCGGATAATCATGCGCTACCTCTGCTTCTGATACGCCTTCATTAGAAGCCAGCAACCAACGCTTCAGGAATTCATCCGGAAAGTTCAGCAGATTTTTCTCCAGCAGGGTTTCCTGAAAATCGCGAAACAGCAGGGAATCCGCCTGTTTGTCGTAAAATTCTCCGTAACCAGCACGAATAGCATCGCACGCCTCGTTTTCGCTGTGCACTTTATCTTCGCCGAAAGCCTTGTCAAAGAATTCCTGATTCAGTTCTGCCGGAATCGGGCGCTTCACTTCGATGATCTTCACTTCGAACTCTTCGTTGACTTCCAGGTCGTCATCTTCATAGTCAATGTTCAGCAAATGGTGACGAATGCGATGATCGTCGCGATTTTTAAACCATTCAAACACATTCAGCCGCAAGGTGTCGCCAAGTTTTTTGCCAAGAATTTCCTGCTGTGCATCTTCGTTGGTAATCTCGCGTACGCCAATGCCAAACTCACTCTCCACGCCGCCTTCCTTCACGCCATCGCCATCCAGTTCCTTCACGGAAACCTTCAGTAAATCCTGTTTTTCGATCGGATCGGTCACTTCCCTGCGCTCGCCGTGGCGCTCGCGGATGCGGTTCAAATCATCCTGGATGATATCGTCCGGTATTTCTACTTCGTAGCGATGGAAAGTCGTATCTTCTGATAAGCCTTGTATCTCAAATTCCGGGGCCAGCCCTATATCAAATTTAAATTCGTAGGCTACCAGATTCTTCAGGTCAAAATCCAGCGGCGGCTGCTCTTCCGAAGGCAGGGGTTGCCCCAGAATATCGAGCTTTTCCTGATCGATGTAGCCGTACAATTCGCGCCCCAACATATTATTTATAATGTCCAGCAGTAGGCCTTTACCATACATTTTGCGAATGACCCCCGCCGGCGTTTTTCCTTTGCGGAAGCCTTTCAGGGAAGCTTGTTTGCGATATTTTTGCAATTCCTGCTCAAACTGAGACGCGTAATCCGAGGGTTCCAGTGTGATCGTCACAACTGCATTCAGATTGTCCTTATCCTCTCTGACAATTTTGGGCATAGATATAAAGTTGATTTGTTGTTACTTATACAAAAGGATGATACAATATTTGACGGGAAATAGTTTGCGCCGGATGCGGAGCATTTTGATTTTCAACCTGTTTACAATCCTGTTTGTTATTTAAAAGGCTGTTAATAACAACGTACAAACTGACGAAAGCGTCAATCGGTGCGTATCACCTTGTCCTTAACCTGGTGCGGGTGGAGGGACTTCCCGATTATCATCGGGATAGACTTCTCGCCCCTCAACCCTTACTTTAGTGCGGGTGGAGGGACT
>CAZFBU010000010.1:0-45218 GCA_964517175.1 uncultured Saprospiraceae bacterium
TGCCCGGCTTTTACCGGGAAGGTGATTTTCAGTGGCGCGCGCGTCAGGCAATGCTCACGTTCAGCTATCGCTTAAATCAGCAAAACAACCGCCGGGAGAGAGGCAGCAATCGCGATGGGGGCTACGGAGGCAACGATGATTTCTAGAAAAATCAGGTTGCGGAAGCATCCTGCGTAAAGGATTCAACGCCATTTTCAATGTCCTGATCAGTGATCGGCTACCTGCATTGAAAATGGCATTTCTCTTTCTGGTAATGGAACAAATCTCGGTGGAGGAGATTTCGTAAATCCTTGAGATTTGCAAAATCCGGATAAAAGATGGCTCTAATCTGAAATATTTCTCCTGCTATTTTCATCTTTTTTGCGCAGCAGCAAGCGAGAGCCGCCGTCAAATTTCCGGACAACCTCATACCGGTCTTGTAGCTTTTCCAGGTCCGAATCGAAAATGTAATAAAATTGCGCTTCAGCGGAAGTGTCAATGTCTTTGCGATCAGCCTGCAAATCAATCCAGGGCGTTTTTCCGGCTTGCACATAAAAATCGAACGACCGGTAGAAATGCCAATTGGTAGCCAATGTGACCTGTTCGTCACCAGCCGCCTGACGCAGGATTTCCTGCACCTGAAATGTATTCGCATCGTACCACCATTCGCGAACGCGACCGAACTGAACCGTTCGGTTCATGTGGAGCAAACTCATTACAATCATTATACCTCCGGCAATGCGGCTGAAACGTAGCCAAAGTGGATGCAGTTGTTGCCATACACTCACGGCCAGCAAGATGAATAAGGGATAATAGAGAAGCGCCGTACGAGTAGTCAGGTTGGGGGTTTGCAGGATGATGGTTTGCAGGGTATCCGCCATAACAGTCAGGCTCAGCAATGAAAAAGCGACCAGCAAAGACGACCGGAAAACCGTGCGCCGCGACGTTTTGCCCCAGTTGTAAAACAAATACGCTCCGGCAGCGAAAAACGCCAGCATTGCCAGCATTGCCCAATAAACACTGGGAAGGCCCAGCACGACCGAGCCATAGCGCGTACTTTCTACCAAACTGAGAATTGTATCCTGAAAAAAGCTATTGGTTTGCCAATATTCAAATTGATTGGTGCTTTGCATTTTTTGGATCGGGGTATAAATAAGACCGGCAAAAGCCAATGCACTGGCCAGTTGGATGCCGACTTTTTTCAGCAATGCTGCTGTGCTTCGCTGATAGGCAAATTCATTCAAAAAATAAAGGAATAACAGACCGTTTACGGCACACCAAAAAACAAGCGCCGTGAAATTGGCGTAAGCTGCCAGCATCGCAAAAACAAGACCAAGCCACAGCGCCCGCTCGCGCTGGTGTAAGAACCCCTGCAGAGAAAACATCGCAGCCGTCAGCAATAGTGCATTTGACATGCCATAGCCCCGGCACAACGAGAAAAAATCGAGCAAAAAGGGATTGAACAAAAAAACGGCCAATGCACCCAGAAAGGGCAAGGTTTCTTTTGCAAACAGCAACCGACAGATCTGAAACGCTGCAAAAAAATAGAGCAGAAAAGACAAGACATTGGGCAATCGCGCCGACCACGGTTCCACCCCAAAAACTGCCATGCTGTACTTTGCCAGCAGGGTGTTAAGGATGTGATTGTTGGGCCAAGGATCGGGGTACATCATGATTTCCCAGGTGCTGAAATGCAAATAGTGCACCATCGTAGCCACTTCGTCGTGGGTGACAGGAATGAAAAACGCCTTGTAAATGATCAGCCCCCAGGCCGTCAACCCCAGTAGCAGGGCGGCGAAATTTCTGATGCGGGTGTCTTGGAGCATGAAAGTACCAGTTATTTTATTGCATAAAACTAAAAAACGCTGTCAGAGAAATATACACCTGCTCTTTTTTACGGCGTGACGGTTCGTTTCCGTTTTTTCAATCGGATCAGCTTTGCTTTCTGTTTGTAAAACGGCACGCGCTCCGTAGCAATATAAACTCGCTGGTTATCAACAAAATCAAGCGATTCAAACTGAGAAGGTGCCGGGCCATTGCACACTTTTTGCCGGTGCATTTCTCCTTTCAAAAAGTTGGTTTGGTTGAAATTCGTCAGCGTCCAGATGGTCGTTCGCGCCTTCGGGATGAAACCCAGAATCCGGTTGTAAAAATAAGACAACAATGCCACGGTTTGCCCGTCGGGGCTAATGGCAGCAGCGGTTACTACGCGCTTTGGCAGTTGAATGCTGTCGCGCAACGCAGCGACGTAAACGCCCGCCCGGGCAGGCAAAGTGTAATGCCGGGTGTAGCCATTACCGGCACGCAAGCGGTTTTTGGAAAATAAATGCAGCGAATCCTGAAACCAGAAAAAGCCTTCCATATCAAAACCGGCTTGTGCCGCCGACGGCGGAAAGTCCGTCTGATCCGGATAAGAAAACAGAATGGAATCGAGCAGTTGATTGCGCGGGTTGAAAATATAAATTCGGAGATCCTTCCGGGCGTTGGCATTATTGCCAAAATCGCCGATGTAAATATTGCCCCGATCATCGGCGGTAATATCTTCCCAATCTTTATTGCGAAACGGCAAATGAATTTCTTCCAGCAACTCGCCCCGTCCGTTGGTCAGAAACAGCCGGGCTGCATCGCCGCTGTCATTGTGCCACCACAAACTGTCCGCATTGGCATAATACAATCCCGATACTTCCACCAAACTATCCGGCAATTTTACTTTCTTTGGAGGATTACTTTGCGCCAGGGAAAATTGCTGTGAATAAAGAAAAACAAACAGTAGAAACAGGCGATTCATTTTTTGCTGCTAAAGTAAGGAAAGTTTTTTGAACTTTTTGTTGTTTTAATACGTTCAATGTTTGAACATTGATAAATTACTCAATTTCTGTAATTATGGCAACGAAACTCATCAATGGCATCCACCACGTCACTGCAATGGCGGGTGATCCGCAGCGCAATGTGGATTTTTACGCCGGCATTCTCGGCTTGCGCCTGGTCAAAAAGACGATCAACTTTGACGCACCGGATGTTTATCACTTTTACTATGGCAATGAAACCGGAGCGCCGGGTACGATTCTGACCTTCTTTCCGTATGCGGGTATCCGCCGCGGGCGCAAGGGAATTGGTCAATTGACCATCACTTCTTTTTCCGTGCCAGCCAACTCTCTGGGATATTGGATGGATCGGCTGAAAAAATTTGGGCTAACCCCCAGCCAGCCCCAGCAGCGATTTGAGGAGCAGTACATCCGATTCGAGGATTTCGATGGCTTGACGCTGGAATTGGTTGCGACGGACGAGGATGACCGTCCGCCGTTCAGCTACGGACAGGTTGCCGAAGAACATTCCATTCGCGGCTTTTACGGCGTAACTTTAACCGAGCAGGCACTTGAAAACACGGCGAGTTTGCTGACCGATACCATGCAGCACAAAAAAATTGAAGAAGCTGGCAATACATTTCGCTATTCTGCCAGCGGAAAACCCGGCGATTTCATCGACATACTCGTGGCTGCCGATAGTCAGCGGGGCCTGGGTGGTGGCGGCACAGTGCATCACCTGGCGTTCAGCACCAATGATGACGATACACAACTGGAAATTCGATCCAAAATTGCTAACCGGGGACTGCATGTAACGCCGGTACTGGATCGGCAGTATTTTCACTCTATCTATTTCCGGGAGCCGGGCGGCGTGTTATTTGAAGTAGCCACCAACCCACCGGGTTTTCTGTTTGATGAATCCAAAGAAAATCTCGGGCAAGGTTTAAAATTGCCACCCTGGGAGGAGCCGAATCGCGCAGTTATTGAGCAGGGACTCACACCGATTGAGGTAAATGTAGAACAATTCAAATAGTAATAACCATGCACAGTAAACGAGTTGTTGCTCAGGGCAACCCATTAGCGGAAGCAAAAAAAGCGCTGATCCTGCTGCACGGGCGAGGTGGCAGCGCGGAGGATATACTGTCGCTTTCGCAATATTTGCCAGTGGAAGACTTTGCACTGTTTGCGCCGCAGGCGACCAATCACACCTGGTATCCGTACAGCTTTATGGCACCGCAGCAGGCGAATGAACCCTGGCTGTCTTCCGCGCTTGATGTTCTGAAAGAAGTGTTCGATGAAATCATTGCAGCAGGTATTTCTGCAAATCACATTTACCTCGGCGGTTTTTCGCAGGGTGCCTGCCTGACCCTGGAGTTCGCGGCCAGAAACGCACAGAAACTTGGTGGCGTGATCGCTTTCAGCGGTGGTTTGATTGGAGAAGTAATTGATCGGGAGAGTTATGGAGAAGATTTCGGAAATACGCCCGTTTTTATCGGCTGCAGCGATGTGGACCCACATATTCCCCTGAAAAGAGTGGAAGAAAGCGCCGCTATTTTGCAGGAAATGAATGCCAATGTAACGGCAGCTATTTACCCCGGCATGGGGCATACCATCAATGAGGAGGAGTTCGCTTTTGTGAACACACACATTTTTTCATAATGCAAAAGAGGAAAGCTCAAAAATAAGCTTTCCTCTATTCTTTATCAAACTGGCTTTCAGTTGATTACAACAACTTTTTCAGCTCTGCTTCGATTTGCTCAGCGCCACGTACGCTGGTAGAAGCTATGTTGCCATCGCGATCAATCATAAAAGCACGCGGAATACCACTCACGCCGTACATTTTGGCAGCCGGTGAATTCCAGTATTGCAAATCACTCACGTGATACGGCCACGCAAGCCCATCTTTCTGAATAGCGTCTTCCCATCTTGCTTTCTGCCCCGGGCGATCCAGAGAAACGCTAAACACCGTGAAACCCTGATCCTTATACTTTTGATAAACTTTTACTACGTTCGGATTTTCCATACGACAGGGACGACACCAGCTCGCCCAGAAATCAAGCAGCACGACTTTACCTTTCAGATCAGAAAGGGAATACTCTTTTCCGTCAGGACTGGGTAGTTTGATATCCGGCGCCGGCTCCCCTACCCTGATCTTCTGCATAGCAGCCAACTGATTGTACTGAGCCTCCAGGGTGGCAACATGCTGTTCGTAGCCATTGGTCAGGTCGGAATTTGGCTGAGCATTTCTCAGGGTCGCCAGCGCTTCCCGCTGAATATTCAGTCCCTGCTCCTGCATATTGACATTATTGGAATTGGCAAGGGAAGTCAATGCAGAATATGCCACAAAAGCGCCTAAAACAGGATTGGAAGCCGTATCAACGATATTGGAAATATCTTCGATGCCAAACTGGCGTCGGGTAAGCCCGCGCATGAGTTGCACCAGCGCCTGCGAATCATCGGAGCCTGTTATGTTAAAATCAAAACTCTGAAGCTGATTCAGATTGGCGTTTATTTCGACCTCACTTTCCGTACCATCCAAAACCAGGTTGATGCGCTGCGCACCGATCCGCATGTTGTAAATGCCTGGCTCCAGCCCATCCGGGAAGGTAATGCTAAAGCTGCCGTTGCCACTGATGTCGGTCTTATCCAGCACATTGCTGGCCTGCCCGATTATCACTTTGTCAATGAAAACCTGCATGTTGCTAGCGCCGGTGATTGTACCTTTGATCGTGGTGCCGGCGGGTGCCGTATTGCACTGCCAGGTGAAGAGTGCAATGCCGATGGCAAGTATGAATGTCAACGTATTTCTCATGTTCAAACAGGATTTTTTATTTTACAATGAGTTTAAAAATCTGTATGCAAGATGATAAATTATCAACAGATAGATGCCACGAACTCAGGAACTTAACAAATTCTTAAGCTTCCATCCTGGTGGTCAGCAGGTTATCGTAAATTTGCTTCCAGGCTTGTACCTTGCCAAAATCTTCCTTATCAATCGAAATCTGCTGTTCCGTTACTTCACCCAGTTTAGTAAAAGGAACATTGTGGGCATTGAGATAGTTGACCAATTCATCCTCCATATTTTCTGTAACAGATACCACAATCCGGCTCTGGCTTTCGCCAAACAGGTAAGCGTCCTTTCGGAAGTTGGTGTCGGTTTCGATATCAAAGCCGAGATTGTTCACCATGGCACTCTCCATAAGCGCTGCAAACACGCCCCCCTCCGAAACATCGTGTGCCGACTGAACCATCTCTTTTTTGATGATCGCTTTCAGGTTGTGCTGAATGTGAAATTCTTCATCGAGGTCAAAATGCGGTGCCGGCGAGAGATCAACCCCGTGCAAAATCCGCAGATACTCCGAACTGGCAATGTCATTCTGGGGTGTTCCGATCATATAAATCTGGTGCCCGGCTGCTTTGAAATCAAGGGTCATTTGCTTGTTGGCATCGTCCAGAATACCCAGCATACCGATGGTTGGCGTGGGATGAACCGGTTCGGTTCGATCCTTGAAAACCGATTGGTTGTAAAAGCTCACATTGCCACCGGTTACCGGCGTCTCAAATCTGCGGCAAGCCTCGCCCATACCTTTGATTGCCTGCACAAATTGCCAATAAACCTCCGGATTGTACGGATTGCCAAAATTCAGGCAGTTCGTAATGGCTACCGGTTCGCCACCCGAGCAAACGATATTGCGCGCTGCTTCGGCTACGGCAATCATGGTGCCCACGTAGGGGTCCGCTTTTACATAAACGGAGTTGCAATCGGTCGTGACTGCCAGCGCTTTTTTAGTGCCTTTCACGCGTACGATAGCCGCATCAGAAGGCGCATTGGTGGTGCGGGTGTTGGTGCGCACCATGGAGTCGTACTGTTCGTATATCCAGCGTTTCGATACAATATTCGGAGAGGAAAAAACTTTTTTCGCCGTTTCTACATAATTTGCAGACGACGGAATTTTGCTTGATTTGAACTTTGCCGCCTGATCGATATAAGCCGGCTTTTTGTACTCGCGCTCATAAACCGGGGCGCCGCCGCCCAGCACCAGCGATTCCGCCGGAACATCCGCAACCAGTTCTCCCTCGTAGTAGTAATGCAACTGCCCGTCGCCCGTCACTTCGCCAATCTGAACACACTCCAAATCCCATTTATCAAATACTTCGTACAGCTTATCTTCTTCGCCTTTTTTACCGACGATCAGCATGCGCTCCTGGCTTTCGGAAAGCAGGATTTCCCAATCTTTCATATTCTCCTGGCGCGTTGGTACTTTGCTCAGGTCAATGCGCATACCACAGCCGCCCTTTTCCGACATTTCGGAGGTGGAGCAGGTGATGCCCGCCGCGCCCATGTCCTGCATACCAACGATAGCGCCGGTTTGAATAGCTTCGAGTGTAGCTTCGAGCAGCAGTTTTTCCTGGAAGGGATCGCCCACCTGCACCGCCGGAAGGTCTTCTGCCGAGTCTTCGGTCAAATCTGCCGACGCGAAAGTTGCACCGTGAATGCCATCTTTTCCGGTAGCGGAACCAACGATAAACACCGGATTGCCAATACCTTCGGCAATAGCCGAAACCGTTTCGCCTACTTTTACCACTCCCACCGACATCGCATTCACCAGTATATTTTGATTGTAACAATCGTTAAAATAAACCTCCCCGCCCACCGTCGGCACGCCGAAGCAGTTGCCATAGTCGCCAATACCGCGTACCACACCCCGAATCAGATGCTTGGTATGACTGGAATCGAGGTTGCCAAAACGAAGCGAATTCAGTGCAGCTATTGGTCGGGCGCCCATCGTAAAAATATCGCGGTGAATCCCCCCAACGCCCGTTGCCGCTCCCTGGTACGGTTCGATGGCCGAAGGGTGGTTGTGCGATTCAATTTTGAAGGCGCAGGCCAACCCCTCTCCAATGTCCACCAATCCGGCGTTTTCTTCGCCCGCACCCACGAGCAGGCGACCGCCTTCGCGGGGCAGCGTTTTCAGCCAGAAAATGGAGTTTTTGTAGGAGCAATGTTCGGACCACATGACGGAATAGACGCTCAGTTCCGTGAAATTGGGGGTGCGCCCCAGTATTTCAATAATGCGCTGAAATTCATCTTCCGTGAGTCCTAAATCGAGAGCGGTTTTTACAGTGACCTGTGCTTCAGTAGATTGCATTTGAGATGTTGATGATTTTAAAATGCAAAGATAATACATATACAGATACTAACACAACGTCGGTCGAATCCTTATGAAAAATTCTTCGGAAGAAGGAAGTCCGTATAGCTTCTTTGAAAGCTCCCGAAGAGCCAGCAAAAATCATCCGCTCAGACCATCCGCTTGTGCCAGCTCTTCCCCAGCGGCTTCACAAATGCCTGATCGAAATCGCCTTTATTCGTCACCAGGGTATCAAACACCGGCGTTTCGTCGTTGATCTTACCTTCGGCGTAGAGCCTGGCAAATTCTTCCCGGGAAACGGTTTCCACCACATCGCCGTGTTGGTAGGAGAATCGCATCCGATCAAACAGGTCAACGCCGTATTCCGCTTGCAGCGCTTTCAGAAAATACACCGATTTGTCAATCGAGCACCCGCTGGCATCCGCCTGGCTCTCATCGACCATCAGCACGATGAAGCGATTGTGCAATACATCACCGTGCGCGCGCAACTGCCGGTTGTGGCTGATCCACTCCTGCGCAAAGTTTTGCACGTGGGCTTTTATTTGTGGGACATCCACGTCCTCAAATGGCTGGTTACTCTGGTAAATCCAGATGCGCGTGGACCTGGGAAGTACGTCTGGTGTAGTCATTTTTGTTTATTCTTTTTTTGTTTTGACGTTTTGAAGAAGTGTTCCAATCTCCGGCATCTCTTTTGTTTTCCAATTTAACAACTAAACGAATCAAACCGTTTTCCAGTTGAATGGCTCATTGATCTTTCGCTTGCGTAAGGTCAACTTTTAAGTCCTATTCTTCAAAAACGACAAGCTGACAGCTAAGTCTGCTCTTTTTTATTCTAAACAAAATAACAATTCATTGAGACCAATCTTTTACAGTCTTGCTGAGCAATAGAAAAAGTACTCCACAAAACAGCCAAGCGGGCAACGTTAAAAATGATAAAAAGACACCTTGGGTTAGTGAAATTCCATAAAATACTCCTACGCTTGCTAACCAAGCTATCAAAACGATCCAATGAAATGAAATCCCATTCTGAAACGCATAGTTCTTGATGATGCCGAACCTTTCTGCAAAAAAATGCTCAAACACAATGATTGCACCCACCGGCGCAAGAATAAAACCATAAATCGCTACAAAATCCAGCAATTTCATGGCAAAAGCGGGAAATACCCCCGCTACAGTTGCCACAGCCCCCGCCAAAACAGTTGCCCAGAAAGTAGAAGTATCTGGAATAATTGCTTGAAAAGCCAAACCAGCACGATAGATCGTTGGGTTCGCAGTAGTCCAACCAGCGATGATGACTGCAATAATACCAAAGACTCCGATCGCATTGTATGCTAAAGGTCCTGGTGCTACAGGCGGCGCGATGCCATCTGCCAGAAATGCCTGTGCTTCCGGGGATTTTAGATATACCGCGTATAAAAGAGCAGCTGCAATCCACGCTATATAGTGTCCTACGTACATTCCAGCGGCAGTAGTCCAACCGACGTTGGCATGTTTTGCATAACGCAGTACGCTTAGGTCAGACATGCCAATGTGCATAGCCGCATTGCAAAACCACGACCAGGTAACCACATGCCAAAACGTATATTTGATTTGCCCTGGAAAAGGAATGCCTCCTTCGCCCCAAATATTCCAGAAGTCACTAAAACTACTTACACTCAATTGCCGTAGAGCCATAATACCCGCCACCAAAAAAGCCAGCACAATGAAAGGCGATAACCAATTGGCCGCTTTAGCAACAGCACTGTACCCTCTGACCGCTATAATAGTAATGATAATACCAATTACCAATACAATGAAAACAAAAGTGAAGCTATTGGGCATCGTATCTGTCAGTTTGGGCATCTCCATGTGAAAGGGTATGCCTACGGCTGTGGCGGATACGGTTATCATAGCTCCAGCAAGAAAACAGAATAAAAGTCCGTTGGCAAAATTGTAAAAAATGACTAAATTAATTCCGCAAATTCTTTCCAATTGATAATACAAAGTTAAGCGGTTTTTCACAGCTATTTCAGCAGTCAAAAAACGCCAAGAAAGCACCGCCAGTAGGTTACCCAGCAATAACCCAACGATCAAATCAAAAGCGCTGACGCCCGTAGTCAAAAAGAGCGGTCCGATCATAAACTCTGTACCAGCTGCATGCTCGCCTGCGTACATTCCAAGAAAGCTGCGCCAATCTTTTAAATGAGATGCCGACACTGGCTGGCGCTCAAATTCTTCAGCATGAGTATCTATCACCACTGGTTGATCGTTCATATTGCCTCAATTTTTACTTTCTAACTAAATGCTTGGGTAAATCCTGTGGACGTTCACAGCATAGTTGTTCCATCACCTGCTGCAATTGCCTTTTTAAAATAGAAATGGTCTGATTACCACCCGCTTTGCCGAGCGCTGCGACACCGTACATAAAAGAGCGCCCTAAGAACGTAAATTCAGCGCCCGAAGCTAACGCGCAGGCGATGTCCGGTCCAGTGCGAATGCCACTATCCATCATGATCTTAATTTGATCCTTATACTTTTCAGCAATATCCGCTAAAGATTTGATCGTGGACTCGCCCGCATCTAACTGCCTGCCACCATGATTGGATACAATAATGCCATCCAGCCCCAGCGCGATGGCTTTTTCAGCATCTTCTTCACTAGCCACGCCCTTCAGTACAAGTTTCCCTTTCCATCTGTCCCGGATAGGTTTGATGCGCTCTTCATTCAAACGACCGGAAAAGGTTTTATTCATAAAAAGTCCTAAATGACTTAGACTCATATTCTTAGGAATATAAGGTTTGAGAGTTTTAAATTCTGGCTGCCCTGCGAGCAGCGTCTGTATGGCCCAGTTTGGACTGCCTACAATTTGCAGCATATTTCGCATCGTCATTTTGGGGGGAATCGCCAACCCGTTCTGGATTTCTTTGGCACGATAACCAAAAGAAGGTACATCGCATAAAATGACCAGCACTGGATAGCCAGCAACCGCAGCGCGATCAGCCAAGTCATCCCGGAGTTCGGCTTCCGCGGGATGATAAAGCTGAAACCAAGCGTTCCCCTCTGTTATTTCACTGATAGTCTCAATACTTGCCGTGCCAACTGTACTCAAAATGTATGGGATATTGTGTTCAAAAGCGGCTTTCGCCAAAATCTCGGACGCGCGGGGCCACATCAGCCCCTGTAATCCGATAGGTGCAATTCCAAAGGGCGCACTATACGTTTTGCCAAATAGCTCCGTAGTTGTAGAAATGCTCTGATAATCACGCAAATAATAAGGCTTAAGTTGCACTTCCCGAATATCAGCAGTATTACGCCGCAGGTTTATTTCGGAATTGCATCCGCCATCGAGGTATTCAAATGCAAAGCGGGGAATTCTTCGGCGAGCACGTTCCCGCAGATGGTCAATATCAGGATATTTTGGATTGATTTCGATATTAGCCATTTTCATTATTCTTTAGTTCAGAGACAAACCTTAGTCAAATGTAAGGCTTGATAATAATTGTTTCATGCAAAATACGATATCTTCGAAGTCCTCATTTCTTGGAATCAAAAGGTTGAATCATGCTTTTTTAAGGCATAATTATTCTTCAGAAACGTTTTGTCTATTTCACCATCGGCAACAACTAACGCAGCACCAAGAGCCGAGCCAAGCGGCGTTTGTGTAGTTCGTATTTTGACATCAGGAAAATGGCGAATCAGCAACTGAATATACACTTCATTATCTGCGAAGCCACCGTCAACATACAGTTTTTGAATATTGATTTGCCCAATGGCTCTTTTCGCTGCTGCCACTTGCAACTGCACCAACTCCAGCATTAACTGATGGTAACCCTCTGTAAAATTTTGAAATGCTTCCAAATTGCTTTTTTCGGGTGCTCGCCAGGGTGTTTTTAAATATACAAAGGCAAAATGATACTGTTTATTTTGCAGCAGCATTTGATGGATATGTTCATTATAATCCACTTTCCGATGTGCGCCCTCACTTTGCCCAAAGTACCGTTGCAATATTTTAACCTGTTTTTTGTATTCTTCTCCCAGAAACAAGCGTACTGCCTTAATTGGCTGACCATCTATTTGCAGGAAATTCAGACAATCTTGTTGCAAGTCTTCGTCCGTTAGAAAGGCTGCATTAAAAGGATTCAACGCAATGCTCCAAGTACCGGTAGAAATAAGTAAAAAGGGCTTTCGGTCTGCCCAAATATAAGGTAATAATGCCGACGAGCTATCGTGAATACCGACACCGACTTTTACTTTTTGACCAGCAATGCTGACCTCCATACTCGTGGTAGTATGTACAATAGGCGGCAAGATGCGATTTATGCCTTCCTGATACACCCAATTATGATAATCATGTTTGGTGAAATCCCATAATGAAGTATGGCAACCAATGCTTGTGTATTCACTCCAAACCACCCCCGTAAGTAAATAACTCAAATACTGTGGTAAGTGCAGTGACCATCGAATCTTTTTAAAAACATCCGGCCGGGCGTACTTGATCCAATACAACTGTAAGCCCGAATTGAGCATACCTAAAGGTGGCGAGGCGGTATCGCGGGCAATGCTCAGAGGAGAGCCATATTGTTGGTAAAAATATTGCGAAACCGTTTCTGACAATGGCTTTAGATAATTGTATAAGGGCGTAACCGGTTGACCATCCGTATCCAAATGCACAAAACTGGCTCCGTAAGTAGAAAAATTAATTGCCTTTATTTCATATTTGCCTTCCTTGAATATGGCGCGAATCGTTTGTTGCACCCAGTTTCGGATAGCTGTGAGATCGTCGCAAGGAAAACCTTCCTCATCCATTTTTTCTTCGAAGCGAGCATAAGCCTGGTGTACTTTCCGGTAATCTTGATCAAAGATAAAGACTTTTTTGTTCGTTTTTCCTATATCAAAAATCAACATGTGTCCCATTTCGTGTACTTAATTTTATAAGCCGCTAGCTAGGCTCTTAGTGCCGCGCGCTTTAATCAATTCTTGCCGAACGTCTAGTTGCCGATACAGTTTAATAGGTTCTATTGCCCCTCCGCGCAATAATCTTGCTTCGGCTACCAACGGGCGCACATCGGTACGATAGGCTGACTGGAGAATTTCCTGACACCGGATAATGTCGTTTTCCTGTTGCGCTGCCTCCATATTTTCCCGATCCACCAAAAGGGCCTGAGCATAAGCTATGCGAATGGCTTCTAAGCTTTGCATCAAGTCTTCCAATGGATCCTTCAAGTTGTGGCTGGCGTCTATCATCCAAGCCGGAAGCGGATTATTGGCTTCATTGTGTTGTAACCCATCAATCAATTCACTGAAAATGAGAAATAACTGATAAGGCTTGATGCTCCCGACCGTTAGGTCATCATCACCATATTTACTATCGTTGAAATGAAAGCCGCCAAGTTTTCCCTTCATCATTAAAATAGCAACAATTTGCTCAATATTTGTATTCGGTAAATGATGTCCTAAATCCACCAGATTGTAGGCTTTAGGTCCACAGTTCTCCGCCAATGACAGAGAAGTGCCCCAGTCAGGTATAACCATCGAATAAAAATAAGGTTCATAAGGTTTGTACTCTATAAACAGCCTCCAGTCGTCGGGTAGTCCCCGATAAATTTCCTGTAAAGATCGCTGCGTATTTTGATATGCCCGTCGGAAGTTATGTTGCCCGGGAAACGATGTACCGTCGGCCAACCAAATGGTCATAGACTTTGAGTCCAAGGACTTTCCGTACTGAATTACTTCCAGGTTGTGGTCGATTGCCTGTTGGCGGATTTCCGGATTATTGTGACATAGCGAACCGAACCTGTAACTGTACGATTGGTTGTTTTGATCCTGAAACGTATTGGAATTAACAGCATCAAAAACCAAGCCGTACGACTCTGCACGCTGCCTAACTGCTAAGATATCCTTGGGAATATCCCAGGGGATGTGCAGTGAAATCGAACCGGCAGACTGCGTGAGGGCATGAATAATACCCACATCATCAATTTTATTTTCGAGGTTGGCTGGTTCGCCACCGACAGAAAAACGCCCAAAACGCGTACCGCCTGCTCCCAGTGCCCAGCTTGGTATAGCTACTTGAAACTGACTCAATCGCTGCACAATATCATCTGCATTAATATTTTGCCGATCCAGTTGAATTTTCAAAAAATCAAGCCGTTCTCCATGCTCACTAAGGTAGTTTTCGTTATGGTTTTGTACCTGTAATTTTTCGATTTTCATGATGTTTTGCTTCTGGCAATGAAGTATGCTTACTTACTTGATTTATAACACAAAGTTAGGAAAATATAAATTAGCATCTGAAACGAGATTACCGAACAAAGGCTTCAGCCATACCTCCGTCCACATTTATGATATTGCCAGTACTCTTGTCAAGAATAGCGGCGATCGCAAATACAGCATTAGCAATATCTTCCGGTCTGATAATTTCATGCATCAGATTGCGTTTGGCATAAAATGCCGGCAATTCTTCAACAGTAATGCCATAAGCTTTGGCTCGACCTTCGGCCCAGGCACCTTCCCATATTTTACTACCAATGATGACGCCATCGGGATTAATGGTGTTAACCCGAATCTTTTCAGGGCCAAGTTCCGCCGCCAATAGTCGGGTCATGTGCTGCTGAGCCGACTTAGCTGTGCCGTAAGCTACGTTGTTTTTGCCAGCTACCAGACCATTTTTACTAGCGATATTGACCAAATCGCCGCCCAGTCCTTGTTTTCTTAGAATTGCTGTACCTGCTTTCGCCAAATTGAACTGCCCTTTGACCAACACATTTTGCAACAAATCCCAATCTTCTTGGCTTGTTTCCGATAAAGGCTTGGAAATGGCCAATCCCGCCGAATGCACGATAATGTCCACGCCACCAAACTCAAGGCAAGTTATTTTAAAGGCATCTTGTACAGACTGCACATTCGTTACGTCACAAATGGCATGCGCCGCCACATCTCTGCTGTAAGTAGCATTGGCTTCCTGCAAACGTTCCTCATTGATGTCGGTTAAAACTACATTGGCCCCCTCAGCAGCCAGCTTGTCGGCAATAGCTTTTCCAATGCCGCCGCCGCCGCCACTGATAAGCGCTACTTTACGAGAAAGAGGTTTCTCCTTGGGCATCCGTTGCAATTTAGCTTCTTCCAAGAGCCAGTATTCGATATCAAAAGCTTCCTGCCTCGGTAGGGCGGTATATTCTGAAATAGCCTCGGCACCGCGCATCACGTTGATTGCGTTAATGTAAAACTCAGAAGCTACCCTTGCCGTTTGCTTGTTCTTGGCAAAGGTAAACATCCCCACACCGGGATAAAGAATTACCACCGGGTTAGGATCGCGCATGATGGGGCTATCTGGATGCTTGCAATTTTCGTAGTAGGCTGCATAGTCTTTTCGATATTGCTCAAAAGCGGGTGTGAGCGTAGCCTTGAGCGTTTCGGTGTCGTTCAGGTTTTCATCCGGTTCGATGTTTAAAACCAAAGGCTGAATCTTAGTGCGCAAAAAGTGGTCGGGACAGGAAGTTCCCAGAGGTGCCAACTTCGGTAAGTCATGGCTATTAACAAACTGCAGTACGCGCTCATCGTCTGTGAAATGTCCAATCATCCGTTGATAGCTGGAACACAAACCGCGCAATACAGGCGCTATTTTGGCTGCCTGCTCCCGGCGGGCATCGGCAGGCGGACTCGTTATTTTCCGACCACCGAAAATCGAGCGCTCCTTGCCTTCATGTCGGGCAATATAAGTGGATGCCATTTCAATGACTTCAAGGCTATTGATGTAACATTCATAAGAGGTATCCCCCCAGGTAAATAAGCCATGGCTCCCCAATACAATACCGCGAATGCCAGGATTTTTCTGCAGGCACTTTTCTAATTGCAAACCCAGATCAAAGCCCGGTCGTTGCCAAGGTACCCATCCCATCATGTCACCCCAAATTTCTCTGGTAATAGCTTCACTATCTTTGGCAGCAGCCACTGCGATCAATGCATCGGGGTGTAAGTGATCAATGTGTTGAAACGGCAGCAATCCATGTAAAGGTGTATCAATAGAAGGCGCAGCACTGTTCAGATCGTATAGGCAGTGGGTGTACAGAGGTACGATTTCATCTTCAAACGCTATTCCGCGATACACATTTTTTAAAGCTCTCAGCCGATCTGTATAAAGCCCGGCAATGCCTTTTCGGGTTAGCGTACCGATGTCGCCGCCTGAGCCTTTTACCCACATTACCTCCACATCTTCGTTGGTAAGCGGATCTTTTTCGATGGTCTTGCAAGATGTATTACCGCCGCCGTAGTTGGTAATTCTCAAATCTGCCCCTAAAACATTGGAACGATAAAGGAACAAAGCGATTTGGTCATTACCCAGCGTAGCGGCTTTGGCTTCATCCCAGAGGTAATCGACGTAATGAAAAGTTTTGACTGACATTATTTATTTTTTTTGTTCAAAAATGATAACCGGCCCCAATAATCCTGATGGAAGCAGTGTATCTTCAGCATTATAGAAAGGAACAGTCGTAAAAGTAATTTTCTCGCGAACATTAGGTTGTGCATCGCCAATCAGGCGATTCACCCACACGTTTGTTACCTTGATTTCGATAGTGTTGCTGCCTTTTTTCAGGGCATTGGTAATGTCTAACAGAAAGGGCTGTTTCCAGACGACACCCATATTTTTTCCATTGACCACAATTTCTGCAAGGTTTTTAACCTTGCCTAAGTCAATGAGGTAATCGGCACTTTTACTTAATTTCGGCATTTTGAACCTATTTTGATAAGTAGCTGTTCCCGAAAAATATCGGATGCCTGGATTTTCATGAGCACTCCATGAAATGAGTTGTTCAAAGGTAGCGCTTGTTGGTGCCCCGCGATCCGACTGGAAATTCAACTTCCAAGGACCGGAAACTGTTTGTATCGGCTTTTTCGTTACTACTGGTTTTATGTAAGAATTTGCTGTTGCTGCATCTTTAAATATAATGAAAAAAGCATCCCAGGATTCAAATTGAAGCGGAATAATGGTGCGCCCGTCCTGAATCCGATAAGAAACTTCCTCCTTTTTGCCAGTTTGCGGATGCCAAAGCTCCGGCACTTTTCCATTGATTCGGAAGCTAACTTCTGCATTTGTGGGCTTTATCCCCCGATTGTTCAGCCAGAAAATATCCATATCTGACGTCTGCCGGTGACGGAAGAGAATTTCGTTCTGTGCACCTTTAATGCTTACGTCTGGTTGCAGATTGAGCGCCTCAAATGTGGTCACATTTGAATGGCTCCAAACTTCGGAAGCTATTTTTTGAAACTCGGCGTCATCATCTGCAAGACTGGGTGATTTTTCAGGTCTTTCACCTATAATTTTCACACCCGCCATTGCCAATTGCTGTATTTTTTTCAGCACCGGTACTGTCATTCGGCTAGCGCTGTCATCGAGCATTAAAACCCGATAAGTATTGCCACTTTTTGCAACTAATTGACCATTTTTAGCCTCGATAGCTTCCAGAAGAGCAGTCGAATTGACAAAGTCGAACTCAAAACCATTTGGAACACTCGGCAGTTTTTCCTGGCAGATGTATGTAATATTTGTATTCTCGCCATAGTAATACAATATGTCGGCAACATTTCTGCCTTGTTGTAGCAAATAGCTACTTCTTGACAGGTAATCCACCCAAGGTTTGGCTTGTTCAGCCCATGTTTCCTGGCGTGTAAAATACTGCCCAAACGGACCGAGCGAAAAACCGGGCATTTTATCATCCAAAGGCTGATGCACGGAAGTGTGGATCACATAGCGATTCAGCCCGGAAGCCAGTTCCATATCAGCGGTACGTTTCAGCTTTTCGGGATGAAAGCTGAAGCCATTTTGAACGGAAGTCATAGATTCGGCAGCGACAAATGGCTGACCGTAAATATTCGCCACCGAAGCCGATTCTCGTATATCTGCTTTGCTGCGTTCTTCTTCATCAGGTCCTTCAGAAAAGCTGCCGGGCGTCCACATTGCCGACATAGGAACGTCCGCATTACGTTTTACATCCATGCCATCAGCCAGATATGCCCGTCCGCCTTCATGTGATTCGGTATAACGCTTCATACCACGTTTGTGCAGTTCCTCGCCAATGACATCATAATGATTTTGGGCAATCATTTCGCCAATGGTTTTGCGAAAATCCCATAGAAACTTTTCACTGGCTTCGGCACTTTCAACTATTCTTCCCGTCAAAACGGGAATCCAAGGCTTGATATCATAGCCACATCTTTGCTTAAATTCTTCGGGCAAGTTTTTGGTCCAGTTCATGTGTCCGGCTTCGTAGCTGTCCAATATGATATAGCCCAGTCCTCTTTCACCTATCATACCGCCCGTAGCATTTTTATACATATCTAGGTAAGTATTAATGTATTTACGAACAGCTTCCTTGTCTAACTTATCCACTTCCAATCCAGTAGCTTCGGGTGATGCCGGATGATTTTGCCGTCCGGTCAGGGAATAGCCCAATCTAATGATTACCCAATTCCCTTCAGGTACATCCCATTCCAATGAACCATCAGCTTTCATTTTAGAAGTCAAATCTACTACTGCATCTTTTGAAATACCACCTGCATCAGATGGAATAAAGGTTTCTGTGTCCTCTTTCCAAGCCGAAAAACCGGCTTTGTCTTCTACTTGATCAATGCGGGCTGTATTATGTAACACAAACTCTGCAACATCTACCCCTGCGGGTTTGGGAGCTTCCACAGGTGCCCCTAACAGGGCTGCGAACAGATTGGGAATGGGCGGCAGTGTCTCAAAACAAATGCGCCAATATCGGGAGGTGGTAGCCGGTATAGAAACCGTATTGAGTGAAACAGTACTGCCCGAAACGCGCGCAATGGTTCGGAAACTGACACCGTCGTCACTTACTTTAAGGCTACGGTTTCCGGGGCCGCCCCTCAGTTCACTCAGAGGGCTTTCCGTAAAACCGGCAATAGAAAAAGCCTTAAATGTTTGTGGACTTTCAAATGCGTATTGTATCCACATATCCTGTCCAACTTCTGCTGGCGGCAGAAAAAGGCCTTTGCTCAAATTATTATCAGTCAATTCTTCAAGGGTAAAATTACCCCCACTTGATGTTACCTTAGGATTCAAATCCGCCAACTTTTTTTCGAGTTCCGGCAAAGGGTAAGCAATCACTATTGCATCCTGATAAAAATGAGGTGGCGTCCCTATAAAATCGCCGAGAATGCTGGCGTGAGTGAGTTTTGCATTTTGAAATATACCAGCATTATCTGGTGGTTGAGGCAAAAGCCCCGTAAATGTTTTACCGCCCGGTACTTGAGTTTCTGTCCAGACGTATTTTTTCATACCATCCTGAGGCTCTACCCAAGGGCCGCCGGTTTCGCTCCATCCAGGTGAGCCAGCAATAGCCATTTCCATGCCCATTTGGTCGGCCAATTTGGTAGTAAACTGAAAAGCATCCTTCCAGTCGAGCTGCATGAATTCAAGTTTCTTTTCTACGACCAAAGGTGTAAAAAGATTGGCATCAAAGTTTTGAAAACCGGCGATACCAATGCTTTGCATCCATTCCAAATCTTTTTGAATGCCATCTTTAGTGATATTACCATTCATCCAGTGCCACCAAACACGAGGACGAGCATCTTTTGGCGGATTTTGAAAATTCTGCAAAAACGAGGTCTGAGCCTGTATTATACCAGTCAAAAAGAACATTACCAGCAAAAGGTATTTAACTTTGAGCTTCATTTTTATTTAAATTGTAAAATTTATTGAATGCAATAATTAATTCACGATACATCCATGTCGGATTATTCATACCATAGCCGTGCTCGCCACAAGCATAGAAAAAAGTTTCCACCGGTACCTCATTGTGTTGTAATGTGGCTAGTTTCAGGATACATGTAAGCGTTAATATTATTTTTTCTAAGAACTGCATTACAAAAAGAGGTTAAGCTGTTTTCCAGAGAAAAAACGGAGGGGGGATTATTATCCCCCTCAGCTTTACTTTCTGACCAAAGTAATCTATGAAAAAAACATTAAAAAAAGTAGCTGAATGTCAGGAAATAAGCCCGAGGCGGTATGCTCAGCGAAGAATACACGGCATTAGGGTTAGCTTCCAGACTCGCTCTGGTGAAGCCCTGCCGATCCAATGCCGCCGGGAAACCACCCGGTGCCGACCAGCCCATGATACCAACAGAATTGAAAATATTCGTAACATTGGCTTGAACCTGCAATTTTTTGGTAAAATTATAGCCCATGTTCAAATCTGTTTGATGAAAAGCTGGCAACTGGAAGGCATTGGGTACGTTTGCCGCACGTTTCCCCATATAAGACCAATCAAGAGAGGCATAAAACTTCCCTGAATTGTAGGCGGGTGTAAGACGCAACATGGCTCTTGCATTGTTGTCTGTTTCGTTACCTGAAAAATCTGCCACGGTGTCGTCAGCCGAACCAACTTCACCGAGGTTCCAGGAACTGAATTGCACAGCTGTGGATGCCTGGAAGGTAGCAACCGCTCTGATATTGAACTGTGGGGTGAAGTTATAAACTCCTTCTATTTCCACGCCTCCGGTTTCGTATTTATTGAACAGAGTCGGAGTAAGATAAAATGAAGTAATGTCTTCTGTTTCCTGTCCGATTTGCTGGATGGGCACATTGCTCAGAATGCTGTAAAATGGTGTAAAGAACAGGTTCAAGTTGCCAGTTTTGGCTTTCAATCCTAGCTCGATCTGTTGAATATTTTGAGGAATAGGATCGAGAAGCTGTTCGGTAGCATCCGTAGCGACGTCTATAAATAACTGCATATCAGGTGCTTTTCGCCCTTGCGAATACCGCCCGTAAAGGGCAAAGTTGTCAGAGAATTTATAATTTAAACCACCGGAAAAGGAGAGGGTGCTTACAGTTTCATCAAACCGATAAGTTCCGGTAATGGCACCCTCGGTGTTGTCATAAAGTGTAGCTGGGTTACCATCTGTACCGCCGGGTGAGGCTGTGGAGCGGTCAGCTGCAATCTGATTATTTCCATTTATGGCGATCGTTTCGTAACGAACCCCCCAGTCGAAATTCAGATTACGTGTGATTTCCCAGTTGTGTCCAAAAAATAGCGCCAATTGATTTTGTGTTACGGTGTTAATATTGACGGGCGCGCTTCTGCCACTGCCCCCAATGATACCATCAGGATTGGTCACTTGGAAGGTTTGTCCATCAAAGTCGGTGTATAAAATGGACGTGGGAGTCGGTCGGGGTGACTTCAATTGAGTATGCATAGAACCAACGCCGAAGGAAAACAATCGGTCCAATTGAGAATTGGCGTAAAAAAGCCCGGCAGTAAATTTCATGTTGTCCAGCTTTTTACTGATAGTGAATTGGTCAATAAATTCACTCATCTTGTTTTCTGTAAAAAATAAGGGATTAAACAACAAAGAAGTAGGCTGGGCAGAAGCGCCAGGTAGCATATCCTTGTTTACTATAAAATCAAAACCAGTAAAGTTACCATCAATGATGACCGGCGCCTGAGTAATATTTGCCAGTTCAGTGCTTGATGACAGGTCGCGGAAAGAATACGTGCCAAAGCTGCCTAACTGTCCATTAACGGCATACCAGATTAGCCCACTTACATCAAACGGGTAAGCAATCGCTGTTGTATTCCAGATGGATGCCTTGTCCGAGTAGCGCATCTTGTTGTCAATAGACCAGCCATTGCCCAGATTGTAATCAAAATTAAGCCCAACGGAAATATCAGTAGAATGAACCTTGTCGCGGGAGTCATAAGATTTTGTCTCACCCGTTTGATTCATCGTAAAAGTGGTCTGAGTCGCTGGGATGAGCACGGAATTGGTTTGCTCAAAGCCTTCAGGTAAACGAGGATTGTCAAATCCGATAGTTGGTAAGAACTCAAACCAAGCATTGCGATCATTCAAATATTTCACATACAGTTTCACCGCGCCTTTGCCATCACCTAAAAACTTAGCAATATTAGCTTTTACCTGCCCGCCATTGTTCATTGGGTAGCCAGGGTAGCGCGCACCATCGCTTTGCCGCAAAAAGCCACCAATATTGTATGTCAATGTTTTATCTTTACTCAAAGGTCCGCCTATATTTATATCAGCTCGGTAATAAGGATTTCTGCCGTCGCCTTCCAATCCCAGCCGAGTTCTGAACTCGCCAGCAAGGGTATCGCCACCGGTTTTAGAAACATAGTTGAAAATACCCCCAGGTGCGTTGTTTCCCAGAATAGAAGCTGTACCGCCTCGCACTGCTTCTAATCTACCCAGGGTAGCATCGGTGCGTAAGAAATAGTCGGGACCGTAATTTGTGAATGTTGCATTAGTAACCGGCAGTCCATCTTCTTGCATGGAAACATAGAAAAAGCCCGAAGCACCATCGTTGGAACCTACGGATACGCCACGGGAATAAACAGTATTTCGGATTTCACCCAATGAAGAATTGACAAAAACCCCAGGTACGTTTTTCAGCAAATCGGCCGCACTAAGCGGCACAACTTCTCTTAGCTTTTCCTCTCTCAGTACCGAAATGGCAATGGAAGATTCCATTCGGCTTCGCTCATCGAATACCCCGGTTACCACCACTTCATCAAGGAAACTGCCCTGTTCAAGCACAATGTCAATAACCGTTCTGTTAGCAATGTCAATTTTTCGGGGCGTAAAACCAGTATAACTTATTAGCAACACCCCATTTTTTTCATCCTCTGCTAGTCTTATTGTATATGTACCATCTACATCCGTCACAGTTCCCTTAGCAGTGTTTTGCAGAAGGATATTAGCACCGATTAACGGCTCGCCAATTTTGTCTGTCACTTTGCCGCTGACGGTATGTTGGGCGTGAGCAAAACTATTGAGGAGTATAATGAAGATAGCCGGTAAAAGCAATTTTTTTGACTGACTGAGACTCAGCATCTGATTTAGTAATAACCGTTTCATACTTTTCGATTTAAGATAATTAAGTTAACTTGTTTGTCTTTTATTTAAATTAGGCGGACAAAATTATTCTTAGCGTAAAAAATACAAACCGCTGACTATCAAAATATAAAATCATTTTGATTAACCCCAAAGGTCAGTGTGACGTCCTCGAAGACTACTACGGAACATCACTTTCTGACAATGTCCCATTACTTAACAGGTTAATGATTCATATCCTACAACACGCCATACAACCAAAACATGTGGACCGCCATTGACGTCCATAGTATTTTTGTATTTTCTGCTACAAAACAAAAAACAATTTTGAGATTCTGATTTATATTTTTTGCCTTCTTACAAAAACAAATTATATTGCAAAATTAACTTTGTTTGCAAATATTGATTTACATAAAATGGCTTTATATTTGTACTTATTGGGAAAATACACTGATTTTAATACAAAAGCAAATCTGAAAATACACTCATACCTACGGTATTGGCTTTTTCAATTTTCACGATTTGAACTAATGCTATTATTAAGATTATGCAAGATTTTTTTAAATATCTGACGCCTGGGGAAGCCGATAAAAATTGGGGATTATATCTGAGTGTGGCGGGACGCGCCACCATATTACCCGAGATCGCCTACCCATCACGAAAACACCCAACGGGCTATTTTTTTACCTGGAATAAAGGCCGGGTGCTGCAAGAATATCAACTAGTGTACATCACAAAGGGTGCTGGTTTGCTAGAAGATAAGCAAGGGAAGGTAAATATCAAGGAAGGTACAACCATGCTCATCCGACCAGGAGAGTACCATCGTTATCGCCCAATTTTAAAAATAGGCTGGGTAGAAAATTACATCGGATTTAATGGTAATATTATTCCCTATTTTTTTGAACAGGCAGGATTTCTAAATAGCCAATCACATTTTGACTGTGGTGTTCGCGATTTTTTTCTGGAAATCTATTACGAAATTTTCAAACTAGTACAAGAGGAAAGACCTGGTTTTCAGCAGATTGCATCAGGGCTAATTTTAAAACTTCTGGGTAGCATGGTCGCGTATCACAAGCAAGGAGATTTCTCTGGCAAAAACATTGAAAACATTATCCAGAAAGCTCGTATGCAAATGCGTACAAACGTAGAAAAAAATATTGATTTACAGCAATTGGCTAAACAATACCACATCAGTTACGCCAACTTTAGAAAAATGTTCAAAAAATATACTGGCATGTCTCCCCGGCAGTACCATTTGGAATTGAAAGTAATGCGAGCCAAAGAACTCATCCTAACAAGCGATAAAAATATTAAGGAGATAAGCGATGAACTCAATTTCGACTCCATCCATTATTTTAGCCGTTATTTCAAACAAAAAACAGGATACAGTCCAACAAAATTGAGAAAAACCATCAACTAACTATTCTGAAACGAAAAGCCTCCGCCGAAATGAATCTGCGGAGGCTTTGATAGCTATGTGATTCGGCTGGGGCTCGAACCCAGGACCCATACATTAAAAGTGTATTGCTCTACCAGCTGAGCTACCGAATCGTCTTTAAAGTATTGCTTTTTTCAAAAGCGTTGCAAAAATACAATGCTTTTTTTAAAATTCAAGAAATGGTGGAGTTTTTTTCCAGAATTTTCGTTGTTTTAAACAGCCAAAGCGCGCAAAGAGTTTCATTTTATTTGCAAAAAAATACTCAAACCAATTTTTTATAGATGCGGATCAGTTCTGCCGCCTCTCGTTCCCAGCAGAATAGCGCGCTCGCTTCCAGACAATTAGCTCGCAGTTTCTGGTGCAATCGCTCATTGGTGAGTAAAGTCGAAATCGCCTCAACAATCGTTTCCGGCTCCAGGTCATCGATCAGAAGAAAAACTTCAATGCTGCCATTGATCTTTCGGTATTCCGGAAAATTCATCTGAATCGACGGCAGCCCGGCCTGCATATAATCGAATGCTTTATTCGCCAGCGAATAGTAGTAACTCAAGCCGCGATTTTCCAGCAGATTCAAGCCAATACTCGCCTGCAAAGTCAACGCGCGCAAGGTTTCCGGCTGTAAATAGCCCAAAAATTTCACCCGCGATTGCAGTTTAAGTTCCGCCACCATTTGCCGCAAGGCAGCAGAGAGGTCGCCTTCGCCCGCCAGCCAGAGTTCCGCGCCTTCGATGTGCTGCATCGCCCGGATGACCTGCTCCAGCCCGCGCCCTTCGTTCAGCACGCCCTGGTATAGGATGACCGGTGGCTGCGCCGGGTCGGGCTGCGCAACCTCCGTTTGCCGGAAAGGCACATTCCGAATGACAGCAAAAGGCTTCCGGTAGCGTTGCTCGAAAATTTCCGCCAGCCCCTCTCCCACTGTATATGCGGCATCCACGCGCGGAATGGCAAAAGCGGCAATGGCTTCCCAGATGCGCTTAATCGCCGGTCGGCGCTCCACTTCCGGCGTTTCGGTGAAATACTCGTGGGCATCGTACACACAGACTTTTCTTTTGGCTTTGGCAATGAACAAACCCGGCAAGATCGTATCTAAATCCACCGCACAAACGGCATCAAATTTTGCGCCAAGCAGATGAAAAAATAACCGAAGGTTATATTCCAGATAAAACAGCTTGCCCCGCTCAAACCAGCAGCGCAGGCGTTTTTGCTCAAATGGCTGATCCATCAACGGCTCGGAGTGCAGCCGCTCCCGCCCCACCAGCCGCACGCGATAACCGGCTTGCGCCAGGCTCGTGCAAATGCGAATCATGCGCTGATCGTAGGTGAGATCGTTGGTGACGGTGCAGACGATTGTTTTGAGGTTCGTTCGCTTCTCTTTTTTACGAATCATACCCAAAGGTAAGCGTTCTCAAAAAATTTATAAAAAATTAACGCCTTCGACGAACTTATTTTTTGAATATTTTGTATTTTTTAAATACCGCAAAATAAAACACACTCATTTTAAATAAACAAAAAAGTTAATACTATGAGCAAAACCTTAATGCAGGCACTGTTGCGCGCACAAACAGGAACGGTACAAACGTTTGAAAATCTCAGCATTATTCCATTGCTGGATACCCAGGAAGAAGGGATCGCTTATTTAGCAATGCGGGAAGCATTCGAGCAGGACGGCGTGGAAGTTGAGGAAATCAGCGAAGGTGGTTCTGTTCCTAATCTGAAAGTGAAAAACAAAACGACTTTGCCTGTTTTACTGGTTGACGGAGAGGAACTGCAGGGCGCCAAGCAGAACCGCATCGTCAATACCTCTCTGCTTATTGATGCCAAATCCGAGCAGGTCATTCCGGTAAGTTGCACCGAGCGAGGCCGCTGGCAATACACCAGCCGAAAGTTCTCTGATTCCGGAGTGATGATGAGCGCAAAAGCCCGTTATCAAAAGAGCATGCGCGTCAAAGAGAACCTCTTCAGTAAGGCTGCCTATGATGCCGAACAATACATGGTTTGGGATGACGTAGAAAAACTCCACGCCAAGCGATACACCCGGTCGCGTACCCGCGCTATGCGGGATGCCTTCGAGCAGGACAAAGACAAGCTGGAGACGTTTGCGAATGCTTTTGCCGTACAGCCTGACCAAAAAGGAATGATCGTTTTTATCAATGGGCATCTGTTCGCGATTGACTACGTAGCACGGAACAGCGTATATAAGCATTTGCACGAAAAATGGATCAAAAGCCACGCCATAGAAGCCATTGGATTACCCCCGGAAAGCGGCAATCCGGTTGATATGAACCTGGAGGCAAAGCGCTTTTTGCAAAAAATTGCGGAAACCGAACCGGTATTCACACATAAACCCGTTGGATTGGGAGAGGATTTTCGGTATGACGACGAAACCTGGGGCGGCGCCTGCCTGATTCATCGGGATACACCGGTCCATTTCACTGCATTCAACAAGCAAATGCCGGGCGATGAAGAAGAGCAAAATGATGCCGATCAAACACGCAGCAACCACCAGCAAATACTGGAGCAAATTGAAGCCAGAAGAGAACACCAGAAGCGCAAGCTTGAGGAACTAAGACGAATGGCAACGCAACGAACGACAGAACAATCGAATCCGACAGATTGAATTGCTTGATGCCGCTGTCATCCATCCATGCCGGGGGCAGCGGCATCCTAATACTTAATACTATGGCCGAAGCCCTACGACCGCCACTGCAATACGCTGCCCTCTTGCACGACAAAGCCTTCGTCCATCAAATATTCCAGCACTTTCACCAGCCGCTCTTGCTGCAAAGAAGAAAATTCGTTCGCCAAACCCTCCAGCGTAGCGCCGCTTCCGGTCAGGTGTTTTTGAATTTTTGCTTTAATGGCATCAAAGTCCGCATTGCTCAAATCCGTTTTCGTTCTACCCAGGCACACATCGCAGATGCCACACGCCGCTGCATTCTTTTCACCAAAATACGCCAATAACTGCTGGTTTCGACAAACAGGATCTTCCGCATAGGCAATGGCGTGCTGAATACGCTCCCAGTGGCGCTTGCGGCGAAATTCATACATCTTGTGATCGATCGCCAAGTCATCCGCGTCCACCCGGTCGCGCAGAAAAATCAGTTGCGGCATATCGCTCTGCGGTAAGTATTCAATGATGCGATCCTTGTGCAAATGATGAAGCGCTTTGGAGATTTCCGTGCGGGAGATTTTCAAAAAATCGGCGAGCTGTGTTTCGCGAACGTTCACATAATTGCTGGAAGCACCCTGATAAGAACGCAGGATCGTTTTGAGCAGCAGATCAAACTTCGGATTCCGCAACTGATAATCGTACAAGCCCTCTTTGGAAACGATGATTTTCAAACTCGACGGCGTATAAACCGCTTCGCTCAGCGCCAGCCAACCGGCGGTTTCCAGCGTTTTCAGCGCGTGTAACGTCTGCACCGGCTGCAGTTGGAAATTTTTGGCAAATTCGACCAGATCAAAATCAAAACTGCGCCCCGCACCCGCGCCAATCGCCAGTTGAAAATAGCTACCCAGTGCATGATATACCCGACGAATTTCGTCCATTTCCGGAAAGGACAGTTCGTAATTGCGCTCCAGATTCAGCCGGTCGCTCTGATTGTAGAGCAACACTGCGTAAGACTTTTTGCCATCACGCCCGGCACGACCCGCTTCCTGAAAATAAGCTTCCAGGCTGTCGGGTAATTCCATGTGCACAACCACGCGCACGTCCGGCTTATCGATGCCCATACCGAAGGCGTTGGTGCTGACCATGATACGCGTTTGGTCGGCAATCCAGGCGTCCTGTTTTTGGGAGCGTTGCTCGGGTTGGAGTCCGGCGTGGTAATAATCCGCCGAAATGCCTTTTTGCCGCAGGAACTGCGCGATTTCTTTCGTCTTTCGCCGATTGCGCACATATACCACGCCCGAGCCTTTGGTCTTTTGCAAAATATCGAACAATTTTTCCATTTTGCCTTCTTCGTTCAAAACGACGTAAGCGAGATTGTCGCGGGCGAAGCTTTTCTGAAAGACATTTTTTTGTTTGAATTCGAGCCTTTCCTGAATGTCATCCACCACCTCCGGCGTAGCGGTAGCGGTGAGCGCCAGGATGGGCACATCCGGCAATAGGTCCCGAATATTAGCAATTTCCAGATATGGCGGTCGGAAATCATAGCCCCACTGCGAAATGCAATGCGCTTCGTCCACGGCGAGCAGGTTCACGTTCATGCGGCTGATGCGCTCGCGTGCGAGGTCGGTCACGAGGCGCTCCGGCGAGAGATAGAGCAGCTTCACATTGCCGTAGATGCAATTGTCCAGGGTGCGGTCGATCTCCTTCGGATGCATGCCCGAATAAACCGCAGCCGCAGAGATATTGCGTTCGCGCAGATTAAAAACCTGATCTTTCATCAAGGCAATGAGCGGCGAAATGACAATGCAAATACCCTCCCGACACAGCGCCGGCACCTGAAAGCAGATGGATTTGCCGCCGCCGGTAGGCATGAGCGCCAGGGTGTCCTTGCCCGCCAGCACCGACTGGATAATATCCTCCTGCAGGGAACGAAAGGCATCGTACCCCCAGTACTGCTTCAACACGTTGTGCGGCGTCTCGATCAAGGTATTCTTTTTCGATTGGTTCCAACAAATTTAGTATTTTTGTTAAACGACTGGAAATAAGGACGTGTTAATAACTCTAACCTTGCAGAAATAAAAAAAGCGACACCTCTCAGCGCCGCTTCCTAATGAACTCAAATCGTTTATAATAACTTCGAACTGATGAAATCTTGATTCAGTTTTGTTTAGCAATCTTAACTCAGTTGCTGAAGCAAAGCTAGTGCATTCGATACACGAAGCATAAACAAAAAAGAATACATATCCGAAATCCCAAAGACCTATTTTTTACATAAAAAATTGTATTTCAATTATTTAAACCAAAAGCAAATACAATGCCTAAGCAGAAAACGGACGACCTGATACAGTTGATAAAATCACTTACCCGAGCTGAAAAACGCCATTTCCGCCTTTTTGTCGGGCGAAATCAGGCTTCTGATGATATTTTATTCCTGCAACTATTCGACTTGCTGGACAAGCACAAAGAGTACGACGAAGCGCTGATTCTGAAAAAGCTGCCCGGCGCAAAAAAGAGCCAACTTTCCAATCTGAAAGCCCATTTGTACAAGCAATTGCTCACGGCGCTTCGCCTGCTGAAGCTCAATCACAGCGAGGATATTCAAATTCGCGAACTGGTCGATCATGCCCGGGTATTGTACGACAAAGGGTTGTATCGCCAAAGTCTCGACATTCTCGACAAAGCAAAAGTCCGTGCGCTACGCGGCAAATACTACGCCCTCGCGCTGGAGATTATCGAATTTGAAAAATACATCGAAGCGCAGTACATCACCCGCAGCATCGAGGGCAGAGCGGAAGAATTAACGCAGAATGCGCTGGAAATCAACCAGATACTTACAGATACAAATCTATTTTCCAATCTCGCACTCCAAATGTACGGGCTGTACCTGAAGGTCGGCTTCGTACGGGATGAAAAGGATCATTTCTACACGCGGGAATTTTTCCAGAGCAAACTACCGGAAACGAACTTTCATAAACTCGACTTCTTTGGCAAAATTTATTACTGCCAATCGCACATCTGGTACTACCACATGACGCAGGATTTCCTGCAGAGTTACCGCTACGCGCAGCGCTGGGTCGATTTATTTGAAGACGAGCCAGAACTAAAAAAACTGAACGTGCCCCTGTATCTCAAAGGTTTGCACAATTTGCTGAATGTTCTTTTTAATCTTTTGCATTATAAAAAATATGAGAAAATTTTATCTGAGTTAAAAATATTTTCAAAGGAGTATCCTCTAAAAGAAAATAAAAACATCGAGGGGTTGTACCATCTCTTTTTGTACAATCACACCATCAAAAAACATTTTCTGGAAGGCACTTTCCGCGAGGGCACGAAGCTCATTCCCGAATTGGTGAAACTCATCGAAGATGACCGCTACAACTGGGATGACCACCGCATCATGTTGTTTTACTATCGCATTGCCTGCCTGTATTTTGGTTGCGGCGACAATGAAAACGCCATCGAATACCTCAACCTCATCATCAACCAGAAAAACCCCGACTACCGCGCTGATATTCAGTGCTTTGCGCGAATTCTAAACCTGATCGCCCACTACGAGCTTGGCAATGCACAACTCGTTGAATATCAAGTCAAATCCGTCTATCGCTTCCTGATGAAAATGGAAGAACTGCAAGCAGTGCAGCAGGAAATCTTCCGTTTTGTCCGCCGCATTCCGCGCATGCGCGAGCAGGAGATGAAGAATGAGTTTATCAATCTGAAAGACAAGCTCATGAAATTGCAGGATGTACCGTACGAAAAGCGCGCTTTTTTGTACCTCGACATTATTTCCTGGCTGGATAGCAAAATCGAGGAGCGCCCGCTGGAAGACATCGTGCACGAAAATTTCCTCCGGCGCGAAGGCTTATTGCGAGCTGCCGAAAGCCTCCCTGATCTTCATCGAAAAAAATAGCCCAATCGTCCAAAAATAGTATAAACAGAAGCACTATTGCCCTATTTTAAGTAAAAGACGCATCAATCTTATTTCGTATATCCACCATCACCAATTGAGCACTAAACAATCTACGCATGAAAAAACTGTTACTCCTGGCGCTGTTTGCAGCGACCACCACCCTGCTCCCGGCGCAGGTTCGGGGCAAAATTACCGATGCCAACGGCGAGCCGTTGCCCTTCGCGAGCGTGTATGTGAAAGGCACCTCCATCGGCACGACGAGCAATGTCGATGGTGTTTATGAGCTTGAACTTGCCCCCGGTACATACGACATAACCTTCCAATACATTGGTTTTGAACAACTTACTCGTAATATTCGCGTAAGTACTCAACCCACCGAACTCAACGTGGCTTTGCAGGAGCAAGCCATCGACTTGTCGGAAATCGTCGTGCAGGCAAACGCCGAAGATCCGGCATATCCGATCATTCGCAAAGCGATGGAGAAGCGCAAATACTATCGCGATCTGGTCGAAGCTTACGAATGCGATGTATATGTCAAGGGCAACATCAAATTCCTGGATGCGCCGGAGAAATTCATGGGCATTGACCTGGACGACCTGGGCGGCACGCTTGACTCCAACCGCCAGGGAATCATTTACTTATCCGAATCGAAATCCAAATTATACGTCCGGCAGCCCAACCAATACAAAGAAGAAATGCTGTACTCGAAAGTCAGCGGCGACGACAACGGCTTCAGTTTTAACCGGGCTTCGGATATGAATTTTAATTTATACGAAAACACTGCCGATTTCTCGCGTCAGATCGTTTCACCCATTGCCAACAATGCCTTTTCCTATTACCGCTATCGACTGGAGGGCACCTTCCCGGACGAAGCCGGGCGGCTGGTAAACAAGATCGAGCTCATTCCCAAACGCGACGAAGACCCCGCTTACCGCGGCTATATTTACATCACAAGCGATCTGTGGAATATTCAAAGCGCAGATTTGCTGCTGTTGCAAAGCAGCATGAATCAACCGGGCTTAGACTCCCTGAAAATCAAGCAAGTACACGTCCCGGTTAAAGCGCCGGATGTATGGCGCTTATTCACCCAAACGCTTACGTTTAAAGCCGGGTTATTCGGATTTAAACTGGGTGGCACGTTCACGGGTATTTACAGCAACTATAATCTGAATCCGAATTTTCCATCGAATTTCTTCGGGAATGAAGTTTTCAGAGTAACCGAAGACGCCAACGAAAAAGCGCTGGAATTCTGGGATACCCTCCGCCCGATTCCGCTCACCCGGGAGGAAGCGATTGACTACGTCAGGAAAGACAGCCTGCAGGAAATCCGCGAATCCAAGCCTTATCTCGATTCGCTTGACGCAAAAAATAATAAATTTCAGGTTGCCGATATTTTCTTTGGCTACAGTTTTAATAACTCCTACGAACGCAGGTATTTCAACATCAATTCGCCGGCAACTTCTATTCAATTCAACACCGTGCAAGGCTGGAACGCCGATCTGGACGTAACCTACCGCAGCGTGCAGGATAGAGAAAATACCCGCTGGTGGGACATTGGCGGCTCCGTGAATTACGGCTTCGCGGACAAGCGCCTGCGCGGAGCCCTGCGCTACCGGCAACGCTTTGAGCAACGCCATCAGACCTACCTCACGCTTTTCGGTGGTATTGATGCCGTGCAATTCAATGGTGCCAAGCCTATTGGTGAGACACTTAACACCATATACTCGCTGCTGGGCAAAGAAAACTACCTGAAACTGTACGATAAAGCTTTTGGTCGTGCGGACTTCCAGCGCGAGCTGGTGAATGGCGTATTGCTGCGCACGGGCGTGGAATATGCACAACGCAGCCCATTGCGCAACAGCACCGATTTCAGTTGGAATAAAAAAGAGGAAAAAAGTTATACCTCCAACAATCCGATCAATCCGGTAAGTGACCTCCCTGCATTCGCACAAAACGAAGCACTGACTTTTGAAGCGGCGCTTCGCCTGCGCTACAAGCAGAAATATTCTACTTATCCAAACCGGAAATTTATTTATGGCTCCGACTTTCCGGATTTATGGATTACGTATCGCAAAGGCATTCAGGCATTTGGCAGCGATGTCAACTACGATTTTCTCTCTGTTCGGTTGAATGAAAATAATTTGTCACTCGGTGTGATCGGCGCTATGAAATTCAATGTAGAAGTAGGTAAATTTATCAATCAGTCGAACCTTCAGTTCATGGATTATCGCCATTTTCTGGGCAATCAGACCGTTTTTGGTAATCCAGACCGCTACGGTTCGTCTTTCCTGCTGCTGCCATATTATGATTACAGCACAGCCGACCAATATTTGCAAGCGCACTTCCAACATGATTTTGACGGCTGGATTTTGAATAAAATACCGTTGATCCGCAAGCTCGGTTTCACCGAAATTTTCAAAGCGGCTTATCTGCACACCGAGGAGCAAGGCAACTACCTGGAGCTCGGCTTCGGCATTGATCGCATTGGCATTGGCGCGTTTCGCCTGCTGCGCCTGGATTTCGTGTGGGCAAAACCCGAAAATAACAACTGGGATTTCGGCTACATAATCGGCTTGCGATTGCCGATTGATGAAAATTAGACCCGGGAGCCGGTCTTCGCGCGAAGACCGGCTCCGCATTAACAATCGCTTTGGCAACTTTTTTACGCCTTGCATTTGAAAATCTGCTTTTCAAATTGTAACTTTGTACATATCATTTGAGAGTCTTACACTACATTCCAATCAAGAAATCCTGTCTCCTCCCCCCAATACAGGCGATTTGTCATTAAATTCTAACAGATTAAAATCCCAAAACATGAAAAAGCATGTACATGGCCTTTTTCTTATCGCGGTATTGCTGGCAAGCGGGCAGCTGACTTTCGCAGCCAATGAAGACGCATTTTCCAGTTGTTGTAAACCGCCATCCAACCTGGAACTCGATTGCGAAGAACTGCCGTCTTATTTCAATCCGTATGACATTCACCAGTTGCAGCAATTGTTTGGCAAAGCCAAGAACTGGTGCAATCCGGGGCTGGTAGGTGAACTGGATCCCATCGTCAACCTGACGAGCTGCGAAACCGGCACGATCATCCGTCGGTTCCGCGCTTCCAATAATTATGGCAGTTATGATTATTGCGAGCAAAAGATCACCATCACCGGTTCGCACGAGTACAAAATCCGGTTCCCGGCGGATCTGCAGCTATCCTGTGGCGAACGCCCCGGCAATTTCAACGTCATCGTCGATCAATCTTCGTGCGACTACCTGGTCGTAAACGTGAAAGATCACGAATTTTTCGACGGCAACAAAAACTGCGGCAAAATTCTCCGTACCTATAAAGTCATCAACTGGTGCGAATACGATACCGAATCCCAGCCAACGGTGATCGGTCGTGATGAAGATTGCGACGGCGACCCCGGCGACGAAGATGTGTGGGTAATCCGGCGTCGTTCGGGCTATGCGTTTATTGATCGCAATGGCAATGAAAATGATGACAACCCGCGCGCCGGCGAGCGGCGCACCTGCACACCGAGCAACCCTAAAGGATACTGGCGGAGCACCATTTCCAAAGGATACTGGCAATATACACAGCATATTAAAATTGGCGACAACGACGCGCCGGTCATTTCCGCGCAAACGCCGGAACCATTCTGTAGCTACAATAACCTGACCTGCAAGGGTTTTGTGCAAATCCCTTTCGCAGTGGATGATGAATGCACGCCCAATGATGTGCTGATAAAAGTTTTCGTGGACGGACAGCAGATTGCCTCTTACGCCAGGGCTGGCAGCTACACGGCAAGCGGGCAGTACAGCCTGGGCGCGCATATCCTGGAAATCCACGCCAAAGATGGCTGTGGCAATCCGACCGTGAGAAAAATTCCTTTTGAGGTAATTGACTGTGCCGCACCAACACCTACCTGCATCAATGGCTTAACCGTAACGCTGATGCCTCTTCCGAATGATATAGACGTCACCGGAGATGGGGAACCAGACGCAGCCGCTGCCACTATCTGGGCAAAGGATTTGCTGGTGAGTCAGATCAACGATTGCTCCGGCGTGGCGGGTTTCTCCATCAACCGCGTGGGCGAAACGCCCGATTTCAATCAGAAAAGCCTGACCGTAACCTGCGATGATCCCTCCACGCTCGACATTGAGGTGTATGCCTGGGATGATGCTTTCAACCCCACAGCTGTGCAACCGGATGGCACGACAGGCGGGCGGAATTACACTTTCTGCCGAACCTACCTGCTCATTCAGGACAACAACGACCTGTGCGGCAGCGAAGTGGGCACGGGCTTCATAGCCGGTTCGGTTTATACAGAAGGCGGGCACGGGCTGCCGGATGTCAGCATGATGCTCATCAGCCAGGATAGCAACCTCCTGGATACCGATGCAGACGGACTGTTTATTTTCGACAGTATTCCCATGCAGCAAAGTTATAAAGTAGTGCCAACCATGAATACCAATCCGGCAGAAGGCATTTCCATCGTTGATCTCATACTGCTGCAACAGCACCTTATGGGTATCGAACCGATTCGCTCGCCTTACCGGCTCATTGCTGCCGACATTAATCGCAACGGCAGCGTGGACGAAGCGGATGCCGCCGCCCTGCGAAACGTTATGCTGGGTCTGGTTCCGGAGTTTCCGAATAATCACAGTTGGCGCTTTATAAATGCTGCTTATGTTTTTCCAAATCCGCTGAACCCCTGGCAGGAAGAATTCCCGGAATACATGGAGATCGGTTCCTTGTCTGCCGCCGAAAATTACGGCAACTTTATTGCCATTAAAATTGGCGACATCAACGGCAGTATCATCGCTGACCGCAGAAATGCCAGCGCCCGCTTCTACACGAACCTGCCGCTGCAATTGCTGGCACGAGATATCCGAGCCGGTGAAACGATCAGCGTTCCGGTTGTTGCTGATATGCAGCACGTTAGCGGCGTACAGTTCGCTTTGCAATTCAAACCCGACCAGGTAACGCTGCTGGATATAGAACCAGGACTAATCGATGAAAAATCGGTATATCTTCAGCGGGAAGGTGGATTGGTGACGGTTGTCTGGAACAACCTCGACGCAGCCGGAAGCACGGACGCGGTGCTGTTTACGCTTCGTTTGCAAGGACAACAATCGGCACAACTCGAAGAGACGGTGCGCCTGAGCAGCCGACATCTGCAACCCATTGCGCTCCAGGGTGATGCCATTGCGAGGCTGAATTTGTCATTTGCCGCAGAACCGGCAACCGCCAAAGCATTTGCGCTTTTGCAAAACAGCCCCAATCCTTTCCATTCCGAGACGCGCATTTCGTTTGAACTACCAGCTGCCGGCAATGCGCTGATTCGCATTACGGACCTGTCTGGCCGGGAACTGTGGCGACGGGAAGGAAACTTTGATTCTGGTTTCAATCAGGTGATTATCCACAAAAATGAACTGGCCGCAAGCGGCGTCCTGCTCTATTCGGTTGAGACCGACGCCTATCGCGCTACCAAAAAAATGGTCGTTTTACCATAAGAAGCAATCGCATCTGCAAAAGAGGCATTCCGGGTCAAAAACGCTGGAATGCCTTTTTTTTGTAAAATTGTATGCCGCAATGGAAATCCGAAGATCAGCAAACGGTGGCAACAATTTGAAAATCAAGCAAAAGTAAAACACAGCATGACAGACAAAAACTGGACGTTATTTCTGGACAGGGATGGGGTAATCAATCGGCGCCTCGTGGATGATTATGTAAAATCCTGGTCGGAATTCGCGTTTTTATCCGGCGTACCGGAGGCAATTGCGCATTTTTCCAGGCGATTCGCGCGCATCGTCGTCGTGACTAACCAGCAGGGTATCGGGAAAGGCTTGATGACGAAAGCAGATTTGCAAAGTATTCATCATCAGATGGTTTTAAAAATTGAACAAGCCGGCGGAAGGATTGACAAGGTTTATTTTTGTCCGCACCATCGGCAGGATGATTGCGCCTGCCGCAAGCCGCGCATCGGTATGGCGGAGCAGGCGAAGGTGGATTTCCCGGAAATTGATTTTACAAAATCTATTATGATTGGCGATACGCCCTCGGATATTGAATTTGGACATCGTGCCGGTATGCGCACGGTCTTTGTTTCTAAGACCGAACATGCGCCTCCACACACCGATCTGCAGGTCGCTTCGCTTGCCGATTTTGCCAATAAACTGACAAATGACTTTACTTTTTCACACTAAAAGATGACCTCCGTTGCGCCGTAGCCATAGCGCGGATGGTACTCATTTTTAAAACTTTTGACCTCGGGCATCTGCATTAGGCGAGTAGCGATGGTATTGCGCAAGCGACCTTTACCAATCCCATGAATGATGAATACACGCTCCACGCCCAGCTTCAGCGCGTGGTCGATATAGCGCTCGAAAGCAGCCATCTGGATGCCCAGGATTTCTCCTTTGTTCAACTTGCTCGGTGCATCGGTCAGCTTTTCTATATGCAGATCGAGTTCCAGCTCAAATTCCGCTAGTTGCATGGCGTAGCGCAGCGTGGTCGTATTCTCATTCCAACCGGTTGTGGTGGGGCGAGCGTTGCGTTTGGTATAGGTTTTCAAATCCTCGGCGGCTTGTGTTTCAGGCGGCGCATTCAAATTTTCAAACAGGCGATACAGGTGCACCGGTTTGTTGAGCAGCGGAGCGGTTTTTATTATTTTAAAAAATTGCTTCGGTTTGATTTTTAGCGTTTTGTGCAGTTTATCGCCCAAGCCCTCCGTTGTAATCAATTGACAATCGACATCAAAAACCGGCGCGTCGTTCAATTCATCAAACAGTAATTCTCCTGCCGGCAAGGTCGAAACGCCCGCCAGTTTGCTGTTATCTGCTTTAATAACTTTATCCACCAGCGAAAACTCATAATCGACCAGCACATCGTAGCGCGTGTCGTTGAGCAGATAAACCAGGTATTTCTCTGTGGAGCCATCGTGGCGGATAACCGGCTCAAATGCCAATTGGATGCCGAAGCTTTTCAAAATAGTGTATTGCGTGGCCGCCACCGGTCGCGCTGGCTCTTTTTTGACTTTTTCCTGCTTGGTGGCGATAATTTTTGCCTTGACTTTGGGTTGCTCTTCATCCAGGCGCGCCAGGTCTTCCGGAAATGCGGGTATTTCCATATCGTCATCGTGCAGACGCACATGGAGCATACCGCCATCCAGCCAGGCGGTCACCGTACCCGTGTCGCCCGTGTGGATCAATTTAACCTTCGTGCCTATTGCAAAAATCACTTTTTTAGCTGATAATTGAGGTTTTTAATGCGCTTATCGCAAATCTAAACATCCAAAAAGAGGTCTCGTTCAAAATTAGCAAAAATATGCAACGTACAAACTATTCCTCCGGTGCAAAGTGGGAAGATATTGTTGGCTATTCCAGAGCGGTAAAAATTGGAAATATCCTTGAAATTTCCGGCACCGTTGCCGTCGAAAACGGCGAACTCATCGGCAGAGACGACGCCTATCTGCAAGCCAAAACTATTTTTCAAAAAATCGAAAAAGTACTACACGAAGCCGGTGCCAGCCTGCAAGACGTCGTGCGCACGCGCATGTACGTGACCGATATCAGCCGCTGGGAAGAGGTGGGGCGCGCCCACGGCGAGTTTTTCCGCGACATTAAACCTGCAACTTCCATGGTGGAAGTGAGTGCATTGATCGAACCGGATTATCTGGTAGAAATTGAGGTGACGGCGGTGCTAGCATTATGATTTTATACTGATATTATTGAAACCTCTGACCAGGAAATCTCCAACGCCTTCCATCAAATGTTTCTATATTTATTTTTTTACCATCTTGTGCGAACCCCCATACTAGTTCTTTTTGTAATTGTTTCCAAATCTTTGGTAAGAGATATTTATCCCAAAAGCGTTTATTTTTGATAATTTGTTGTTCGTTATGTGTTAATTTCTTCCAGTCTTCCACGGCTAAATTTATTATAACATGTATTCCATGAACATTTCCCTTCGGGTACTTTTTAAGCGGATTAGACACCTTTCGCCTTTTTCCAAGGTCGCTTATAGTTTTTACATATGTATATAACCAATTTTGCCAATTTAATTCTACGATATCCTTAAAATCAGGAGTCATAGCCATGTGTCGATAATGCTCATTATAAACTTTAACAGAGGCATTGTGTAAATTTTTGCTTAACTTATTTCCAACTGTATCAATTAGTTGTTTACGATTATAAACCGCAGTCCATAAGGTAACATTAGGTCTTATAAAAAATTTGCTTGCTTCAGATTTTATCATTTGACGTATTTCGTTCAATGCTTTAATTGGTGGTGGTGAATACAATTCTTTTTCTGGGAAATAATAATACAACCAAAAGATAACCCTAATTTTCCATTTTGCTGATTTTCCTGAACTTGAAGTAATTTTTCCAATCTTTATTTTTATATATTTTTCTATTAAATTTAAATATTTCTTGATGCGTTTCTTAGTGAAATATTGGATTGCTATTGTTCTTACTCCTTTCGTGTTGTTAACATACCAAGTTGGAGTATATTTTTGGGTTCTAAAGTAATCAAAATAAAGAATCATTAAATTCTCTACACGTGATTCTTTAATCTTATCATGTATTAGATTGTCTGGTAAATCACGATAATCTTTTCTGCTTGATTGATATTGAAATAATTCATCTGCTTCAAGATAATCTTCCTCATAATCTTCAAAAGATTCACCATTATCTTCTTCAATTTCTTCTGAAATGGAATAATTAAATTCATTCTCTTGCTTTTTTTTATCCCCGTATTCATTTAAGTAAAAATCTTCAAAAGCGTAATCTTCGTAAGTTTCTGAATCTTCTTCCATCTCATTATCTAAATGATACATATCATTTTCATACTCTTGTACATCTTCCTCCATTTCCATTTCTTCACCATAGTATTCTTCTATATCTTCCTGTTCTACCTCATCATTATCGTACTCATTTTCATCGAATGATAGTTCGTAATTATCTTCTTCCATTTCTTCATTATAGTAGTCTTCTTCCTCATATTGATTGGATTCAGATGCTTCATTCAAAAACATAGCTTCATCCAAAAAAGGAGAATAATATTCTTTGTTTTGCTTTTTCTTGTACATAGGTTTTACACGTTTACACCATTGGTGGTTGCAGAAATGATTGATTGAGCGACATCTTTTCCTCGGCGTACTTTCAAATCTCTTCCGGTAGCGATTGACCAATGAAGAATAATATTTCTCATGTCATTTACAATTGGTGTCTCGGGTTGATACAACGCTGGCACGGCACTAGAGTAATTGTAAATACCGGTCTCAATCTGTGTGAGAATTCTCGAAAGAGGATCTGCAAGCTGGAAAAAATTATAGGATTTTGCATGTGCAGGAAATCCGACTAATTCAGCTACTCTGAACAACCTCTCTTGTTCTCTAGTGCCTTCTGCTCTTAGCGATTGGATAATCGGTGAATCAAATTCAACCGTTAGGTGAAACCAGGACATCATAGAAACAAAGAAAAATTCTTCACGCGTAAGGTTACCCAGACGGCGACGGTTTTGTAGCATATCGTGCAATTTCATTGCTAAATTCGCTATGCCTACATTATCGGTAGGTCTTAAACCACTGGTATTACTGACATTGACAATGCCAACCCACACTTCACGCAAAAACTCTTCAAGTGTTTTTACAAATTCTTTATTGAATAAATCAGGTTTGTGAAACTTGACAGGTTGATTGTTATAATCTCCATGATTCAAGTCCATGCCAAACATTCTATAATATATATTTCTTCGGTAGGCATTAAAATCTGGTCGAATTTGGCTGGAAATATTATAAATTCTAAATGGAGCAGGGTTACTAAAAAATAGCTCTTCCGTATTGCGCAACCATCTGTGGGCTTCAAATAGGGGAACACTTATTTTTTCTCCATGCAAGTATTCAAATAGTACCTTACGAAAAACATCATAAATACGTGTGTTTTCAATCAAATAAGCATAAATCAGATGATCCCAACTGGTCATTCCTAGCAAATTTGGAACCTCTCCTGCACTTGTATCATTTCCTAACTTAAACTTATTACTGTTGTAAAAGTTAAAATTAGCTGAATTTGGACTATTTGAATCTTCTTCAAATGCACCAAATAAAGTTAAAAGCTGAGAGGGGAGAGCATGTAATGGAGTCGTTCTGATAGGCTTTGGGGTATTGGAATCTGTATTATTAGGGTTGAACTTTACGCAAAACTCCCATGCCATTTCTAGTAAAGTACTTATTTGATGAGGATGCAGGCTAAATAATGCCTTAGCTCTTTCCTCTCTTATTTCCTTATTTCCATTATCTATGGCGACAATTCTTCTAAACATGATATTGTTAAGTTTTATTTTAGTAATTATTTTACTTTTTAGGGCTTTTACCTCTGGATGAAAATGGATTTATGCCTTGGCTAGACTGCAAAGGATCGTCATAATTCTTGATATTACCTGCAACATCTTTACTACCTGGATAACACCAAAAAGGAGGTGTTTCAGAATTTGTTTTAAGTCCTGTTAGTTGACTGCTGATTTTTTTATATTGTTCTAAAGCTTGTAGAACAGTTGGATTTGGCTCCATAATTATTGTTTTTATGATTACCTAATTTTAACATTATTTGTCGTTGAAATTCAAAATACTTATTTGCCATACTTGGATAAGCAGCTATGTTATAGCTAGTCATAGCAAGCAATTGTAAAGCTTTCTTGTTTAAGGCAGTTCCTGAGAGGTTTCTGCTATTCATCTCTAATTCTTTTAATGCTTTTGGATGAACGAGTAAAGGATTAATCAAATCTGAAATGGACTTTCCGTTCATTGTTTGCATGTTTCTTGACAGGCACAATTCTGAAATCTTCGGTAATAAATTTATAGAGTATTTTAGAATCGAGGTTACTTCAGGGTGTGCAGATGAAAGAGGATGCTTGGACATTAGTGTCTTTGCAAGATTATCCCATATACCCTTTCCCAATTTATGCCTGCACATTTCTACGCCTAATAAAACTCTTATGTAACTAATAGGGTGTGGATCATCAGGCAAATACATGAAAATTTTTTTATGACTGCCTGCTACAACATCATGAAGCGCTGCAACTGCTCCATAACCTGTATGTACGAATGCAAAGATATCAGCAGCAATTTCTGATGCCCAGTCCGACCATATAGCTGCTAACTCTTTAGAAAATGCATGTAATTCATGCCTTAATATATACTTAAGTTCTGAATTCCAATCAATTATATGAGCAACTTGGTGACCTGCTTCATGGATTAATGAAGTTGGTCGAAATAAATTATGTCGAACAATTTTAATTACAGCAACTGGATTAATTGTTCCGCCATCCCATAATCTTAAACCAGCCTTTAGTATAGATGCCCCTAATCCTTTATCAATATAAGTTAAAATAGGAGGTGCTTCTTTACCAAGTTTGTTTAAAAGTAAGTTGATGCTTTCTACACCCATTATATCACAAGCTCTTATCAGTGCGGACATCTCAGGACTAGTCCTGGTATTTAAGGCATCAGCAAAGAAATCTAGTGTTACTTCGGCTTTTAAGTATTTTCTTCGAAACAAATCGAGTAGATGTTCAATAAGTATAATCTTTTCTAAGGAGTCAGCTTTCTTCAATAGAGATATTATATTTTTAATTTCTTCGCTTAATTTTGTTGAAATCTGCTTTAATTTTGATTTTAAAGTAATATTTAAATAGTTCTCAAGACTAAGCCAAGCTTTTTCTGATGCTAAGTCATCCATACGACTTAAACGTGTGACTGCAAATTGCCAATGATTAGTTTGGCGCAGTAATTCGTTTTGTACGATTATAAACTCACTACTATTCATTCCAGTAACCAATCTTTGTTTGAATTTTTATTTTGGGTAAGTCAGACATAAAAATATCTTCCCAGTTCTTTAAGTATTTGCCTTTTAGATACAAAGAAATATTTTCAAGTACACTTAGATAGTTGAAATACATGCAAAGAGTTATGCCCTCAATAGGATTAATGGTAGCATTTATAAAAGAATCTTTATTGTTGCGTAAATAATCAAACAGCGATTTTTTTATTATTTCTTTTAGGTACTTTTTGAATTGTATTTGAACAATCGTTGGCAATAAATTAAGGGCATTGCCAGAACCATATCCTGGGACAATTTGTGGATGAATCAATAAAACATTTTCTGAAACTCCATTATTTAATGAATAATTTAAACGATGCTCTACTATTTCTGACAGAATTTTATAAGCATTTACGACTCCGTTGTATCCAGTAAGCTTATGCGATATAAATTGGGCATCGTGTTCACTTAGGAAAATGAAAGTTTTTAAATAATTTTTAATTAAATTGATGTTTAGCTTTATTTTAGAAGAGCGCAAGTTGCTTGAAAACCCCTCAATGTAATCAAATTTATTATTTATGAGATTTGGAATCTCTATGAAATAATAACGATGCCCCGTCAATCCACTAGTATAGCTCAGGGTAGAATGAATATTACATTTGCCACATCTACATTTTAATCCTGGCTCTCCCAGTAAAATCCCTGCTGCTTGCTCCGTTAAAGGATGAAAAAGTGTCCATGGATGTAAGTTTTTTATTCCTAAACCTGGGATGGCTTTTTCAAATTTGTTAATGTGGAGCAATTGACCCTGTGGGAGTAATTCAAATAAATGAATTCTTGCATGAATGGTCTTGCCATACGGTATCCCCATTCTATCACGTAATGCCACATTTAAAGGAATTCCTTGAAAACTTTCTATCGCATTTGCCATGTGTGGCGTAATTTCAACTTCGTGAGGCAGGGTATATTTTTTGTAGTATTTTATTTTTCCTTTAATAGGTCCTGCTACCCAAAAACCATTTCGTTTACTTTCTCTAAGATTCGGATGTTGAATGTATGCCTCCTCGGATAGTAATTGAGGAAAATTGCTGGCTACTGCTTGCTCAAATGCCTCAATGACATAACTTTCCATCAATTCTTCATTTTCTAATTCATTTTTATTAAAGTATTCTAAATGAGCAATGCTTTGTTCTAAAATAGATGCAACTGAGTGAGCAGCAGTTTCTAACTCTTGTTCCTCTGGAATTTCAAATCCAATTGTTTTTAAGCCCTTATCGACTACTAAACGTACTATCGGTTGTAGTTTTTGTCTATCAGACTTTTTCCTAAAACGCTTTGATATTCTTGCTATCAATTTTAATGCTAGTTTTGTTAATGCATTAACTATTCTTTTTCGCCCCACTAACTTCAAAACTATTTTTATTGCCTTTAAAATAGCTTGAACATAATTTTCGATTATTGGCTCTGCATTACTCTCATTGTCTAGTCGAGATAGTTGTCTCACAAATTGATTTCTCGCAAATGATAAATCAATTTCTTTATCAGAATTTTCATTATTCTCACTAATAAAGAGACGTTCAAGAAAGAGCTCGTCAAATTCATTTGATTTTTTTTGATTTAAATTAGAGAATACAAAATTTGTAATGGCAGCATCCATTTCAAGCTGTATATTAGGAATTCCTGAAAAATAATCATATTCAAATGCGATTTCCTTAGATTTACCTTTTGCAAAGGTTTTTCCTAACTGGTCAATTATATCTCTATATTCTTTTGGCACCAATTTTTTGGCTAACTTTATTAGTTTTTTAAGAAGTTTTTTACCCCACTTTTTCATGAATTTTTTGAAAACAATTAGAGCTGGACCTCCTAAAACTTTAAGAAAACCTTTACCAATTTTTTTTGCAACTTTTTTAATTCGGCCTTTTATTCTAGCTCTTCTCCTTTTTCTTCTAGCCTTTCTTTTCTTTCTTCGTTTTAGTTGTTCAAATCCTGGTACATATAATTCGTCTTCGTATTCAACATATCCTTCGTCATCTATTTCAGTTTCATCTGAGTTTTCTATTTCATTATCAAAGTTTTCTATTAATTCATTAATTTCATTTCTATTAATTTCTCTTACGTTTTTCTCCTCTAAATAATCAATAAACTCATCAACAAACTCATTAAACTCTTGCTCAAAAGGGGTGAAGTATTCTTCTAAAATTTGAGATGTTTCGTCTGATGTAATAGGTGTGTCTGGATGATACGTTTCTGTTATGTGATTGGTGTAGTAATCCAGGGCTTCATTTACCATTTCTTCAATTTCTTCATTGAATTCCTCATCATACAGTTCAGATAAAAATTCTACATAAGCTTCTAGCTCTGGATTAGATGCCTCATTGTCAAAATCTTCTAATTCATAAATTGATAGAAACGGACTTTCGTCCATATTTCTATTTAATGATTCATCTTCTATATCGGATTTAAATTCTTTTGTTTTTTCAAAGCTTAACTCGCTTAGAAATGGGGAATCAGAAATTAGTTCTTCGGTGTTGTGGAAACTATTTTTATGACTCATAATAGATATTTATTTAAAGAGTATTAATTCGTTCTTCCAAAATTAGGTAGATTCCAAAATTTAAAATTGTAAAAATCGGACATGGATTCAATTTTATGTTATAAAGTGCCTTTTCCT
>CAZFBU010000011.1:0-8560 GCA_964517175.1 uncultured Saprospiraceae bacterium
AAGATGTGTCATACCTCACAGATTTGCCACATCCTCTTTTACATCCAAAAAGCATTTTCAAAACTGTTTTGCTCAACTATTTGTTTGTATTTTTGCAATATTGTATAAATCAGATCAAATCTAAATCGGCAATACAGATAAGATGAGCATAGATACAACGACCATTGTCAAGGCATTAGCAAAAGTAACTGATCCTAATACCGGGCAGGACATTATCACGATGAGCATGGTGCGCGACCTTCAAATCGAAGGCAACAACATCAATTTTGCACTTGAATTGCCATCTCTGAACAGTGAATACAAGTCCGAGCTGAACTTCGCGTGCATCGCTGCGGTGCAGGAAGTGTACCCGGAGGCGAATGTCAACGTGCACATGATCGCCAAGACCGCCCAATCGCAGGAAAGTACCAGCGCGCTGCCACATGTGAAAAATATCATTGCGGTCGCTTCCGGCAAGGGCGGCGTAGGCAAATCTACCGTTGCGGTGAACCTGGCGCTGGGATTGAAGCAGTTGGGTGCAAAAGTGGGTCTGCTGGATGCCGATCTATATGGGCCTTCTTTGCCCACTATGCTGGGATTGCAGGGCAAGCGCCCCAAAGTGCAAAATGTTTATAATCAACCGAAAATACTACCGCTGGAAGCCTACGGCTTGCCGGTGATTTCCATTGGTTTTATCGTCGAACCCGAACAGGCGGTAGTGCTGCGCGGACCGCGTCTATCCGGCGTAATCAAGCAGTTTGTCAATGATACCATCTGGCCGGAACTGGACTTCCTGGTCGTGGATTTGCCACCCGGCACCGGCGACATCCAGTTGACGTTGGTACAGACCGTACCGATAACCGGCGCCATCATCGTCACAACGCCGCAGGAGGTCTCCGTTGTGGATGCGGTGAAAGCGATGAACATGTTCCGCTTGCCATCCGTCAATGTACCGATACTGGGCGTGGTAGAAAATATGGCTTGGTTTACGCCAAAAGAATTGCCGAACAACAAATACTTTCTCTTTGGCGAAGGTGGCGGCAAAAAGATTGCCAGGATGAGCCAATCGGTGCTACTGGGACAAGTGCCTATTGTTCAGGGCATTCGCGAAGGCGGTGATAGTGGCAAGCCGGCGGTTTTGGGCGATGAAGCCATTGTTAAGGAAGCATTCCAAAAAATAGCCGAAAACACCCTGCGCCAGGTCGCACTGCGCAATGAAATGCTCGAACCGACGCGGATTGTGAAAATGGAGCAATAATTTTGTAATTTTAAAAAATATTCAAAACCAAGATATATGTCAAATCCGGAAAGACAAGATTTAATACAACAAGTAGATAAAGCGCTGGATGACGTACGTCCGCACCTGGCGGTGGATGGCGGCAACGTGGAAGTTGTGGACGTCACCGATGACATGGTCGTCAAGATCAAATGGCTGGGGGCCTGCGAAGGTTGCAGTATGACCACCATGACTATGCGCGCCGGCATCGAGCAGGCGATCATTGGCAAAATGCCGAAAATCACTGGTGTAACGGCTGTGAATGGGGTGGAAGTGTAACTCAAAGGCAAAAATGCTATGTCTGAATCACAAAACGCTCCAGAACAATCCTACATCAGTCGCGTACGCCTGAAGGGATACAAGTCTATCATCGATACCGAGGTAGAACTCAAGCCAGGCTTGAATATCATCATTGGTGCGAATGGGAGCGGGAAAACAAATTTTGTGGAATTTTTCGACCTTGTAATAAATAGACTTACATTAGAACAAGAGTTCGAAGCTTCATACACTATTTCTGTTTTAAACTATCGCGACATTTATCAAAAAAAATCTTTTCCAGACGAAGAAAAATATCAGCAATTCCAAGATGAAGATAAATCAGAAAATTTCTTCGCAATTAACGAAAACTTGCTTAAAACAGAGGAAAAAATTGAAAGGTTTAAAGGAGATGAACGTTTCGAAACTATTACTCAAAAAGAAAGTATTGATCAATTTTTATATCTTAGAAATAGCATTGCTAGAATTTTCCCTTGCATTAAAATAAATTATCAAATTCCATCATATATTGAGGGACTTGATACTCCATTGAACGTGAATTATCATCGAAGAGAAAAGTATCCTTATTGGGTTTTAAAGAATAGTTCTATTTCAAAATCAAGTCTTATCCAGAGATTTCTTGGACATAATATTTTCTTCTTCTTGAACAAGCCGCATATATCGGAAGGGGCGATTAGACACTTTTTAAAGAATTATATCGATAAAAATTCAATTCAAAATTTGCAAAAATTTACCCCTATCCAAAACTTAAAAATTAATGAAGAAGTTGAAATAAAAATAACAAATAATTTTATTGAAATTTCAAACCTATTATTCACTTTTGACTTAGATGGTAATAATTGGAAATGGAATAATCTTTCTGATGGAACAAAAAGAATGTTTCATATAGTGACAGAAATTGCTCTCCAAGATAGAGGTACTTATTTAATCGAAGAACCCGAGCTCGGTATCCACCCACATCAGCTCTCGCGCCTGATGGATTTTATCAAAGAGCAATCGGAGAGCAAACAGATCATTTTGACGACGCATTCGCCGGAGGTACTTAATACATTAGACATAGACGAGTTGGATAGATTAATTGTAGCACGCTATGATAAGGATAAAGGTACACAATTGCGACATCTATCGGATGATGATATCAAATACGCCCAGAGCTATATGAAAGACGAGTTATTTCTTAGTGATTACTGGGTTATGTCTGGTTTTGAAACAGAGGAAGAAGGCGTATGATTCGAATCGGTATTGTCGGTGAGAACTATCATAACGACAGCGTCGCTTTAAAAAATTTACTGGAACAACGTTACAACAATCACCAATTCCAATTCATTCCCCTGCTTCGAGGTACAACAGGTGACAAGCTGGAAAGTCATGGTATCAAAAGATTATTGGAAATAGAATTAGCAAAGAAAAATCAAAAAGGAAAGCTTCATTTCATTATATTTTTTAGGGACTTGGATAGCCTACCAATTGATAAAGAGAAAATTAAAGCGCGACAAGATTGGTTTAAGGATATAAAATTGCACGATTTAGATACGCTTTTTATTGCTATTTTTGAATCGGAAGCCCTTCTGCTAGCAGATATTGAAACGGTTAATGACTTTTATACTGTCAAAATCAAAGCTCCTCGAAATCCTCTTTCTCAAAAAGACCCCAAAGAATGGTTGAGGCGAAAAACCCAAGAAAAGTATAAACCATCTGACTGCCCGGACATTTTCTCCAGGCTTAATATAGACCAAGTTTACGAAAACCATTCAGGCGAAATCAGCTTTCAAGCCTTTATCCAGGAACTCAACGAAAAATTAGGCATATGACCAAACAGGAACTCTACCAGCAAATACGCCAGAAGCAATCTTACCTTTGCATTGGTCTGGATACAGACCTAAAGCGCATCCCAAAGCACCTGCTCGAGGCGGATGATCCAATTTTTGCGTTCAATAAACAAATCATCGATGCGACTAAAGACCTGTGCGTAGCTTACAAACCCAACCTCGCCTTCTACGAAGCGCAGGGCGTGCAGGGCTGGGAAGCATTGGAAAAAACAATCAGCTATATTCCGCGGGAGCATTTCATCATTGCCGATGCCAAGCGCGGCGATATTGGCAATACCTCACGCCTGTACGCGCAGGCTTTCTTCGAGCAATTGGACGTGGACGCGGTAACCGTCGCGCCCTACATGGGCGAAGATTCCGTAAAACCTTTTCTAGGTTTTCCCGGAAAATGGGTGATCCTGCTCGCGCTGACCTCCAACCCCGGCAGCGAAAATTTCCAACTGACACTACAAGAAAACGATCAACCGCTGTACGAGAAAGTGATACGTACTGCCGCAACCTGGTGCAACGCGGAGGAACTGATGCTTGTGATCGGCGCTACGCACCCTGAAAAATTCCGGGAAGTTCGGGCCATTGCGCCGGAGCATTTCTTGCTTGTGCCGGGCGTGGGCGCGCAGGGCGGCGACCTCGAAGCGATTTCCCGCTATGGTTTTAATAACCAATGTGGACTACTCGTGAATTCTTCCCGGGGCATCATTTATGCCGGTGATGGAGAAGATTTCGCTGCCAAAGCGAGAAATGCGACACAGCAGACGCAGCAACAAATGGCGAAAATGCTTCAAACTTTTCTCCGGTAAATTAATCAGGAGCATTAAATATCTTAAAAGAAGTCTGACAAGCGAATCCTCACGTTTTGGATGTATCAACGGATTTAAACCACGACCTCAATCTTTTTCTCCTTCTCCTCCTGCTTGAAATCAATATTTTTTTCGTCACATTTCAACAAATGCAAAAACGGATAAATTCGGCGGTAATTTCAAATTCAAAACCGGAGCGATCCGACAATTCTGCTTTTCGTCGCTTTTTTTTGCTCAAAAACAGTCTGGTTCTAAAACTTTATTTATTTTTGCGTGGCTTTTTGAAAACCTTTTTCCGAAAGCCCGGCGATAACGCACAAAAGCAAATAACCTGACTTCAGGCGCGCCCGGTTTTCGACATTTAAAAAAGACGTGTGGAAATGGCAAAAAGAAATAAGCAACGGAAAAAAGAGGACGAAGTATTGGTAGATGTGGTGGAAGTCCGCGAAAGTACGCAGGATTTTTTTGAACAAAACAGAACGTGGATACTGGGCGGCATTGGTGCGTTGGTGCTGATTGTCGGCGGTTTCTTTGCTTACAATCAATTTTACAAAATCCCCAAACAAAAGGAAGCCATTGACCAGATGGCGCAGGCACAAGTGCAATTTGAGCGAGATTCTTTCGCACTCGCGCTGACGAATCCCGGGGGCGGTTTTGCCGGATTCCTCGATATTATTGACAATTACGGCGGCACGCCGGCTGCAAATCTGGCGCATTATTATGCTGGCGTATGCTACCTCCACCTGGGGCAGTACGAAGCCGCTATCTCTTACCTGGAGGATTTTAAGGCAAAGGGCGATTTGTTGCCCATCACCAGAAACGGTGCGCTGGGGGATGCTTATGCCGAAAACAACGACCTGGATCAGGCGCTGAGTTATTATCAGAAAGCGGCCAACGCTGAAGATAATGAATTGCTGACGCCTTACTATCTGCAGAAAATCGGCATGTTGCACGAGCGCAATGGCAATAGCTCGGAAGCTCTGAAAGCCTATCAACAAATCAAAGATGAGTACCCGGCTTCGGCGCAAGCCAGAGAAATTGAAAAGTACATTGTCCGGGTGAGCCCCGAATAATCCTATGAACACAAGTTTCAGTTTTATCGGAAAGGTAAGGTCGCAGGAATGCATCTTACCTTTTCTTTTTTACCGATGTCGCTTAACAAATTGAATCGGACAAGCGTTAAACCTATAATTCTTCACAGGTGCTTTGGGCACCACGATAAAATTCAAGAATATGGCAAGTGCTTTAAAAAATTTATCCACTTACGATGAATCTTCCATCCCGTCGGCGCAGGAGATGAAGTTTGGCGTCGTCGTTGCTGAGTGGAACGCGCAGGTTACACACGCACTGTACGAAGGTTGCTTCGATACATTGGTCAAGCATGGCGCTGACCCTGACAACATTCACACCATTCAGGTGCCTGGTTCTTTTGAATTGCCCACCGGCGCTCGCCTCTTGCAGTCGCGCTACAAGCTGGATGCCATCATTTGTCTGGGCTGTGTAATCAAGGGCGAGACGAGCCATAATGAATACATCAACAACGCCGTGGCAACGGGACTGACCAATCTGAGCATTGCCTCCGGCCAACCGGTGATCTTTGGTGTACTGACGCCCAACAACGAAGCGCAGGCGCTGGAGCGTTCGGGTGGCAAACACGGCAACAAAGGCGTAGAAGCTGCCGTAACGGCAATTCGCATGGCAACGCTGAAAAAAGAACTGGCGGAGAATACGAAGATTGGATTCTAAATGGCCACTGACCAGGCAAGGGTTTTTAGATAAAAACATGTAATAAAATGAAAATCAGCACGATACACACCGGATTTTTCAAACTGGATGGCGGGGCGATGTTCGGCATTGTGCCAAAGCAATTGTGGCAGCGGCAAATTCAACCGGATGAAAAGAACATGTGCACCTGGTCGATGCAGTGCTTGCTGGTAGAAACCGGCGACCGGAAAATTCTGGTCGATACCGGCATTGGCGACAAGCAAGGGGAGAAATTCCGGCAGCACTTTGAGCCACACGGCGAGATGACGCTACGCAGTTCGCTGGCAGAGAAGGGCTTACAACCGGAAGACATCACCGATGTATTTCTGACGCATTTGCATTTCGACCACGTCGGCGGCGCGGTGAAAAAAGACGCGAATGACAAACTAATTCCGACTTTCCCGAATGCGACTTACTGGTGCAATGAAGTACATTACGACTGGGCGTACGAGCCGAATGCCCGCGAGCAGGCTTCCTTTTTGAAGGAAAATTTCGTGCCATTACGAGAAGCGGGGGTTTTGCAATTTCTGGATGTTCAGCGCGATGATCTGGAGTGGCTGCCGGGTATCCACGCACGATTCGTCTATGGGCACACCGAGGCGATGATGGCGCTACTGCTGCAAGGTGGCGACCGGAAGCTGGTATATTGCGCCGACGTTATTCCATCTTCTCATCACATTGGCATGCCGTACGTGATGAGTTTTGATGTGCGACCGCTGACAACGCTGGAAGAAAAAGCGCGCATTCTGGAATCAGCAGTAGCGGAAAATCACATTCTGGCATTCGAGCACGATCCACACATCGCTTGCGCTACCGTGAAGCAGGACGATCGCGGCAGAATCGTGGTGGATCAGACATTTGGAACGATAGAAGCGGCAATGCAATAAATTTAGCCCTCCACTTCTCCTTTAAAATCTGACTGTGCCAATACTACCAGCACGATGCCTGCAATGATAAATACCAGCCGCATGACGAAACCAAACAGCTTGCCCGGTGCGTCAATCCAGGTGAGGAATGACAATTGCAAGCCTACCAGGCTCAGGATAAGCGCCACAAAGCCAATGCCTGCAATCAGAAAGCCAACCAAAGTAAGAAGTCCTCTGTTCTTTGTCATATAGCGTTTTCTTTTCGATTGTTGGAACGTAGTTTTATTGTAAAAGGTTGAAACCAGCAAATAAATATCGAAAAAAGTACGCTATTTTTACAGAACCCGAATCGTTTATAAATAATCTAAATCCATTACCCGAAATGGTAAAACTGATTGAATGCCCGCGCGATGCGATGCAAGGGCTGAAGGAATTTATACCAACCGAAAAAAAGTCGGCGTACATCAACCAATTGCTGCGCGTTGGTTTCGACACAATAGACTTTGGCAGCTTTGTGTCGCCCAAAGCGATCCCGCAGATGCGCGATACGGCGGATGTGCTGGCACAACTTGACCTGAGCAACACAAAATCCAAGCTGCTGGCGATCGTTGCCAACCGGCGCGGCGCGGATGATGCTTCCCAATTTGACGAGATCGCCTACCTGGGCTATCCGTTTTCCATCTCCGAGACCTTTCAGCTTAGAAATACCAACGCCACCATCGAAGAGTCGCTCACGCGCGTGGAAGAAATCCAGCAAATCTGCATCAACACCGGCAAAGCGATGGTGCTCTACATTTCGATGGGCTTTGGCAATCCTTACGGCGACCCCTGGAACGTAGAAATCGTACAAAAATGGGTGGATCGCCTCACCGAAATGGGCATTGGCATTTTTCAATTATCCGACACCATTGGCGTAGCCAGCCCAGAGAGCATCCGCTACCTATTCAGCAATTTGATTCCCGCTTATCCGGATGCGGAATTTGGGGCACATTTTCATACAACACCGCGTGCCTGGCAGGAAAAAATCGTAGCAGCGTACGAAAACGGCTGTCGGCGCTACGATGGCGCAATCAAGGGCTACGGTGGCTGCCCGATGGCAAAAGACGACCTCACCGGCAACATGCCAATGGAAAATATGGTCTTTCATTTTCAGGATATTAATGAAGATACTTGCCTGGATATGGAGCAATTCAATCAAGCGTTCCAAATGGCGGCGGAGGTATTCCCCGCGCATTAGCCCAAAATTTTTTATTGAAATTTCAAAGATTTTTATGCTATAATTTTATATTTTCGCTAAAAGCAAAAGAATAAAGATATGGCAAAGACAATGCAGTGGTACCTCGACAAATACGGCGAAAGCCACCAAAACGACACCAACAAACTCATTCACTGGATTTGCGTGCCGGCGATCATGTTCAGCCTGCTGGGCTTGATTTACGCCATTCCCTTCCCGGTGGAGCGCGGGCTTTTTACCAACTGGGCGGCGGTTTTCCTGGCGCTGGCGTTGCTTTACTACCTGCGACTTTCCGTGCCGATGTTCCTGGGCTTCATCGTCATCGTCGGCTTGATGCTCTGGGGCAATAATGCGATTTACGAAGCAGTAGGACGCAATGCCGGGCAACTGGCGCTGATTTCACTCATCATTTTTGCGGTCGCCTGGGTTGGACAATTCATTGGACACAAAATCGAAGGCAAAAAACCTTCCTTCCTGGAGGATGTGCAATTTTTGCTCATCGGACCGGCGTGGTTGCTGCATTTTATATACAAAAAGAT
>CAZFBU010000011.1:8660-20296 GCA_964517175.1 uncultured Saprospiraceae bacterium
TGCAATTTTTGCTCATCGGACCGGCGTGGTTGCTGCATTTTATATACAAAAAGATAGGCGTGAAATACTGAGGAAGAATAATACCAATTTGGAAGTCGGAAGTCGGAAATTGCGCCGAGGTCGTCCCTTCGGGGGAAACCGTAAATAATTGGAAATCAATTTTTAAAGTGCTTATCAATACGTCATTATCAGTTAAAATTGGTATAATACCCGGCCGGGAACTGGCAGTCATAATGGCAGTGCTGCTTCAGGTTTTCCTCCGGTCGGAAATGCCTCCAGCCAGTCAAACGCGCTGTTTGCACGGGCGATGTAATTATCCAGACTGGTTGCAATGTATAGTTTAATCGCTCTCATCGGATGTAAAAATAAAAAAAGTCGCATCACGACTTGTGATACGACCTACTACTAACAAATTATAATCCCATGAATATATCTAGTTAGAAAAGCCTCGATTGTCAATTTCAAAAAAAATCAATATCTGATTGGCAGATTCTCAGTTTTTTGCTAGCTTTGTTTAAAATTAGAACTCACTTTCGTACTTCTTTAGTGCGTACAATTTATGCTTTTAACAACATTTGTGGTGCGTTTAGTTTCAAATGGACTTACTATTAACAAATTTTAAACATTTCCGCTGAAATTGTTTTCCTCTGAACAGTTTCTCATCCTGAAAGCCGATCTCTTTAATCTGTTGATAATCTGCTCATTCCAATCTAAAAACAGCAACCAGAGCGAATTAGTTCTATTCCCGGCTGCCGGTTTTGCAATTTATCTTACAATTCTAATCGCTTGGCTGGCAACGCGTTGTCCGGCTTGTATCCGATAAAAATACTGCCCCGAAGCGAGGTACCCCCGGTCGGAAAACGTTGCCTGATACTCGCCTGCGGGTTGGTAAGCATCTACCAGTGTAGCCACAGGTTGGCCCAGCAGGTTGAATACCGTGACCTGCACCTGCGCAGCAGTGGGCAGGGTGTAGTCAATGACGACCTGCTGATTCGAGATATAACGCGCCCGGTGCTGGATGGATGGCGCCGCGACGCCGCTGACGCTGGTAGCCGTAGTGCAGGCAACGCCCAGGTCCAGACGGCTGAAGTTCCGACCGAGTACGCTGTTGACGGATTCGGTGTCAACACAGAGCCAGTTTTCGAGAAGCGTGGCGTAAATTTGCCGAAAATCAGTGGTGTATTGTATGTTGCCATTGGCATCAAAATTTCGCAAATCCGGCTCCGTACCTACAAAACCGCTGCCGTTCAATCCGCCACCGAAGAGCAACATTGCCGCGCCGCCGCCGTGGTCCGTACCGCCGGAGGCATTTTGGTCGGGGCGCCGCCCGAATTCGGATACCGTCATACTCACTACGTCGTGATCTCTATCGGCTGTCGCCAGATCATCATAAAATGCCCGAACCGAAGTCGCTATTTCTGCCATCAGGTTGGGATGTCGCCCATTTTGGTTGGCGTGGGTGTCAAAGCCATCAAGCGTAACCATGTATAGTTTCGTGCCGAGGTTGCCCTTGATCAGGCGTGCTACGATGGATAACTGTCTGCCCAGGTTGCCCATGTATTCCACTTGATTGCTACCAGCGTCGTAGGCTGTTTTGATCGCTTCGGCATAGAAAAATGTACTGTTGGCAACGGCGCGCATGTAGCCCAACTGATCGCCATACAGGCACTCCGGAATATTATTCACATCGTACAGTTGCCCGTTTTGGGCGATTTCGTACAACTCCTCCGGATCGTTTACCGAAACCGAAATATTGGTATTCATACTATCGATAAACGCTTGATTTCCAACGCCTCCAATCTGAATTGCCGGCGGTATATCCGGCGGATTCGTCAAAAATTCAGGGTACAACGTTTCCAGATAGCGCCCCATCCAACCAGACTCATCCACAATATTGGCATTGCTGCCGGATGCCCAAATATCCGATGAGCGAAAATGCGATAGACTTTGGTTTTCGTAGCCAACGCTGTGTACAACTTTCATCATGCCTTCTTGCCAGAGCGATTGCAGGGGTGTCATGGTATTTGGCATACCAATGCGATCACTCAGGTTAATCAACTGATTTTCAGGAATTCTGACAGAAGGACGCAACATCTGATACCGGTCGTAATCATAAACAGGGACGATCATGTTCAACGCATCGTTGCCGCCTTTAAATCGAATGAGCACCAGAATGCGCTCGTCGTTGTCGTTGTTCAATGCAAATGCCAGTGGCGACTGAAACAAAGCTGTGATGGGGAAACTGCCCAGCATCATGGATGCACCACCGGTGATGCCCAGCGCCTGCAGAAAGCTGCGGCGACTCCACTGCTCGTGGTCGCGCTCGTGCGCTGCTCCGTGCTCAAGGGCGCTGCCGTAGCGCATAGGTTTGGAATTTTTATCGTGATTGCACATAATTTTCCAGTTTTAAAAATGGAGAGAAAAAAGGATTACATCAACTGAAACTCCGGTCGGCGAATGAGGTGATCGAGCAACAACCCAACCTGTCCGGCTGCGGTGTCCCAGGCAAGGCTCCAACCACCACCTTCCTCGAAGTAATTTGCCGGAATTTCCGCTTTAAAAGCAATGGCGGCCCGCTCGTAATCTTCGGGGAATTGCATGCCATTTGCCAGCACGTGGTCGGCGATTAATTGGGCAATGAAATCTGCATTTTGGGAATTGTCAGAGAGCTTTCGTGCTAAATCCACCAGTTGCTCGGGATAATGCTCATACATTCGGAAAATAACAAACCGCAAGGCCTGCCAACGTCCGGTGAGTGTGTTGCTGTTCACCCAGTCGCGATTGCCCTGCCAACCAGCTACATCCACCGGATTAAACAAATCCTGCCCCAATTCTGCCGTCAGATAAGCGAAGCCATCGAGTTCCTCGTCGGTCCATTCCAGTTGAAAATCGTTTTCTTTGACGAAAGTCAGCATCGACTCCAGGGGGCTTTTCACCAGAACGCCGATATTGGCATCATCGAAAAAGTGCTCACTTTTGAATAAAGCCCGCAGCATGGGCGCTATGTCGAAATCGTGGGCGATGAAAATACCGGCCAACTCCGCCACGATTGCTTCGTCCGCCTCCGGGCGCACAAAAGCGCGATACACCTTGCGGGCGATGTGCTCAGCGATGAGATTGGCGCGTTGATCGAACAAAATATCGTGCACGTCATCGTAATTCCAATTGCCGGTTTGCCCGAAAATAGTTTTTTCACCCGGATCGAAGAAAGCTTGCACAAACGTTATTTCGCCACAGTAACTCTGTTGCGTAATGCCGTTCCAGCCGGTGAGTGCCCGGGCCGTTTCTCTGATATCATTTTCGGAGTAGCCGTTGTCGCGGCCAAGCGTGAAGAGTTCGTAAAGTTCGCGAGCGTAATTCTCATTGGCGTCAAAGCGCGTATTTTGCACACCATTCAGAAATACCAGCATTGCCGGTGTTTTCCCCATTTCATAGACAAAATCCTTGAGATTCCCCAGAGCATTCTGTTGCAGTAGCCTGTGGTACTGGTACATCCAGGAGGGGCAATTGTAATCTTCGAGGCGGGTTACAAAGTGATTGTGCCAGAAGAGCGCCATTTTTTCGCGCAGCCCATTGGCCAGCATGTCGAGTATCCAACGGCGACGCCAGCCAAGCACTTGTTCGAGAGCGATATTAAGGTCGCCGCCATAACCGCCGACGGTCCAGTAAGCCCATTCCGGCTCAGGTGCCGGTGGCAGGGCGATTGCCTGATCGATAAGGGTATCAATGAGATTGGCGGGGGATTGCGCAAGTGCTGCTTCCACTTCGATTGTGGTAGCGCCAAATCCGATGCGCCGGAACAAATGCTGGGCGCGCCGTTTGTCCCAGGGTATAGCAGCCGAGGGCACGTATGGCGCGAGGGTGCCGGTAACGCAGGTATTGGTCATCAACATAGGCAAAATTTTTAGGTTTGGGATGAAAGTCTTACGCTTTTAAGTTGGCTATTTTTCGGCAGATGTGCAAAAATATTCGCTGAAAATCAACCTATTAAAGAGTAATACCACTGACATTGCAGGGTTGGACTAAATCTGCGGCAAAAGGTTTAACGCTGCAACGGAAAAAAATATGATTTGAAAACAGAAAGAAGATTATGAAAGAATAGTATCTTAGCGTTTCGTATGAGTAAAAAAAAAGTAAGTCGAACCACTGAGTGATACGACTTACTGTTAACAATTTATAATCCCATGAACATATGCGAGCCAAAAGTCAGCGCTTGGCTGACGATATATTTTTAAGAAAGTTCTTTTCAATGAATTTTGTTGGATGCCTGCTCCCCGAAAGTGTTGAGTAGTAAGTCAGGTTTTTTATCCCTTGAAACCTGACTTACTATTCTCAAACCAATATCCCATTTAATTATCCAACTTTTGTTGCCGATGCTTTTACCGGCGTTTCATTTCGTTTGACAGTACAAACATCTTAATAATTTTTCCTAAGGACAAGGACAAAAAAAGTAGTTTGTGAAAATTAAATACGCTAATTTTTCGCATTAAAACCAATTTTTAAAGTAAAATAATTATTTTTTGTGAAAAAAATATTTTAAAAAACAATTATTTTATATCGCTTTTTTTCGCATTTTTTTTCAAAAAAGCAGCTTTCACGCTCAAAAAAGCGAAAAAACATTCCCCGGGTTCTGCTGTTTCGCATAAAAAAATTGGATGGAAAACAGAAAATGGATGGGGCGTGCCCTGCGAATTGCGGCAATTTACAATCTTCTCTGGGGTGCCTGGGTTGTATTGCTGCCGCAACATTTTTTTCAGGTGCTAAATATGCCGCCAACGGACTACCCTATGATCTGGCAAGGCATGGGAATGGTGATCGGCGTATATGGCATTGGTTATTGGCTGGCGAGTTACGATCCGCTGCGCCATTGGGTCATTGTGTTTGTTGGCTTCCTGGGTAAAATATTCGGACCGTTGGGCTACCTGTTGAATGTCCTGCAAGGCATGGACTATCCACAGTTCGGTTATATGCTCCTTACCAATGATTTGGTTTGGTGGATACCCTTTGGGCTGATTTTGCGGGCAGCCTGGCGCGCGCACTACGCCCCGGCGGCGCCGATCAAAGATCAGCGCAACCCTACTTAAACGGATTGCTAAACGCCGGATTGTTAATAAAACTGGTATCCGTCAACGTTTTCAGAAAAGCGATCATATCCTGTTTGTTTTGCTCGGTCAGCGGAAAATCAATGATGTTTACATCTTCATTAGCGACGCCGTGCCCGCCGGCAGCGTATTGTTCGAGCACTTCTTCCAGGGTAGCAAATCGCCCATCGTGCATGTAGGGTGCGGATAGTTCGATGTTTCGCAGCGTTGGTACGCGGAACTTGCCATTGTCGAAGCGATTTTTGGTAAATCCGCCCAGCCCGGGATCAGCAAATGACTCCAGGTCAGGCACTGCATCCAGTCCATTGTTGTGGAAATTATTGTCGGTATATAGCGGCTCAAAGTGACAGTGCGAACAACCGGGGTGATTCACATCATCCGGTTCAAAGAAAAACAGCCGCCGCCCGCGTTCTTCGGCATCGCTCAGCCAGCCTTCATTCAACCAAACAATGCGATCGAATTTGGAATTGCCGCTGATGAGCGTGCGTTCAAACTGCGCAAGGGCTTTCACCGCCAGATCGCGCGTAATTTCTTCCTTGCGCTCAATGCCAAATGCCTTGCGGAACTGCGCCGGGTAATCTTTGTGGGACTGCAACTTGCGTTCTACATTTTCCCACGTTTCGTCCAGTTCGATAGGGTCTTCCACCGGAATGAGTGCCTGATGCTCCAAAGTTGGGGATCGTCCGTCCCAGAAAAAGCTGCGCGGATTGAAAGCCAGATTCACCAGCGACATCGAACTGCGATGGCCGCGAATGCCACGCACGCCAATGCTCGTTGCCTGCCCATCGGTGAAGGCCAGTTTTTGATTGTGACAGCTTGCGCAGGACATCGTGCTGTCCGATGATAAAATGGGATCGTAAAAGAGCATTCGACCCAGCTTAACACCTTCGACGGTGAGCGGGTTGTCTGGCGGCACGATGGGCGTCGGCAGCCAGTTGGGAACTTCCAGCGGATACGGCTGCGGATCGTAATCGGCAACGATGGGTTCATCGCCGGGGCAAATGTCGCAATCGTTGCCGCTCGTGCTTTTTTCTTCACAGCCCGCAGAGAACAAAGTCAATGATAAAGAGACCAATATCAGAACTTTCCAATCCATTATTTTCAATATTTTACTGATTTACATCCGACTTTTCAAACGGATTTCCAAAAGCCGGATTATTTAAAAACACACTATCGGTCAAGGTGTTCAGAAAAGCGATGAGGTCTTGCTTGTCACGCTCGCCGAGGTTCAGTTTTCGCACGTTGGGGCTGACGTTTTCGGCGAAATGCCCCCCGGATGCGTAATGATCGAGCATTTCGGTCAGCGTTTTGAAACGCCCGTCGTGCATGTAGGGCGCAGTTTGGGCAATGTTGATGAGCGTTGGCACTTTGAATCTACCGTTATCAAACTGATTTCCGGTCACTTCTCCCCTACCCTTATCGGGGAAATCACCCAGATTTTCAACCGCCTGAATGCCGTTATTTTCATAATCCAAAGTTGTAAACAGCGGATCGACGTGGCAATGCCCACACTCGGCGTGCGGCAATTTGTCTGAGGTATCGAAAAAAATGGCGTAGCCGCGCTGCTCGGCAGCGGTGAGCTGCACTTCGCCGCGCTGCCAGCGGTCAAAGCGCGAGTCCTTGCTGATAAGCGAACGCTCAAACTGTGCCAGGGCTTTCACCACCAAATCCTGTGTGACTTCTTCTCTTTTTTCAATGCCAAATGCCCGTCGAAAATGCCGGGGGTATATTTCGTGCTGCTGCAAGCGTTGCACAGCTAACGCCCAATCCAGATTCATCTCTATGGAGTCCTGCACCGGATGCACCGCCTGGTCTTCGAGCTGGTCGGCGCGCCCGTCCCAAAACAAGCCCTTGTGATGAAAACCGACATTCGCAAGCGACATAGCGCTACGCCGCCCGGTACGCCCGGCAAAACCGGTGCTCACTGCTTTGCCGTCGGTAAAACCACGCCGCTGCTGGTGGCAATTACCACAGAAAACGGTACTGTCGCGCGATAAAATCGGATCGTAGAACAACATCCGCCCCAGTTCGATACCTTCGGCCGTGAGTGGATTATCCGCCGGAACGAACATGCGAGACACCCGAGGCGGTTTTTCCAATTCGACGAAAGTCGGCTGATAAGGGACATCCCGGAGTGTGCGGTCTTGCTCCGCCTGGCATCCCGCCAGCAGTATTCCCATGCCGGATAACCAATAGACCAAATTTCTGAAAATGCCCAATGCTCGTGGTTAATTTGATCTCAGTGTAACGGCATTCGCCAGATTATCGCTGATAAAGTTCGCCAATTCCAAATCCTTCGTATGATCGATGGTCACTTTCCGGAAATCAACGAAGTTTTCACTATCCGCTGCCAGTACCCTGCGCAGATCCACATCAAAGTTCAGGCGGGTTGTCTGCCCCGGGCGCACCGTAAATGCCTGTTCGTACGATTTGTTGCGGTAAAATTGATCGCCGCCGATATGAAAGGTGATTTTTTCCGTCAGTTCACCATTGCCGTTTACATCGGCATTGCCTTCAATTTTGGTAAAAACATAACCCGTTGCCGCCGACCAGTAGTTGTCGCTGAGCGGATGGGCAGGGTCATAATCACCCGGATTGGTTTTATTCAGGAAATCGGAAATGCCCAAGCCAAACTGTACCCCGGTATAATCACCCGGTTCCACCTCGTAACGCAGCGTAATGCCTTCATTTGCCTGGATTTCCGATTGTACATTTTTGAAATCAATCAGTGCAACATCCTGCAAAACAGCCGCCATACCCGGTGCGGCAGCACTTTGCAAAGCAATGGAAGACACGTAGAAGCGGAAAAGCTGAAAACGCACTTTCGTGTCGCCTTCGTAATTGTAGTCTTGCGCAAACATTAGCAGTAAATCATTGTCGAAATTACCTTTGAAGTTCAACTCAATGATTCCTCCTCCTTCCGGCTGAGGATCGTCATTGTTGCAATCGGCAGCAATAAATAAAAGGCTACCCAAAACAAGTGCAAACAGCAGATTTTTCATGTGGAGATATTTTTTTTACAAAATCGGAAAAAGAAACGCTCTAGTCAGTGATGTAAGTTACATTTATTCCAAATCAACGGCAAGTACTGTGAAAGAGTTTGTCAGATTGTTACTAATTTTTGTCGCCAGTGTTGCCGGGTTGTCGTTTCGCAGATTCACACCCGAAAACCAGGCGGCGTAATCGACGCGCAACGTAACGATAATGTTGAAGCCTTCAATGAGAGAGACGGGAAGCGGCAGGTCAACCGTGCGTAAATTAGCCTCGGAGGCGATGTTCAGTCGGTTCACCGTTGTGTCTTCAATACCGGAGCCATTCAGCCAGTCTAACTGATTGAAAATGAAGCCCGTATCTGCATTCACATACATGTCATCCGTTGCCAGTGGATGCTCGGCAGGGAAGCCCTCGGGGGAAGATTGATTCGCGGGGATGGTTAATCCTACCTCGAAGCGGATTCGCTCAAAAGCGCCTTCCGTGATGAGCGTGCCCATTTCATATTCTGAGAATGTGCGCCGGTTCACCAGGGCTACGTTGTTGAGCATATTGACTTCTTCGGTACTGCCATCCGGTCGGATGATCTCAATGCTCAGGCTATCCTGTGTGGGTACTTCGGTGCCGTCGGCGCGAACCAGGCGCAGATTGCTGATGTAAAACTGTATATTTTGTATCCGGAAATCGTTGCCGAGTCCATCCTGATAAACGGAATCGAGGTAAACCAGATTGAAAAAAGTATCCAGCGGTGCATCATAGACCTTATGGGAAAGCGCCAGGCGCAGCACCGGATAGCTGCAGCAGTCTGCGCACGGATCATCTGCATCTACGGCGAAATTGGTTGCCCGCAGATCAAGGCAGCCCTCACGCGGCTCGTAGCAGGATGTAGCGATTAAGGTGAGAAAAGAAATGCAAAAAACAGTCCGGAAATGGATAGATCGGAAGGTCAACCACTCCCATTCTCCAATCCTCCATGCTCCCATCTTCCTCCCTTCACCCATTCCTTTGCTCCCGCTCATATTCCTTCACGATCTGTTTAACAATTTGCTTCATTTGGGATGAAAATTCTTTATTCAATATCCAGTTGTAATATTGCTTATCTTTAGATAAAACTTTGGCGGCAGGCTGGTTATTATATTTGCCAAAATTAAAGACAATCACGCCATTTTGATCGTATTTTAACTTTTGAGTAGCATCCACGAAACGCATGTCGTTGGTAAATTCATGCAGCACCTGAATGTTGCGCTTGATCGGCGTTTTTTGCACATTGCCATCTTCATCCATGTAATCCACGCCCTTATATCGCTCGAGTTGCCCCATAAATACATCAACCGTAGCCCGTACATCCGCCATCGCATCGTGGGCATCCTCCATGTCCTGATCGCAGTAAAATTTCAGCGCTGCTTTCAGCGTGCGGGGCTCCATTTTGTAAAAAATGCGTTGCACGTCAATCATACGCCGTTTTTCCAGTGAAAACTCGATACCCACGCGGGCAAACTCCTCCATGAGCATGGGAATGTCGAAGCGATTAGAGTTGTATCCGGCCAGGTCGGCATCGCCAATGAATTCGTAAATCTCTTCGGCAACCTGCTGGAAAGTCGGCTTATTGGCAACGTCTTTCGGTAAAATGCCGTGTACCTGCATGGCCTCCTCCGAAATCGGGATGCCGGGATTGATAATCATATTCAGTTCTGCCGGTTCGCGGCCATCCTTGAAGTATTTGATGGCACCCATTTGCAGGATGCGATCCCGAATAACACTCAGTCCTGTTGCTTCGAGGTCTAAAAAAACAAGGTCGCGTTCAAGTTTTAAATCCATTATTTCTTCGTTTTAGTATTTTCAAAAAAGCATCACACGTCAAAACTCACTGCGGTTTGCGAATCATACCCGCCAGCCCGCTGGTGTATTGTTCGCTCAACCCGCCTTCTTCATTTCCATAGATAAAATATGCCTCAATATCCGGCATCTCGCTGGCTTTTGCAAATGCGGCATCCAATCCCATAATCATAAATGCGGTTGCCCAGGCATCTGCCGTTGCACAATCGGAGGCAAAAACCGAAGCGCTGAGCAGGTTGGTGCGTTCCGGAAAACCAGTTTTCGGGTTAATTTCATGACCATATTTATTGCCACCGACCTCATAATAATTGCGATAATTGCCGGAGGTGGCAATGGCGAGGTTTTCCAGCATCACGATTGCCTGAATATCGGAAAACCCGGCATTTTCGTCTGGCACATTGATGCCGATCGTCCAGGTGTTGCCCTGCATATTGATTCCTTTTGCCCGGGCTTCGCCCCCAATGTCAATCAGGTAGTTTTTTACACCTTTTTTATGTAGCATTTTAACGATTTCATCAATGGCGTAGCCCTTCGCCACCGCGCTGAAATCTAGTTGTACGCCACTTTCGGTTTTTGTCAGGTATCCGTTTTCCAGCGTTACCTTTTCCATGCCAACGAACGCGCGCAAAGAATCGATCTTCACGCTGTCCACCTGGGTTACCGGACTTTTTGGCGTGTAGCCAAAGCCCCAGTAGTTGACCAGTGGCATGACGGTCGGATCGAAAGCGCCAGCCGATTGCTCATATACTTCCCGCGATTTTTTCAGGTTGCCCTGGAAATATGCCTTATCGGCAATGCTGAAGGTAGCGTCCGATTGGTTGAATTGCGAAATCGTTGAAGTCGGAATATAAGTTGAAACCTCGTTGTTGAAATCCTGGAGCAGTTGCTCAATCTCCGCCTGAAAGTTGCGCGCATTGGCATCGGAGTAAGTGATGCGATAATAGGTTCCCATCGTCTCTCCGTCCAATTTGATATAGGGCAATGATGCCGGTTCATTTTTACAGGCAACAATACCGATTATCACCAGCACCCACAGCATTATTTTTGTTTTCATATTTTGATTGTTTTCCTTTTTTAAAACGCCAGTTCTCTTCTAAATTTTCCGCCGAAGGCGCGCGTCCACCGAGTACCAGCCCGCACCGGCGATCGCGATGGCGACAAACGCAAACAGGAACAGCAATGCCTTTTCCTTCGAGCTGAAAGGATCATCGCCGTGCCGAACGAAAGCAGCTACGCCCATGGCAAAGATCAGCGGAATCGCTGCCAACCGGGTAAAAGCACCAAACATGATGAGTAACGCGCACAAAAATTCGGCAAAAACGACCAACCCCAGGGAAACCGTTGGTCCCAACCCCATGAAGTCCATGAACTGAATTTCGTTACCGCCAAACAAACGCATCAACTTGCCCCAGCCATGCCCGTAAATCATAAACCCGCCAAAAGCCAGACGCATGATTAGAATCGCCAAATCATTTGTTCTTTCCTGCCACATTTTCTGGTGATTTTTTGCATTTTTGAAAGTCCAAAAGTAAGGAATTTCCAGCGTGCTTATGTCTCAATCAGAAAACTTTAGAAAATGTTTAAAACTTTTCTCAAATTCGAGCCGGGGAAATGGGTGATGGGAAATGGGTGATGGGAAATGGGTGATGGGTAAAAATTTTATTATGTCGTATAATGAAAAATGGGAAAGTCGGATATACTGGCTTT
>CAZFBU010000011.1:20396-25180 GCA_964517175.1 uncultured Saprospiraceae bacterium
AAAAATTTTATTATGTCGTATAATGAAAAATGGGAAAGTCGGATATACTGGCTTTTGTTGGTGTTGCTGCTGGTTGCATTGTTCCTGAACCTCGGCGTACAACCGATTTTTCTGGAGGAGCCGCGCCGGGCGCTGGTGGCGATGGAAATGATGGAGCGGGGCAACTGGTGGGTGCCTTATCAGCTGGGCGAATTTTACTACCGGAAGCCCCCGGTTTTCAATGTGGTATTGATTATTTTTGCAAACATATTCGGTGGTTTTTCTGAGTTTTCGCAGCGGCTCGTGACAGTTTTGTCGCTGCTCGGCATCGGCGGGTTGATTTTCACATACGGCAGGCGCTTTGTGAACGCTCAACTGGGCATTCTGTCCGCTTCATTCTTCATCATCAGCGGTGGTATTTTATTCTTCTTCGCCATGCTCGGCGAAATCGATATTTTTTATACACTGATAACGCTGGCAGGTATTCTGCCCATCTATCCGCTTTATAAGCAAGGTAAATTTTACCAGCTTTTCGCAATAGTCTATTTTTTTGGCGCCATTGGTATGCTGACCAAAGGGCTGTCGTCCATTGTTTTTATCGGCTTTTCATTGCTGGGCTGGTTTTTGTACAAACGCAATTTTAAGAAGCTATTCCACCTATCGCATTTTACAGGCGTCGGCATTTTTATCCTGGTCGTCGGTGGATATCTTTTCATTTATTCTCAGTACAACGAACTTGTCCGGTACCTCCAAACACTCTGGGGGCAATCGAGCGAGCGCACCGTAATCGATCAGGGTTTTGCGCCGCTGCTGGGCCATCTGATCAATTTCCCGCTGGATCTGATCAAAGACACGCTGCCCGGCTCGCTGCTTTTGCTGTTTGCCATTCGCAAAGATTTTTGGCAAACCATTCGCAAGAACGATTTCATGGTCTTTGCGGTGGTGATATTTGTTGCCAACATTCTGATTTATTGGGCATCTCCCGGTGCAAAGCAGCGTTACGTTTATCCGTTGTATCCGTTTTTTCTGATGGTGCTGGTGTACAGTTGGCAGCATCGGCACGAACTGGCGCCGTGGCGCACGAAAGCACTTCGCATTATCGGCGGCATTATGATTGGCATGCTGGCGGTGGGTTCCTTAGGTTTGAATGTTGTACCGGATTTTGAATTTCTGGATTACATGCTCCCGCTTTCGATTGTTGCTTTTCTGGTGCTCGGCGCTACGCTCTATTTTTTTATCAAAAATCCAAAACTAACCCTTCCCATTTTGATTCTGACAACCATCATGGCGCGCATTTTATTCGACCTGACCGTCATCCCGCAGCGAGCGTATCAGTCGGAAGCACAACGCGACCGCAAACTGGCATACGAAGTGCAGCAAATTGTTGGCGATGAACCGCTTTTTATTTATGAACAAGGACGTATTTCGCTAACGATGGTTTATTATTTGAACCGGTTGCGACCCAAAACGCTGCAACGCAATTATGAGCAACGCAAAGATTCGTATTATTTTATTGCCAAAGACAGCCTGGATTTTCCACACCAGTCGTTTCTGGATTTTGAATACAAAGGACAGCCGCATCTGCTAATAAAACTGGCAGAATGACAATGCCCGATCTTATAAAATTCCTTCCTTTTTCGCCTCTTCCTTGATGCCGTGTAGCTGTATCGGTTCGGTCACCTTGCGGCGCAGGCGTAAGTTCAGGAATTCTACCAACAAGGAAAAAGCAATCGCAAAGTACAGATACCCTTTAGGTACGGTGCCCACTTCTGCGTCGGCAATGGTCAAATGTGCCAGGTGCGCGCCCTCGGCGATAAGCATGAAACCGATCAAAATCAAAAATGCCAGCCCCAGCATCTGAATAGTGGGGTGGCGATTGACGAAGTTGCCAACCGGAACCGCGAAGAGCATCATAATCAAAACGGAAACGACGACCGCGATAATCATGATAACCAGCGCGCCTGTCAAACCGTTGGTCATGCCCACTGCCGTGAGAATGGAGTCGAAAGAAAAAACGATGTTGATAACGGTGATTTGTACAATTACATTCGTAAAAGAGATACGTTTGCCCCGTTCTTGCGCCAGTTTTTCGTCCTGATGTGTGCCTTCCAGTTTGTGGTGTATTTCGGTGGTGCTTTTGTACAACAAGAACAATCCGCCTACGATCAAGATCAGGCTCTGTCCGGAAAATCCTCCATGAATGAGTGAATCTGCGTCGCCGATACGAATCCAGGGTTCTTCCATCGCCACCAGAATGGATACGCCAAACAGCAAAACGATGCGCAGTACCATAGCCAGTACCAAGCCGATGTTGGTTGCGCGGGGTCGCTCGGATTCGGGCAGTTTGTTGGATGCGATAGAAATGAAAATGATGTTGTCGATGCCCAGAACGATTTCCAGAAATGTCAAGGTGAGCAGACTCATCCACACGCCAATGAGGGAAAAATCAGGTAATATCAGCTCCATGATAAACAGTTTTTTTTCGCTGCAATGTTACGAAATTGTTTCATGGTTTTTTGTTAAGAAATTGCCGATTTTACTGCGCCTTTTTTTGTTCAAATGCAAGGTAAGCTATGAAGTGACAAATCAATCAATCTTCCAGCAGATCGGGTCTCCGCATCCGGGTTCGATGCAGCGCCTGTTCGTATCGCCAGTCTTCTATTTTTGCAAAATTTCCGGAGAGCAAAATTTCCGGCACCGCCCAGCCGCGAAATTCTGCCGGTCGGGTATAAACCGGAGGGGCGAGTAAATCATCCTGAAAAGAATCAAACAGCGCCGAGGTTTCGTCATTCAACACGCCCGGCAACAGCCGCCCGACAGCATCCACCAGCACCGCCGCTGCCAGTTCGCCGCCCGACAGCACGTAGTCTCCAATGGAAATTTCCAGCGTGATGTAATGCTCCCGGATGCGTTCGTCCACGCCTTTGTAGTGCCCGCACAGCAGAAGGAGGTTGCCCCTGAGCGACAGGCGATTGGCGAGCTTTTGGTCGAACAGTTGTCCGTCGGGGGTGAGGTAAATGACTTCGTCGTAGTCCCGCTCTTTTTTCAGGTCATCGATGCAATTTGCAATGGGTTCTGCCATCATCACCATGCCGGCACCGCCGCCAAACTGATAATCGTCAATTTGCTGGTGCCTGCCCAGTCCGTAGGCTCGCAGATCGTGTACGACGACTTCCAGCAGCCCCGCTTCCCGGGCGCGTTTCAGGATCGAATGCTGAAAAGGGCTTTCCAGCAAAGCCGGTACTGCCGAGATGATGTCAATTCGCATACTAGCATTTTGAAAGCAAAGGTAGTGAATCCAAGCAAATTTAAAGGGAAATCATAAGTAGGCGGACAGAATTATTTTAAGTATCAAAAATTATAAGCCGTTGATTCTCAAAAAAATAAAGGTTACCTCAATTAACGCCAAAGGTCAGTATGAAGCCCTCAGAGCATCCCCTCAGGAAATGGTCCATCTACTTACATACCGTGTGTATAACAAATTATACTTTTTACTCAAAATTAGCGATTTATGTATTGCTCATATTTATAATAAATTGGATTGATTGCTATTCTATAAGGTGATCTTCCAGCGGCTTGCCGTCCCGAATCTGGTCAAACAGATCCCGGCACTTTTCGCAATGCCCCAGGTGGGTGATGACGCGCCGCCGCTCCCGCTCATTTTTCTTGAGCTTGCCCGTCCAGAAGTCGCGCATGGTTTCTTCGTCAATGTGTTGGTACGTACTCAAAATTTGCCTGCCAATCCGAAAAAACAAAAACGCCATCAACGTTATGCAGGCGGCAACAATGTAAGTAACCATTGTTTTTCTTTTTTATAAAGAAACTTTCTTGCGTGCTTGTTCAAAACACCCGATCAATTGTTCAAAATCGCGTTCGTCGTTATACACATGGGGCGCTACCCGAATGGCGCTGCCGCGAAAGGAAACATAAACCCGTTTGGCTTCGAGTGCCCCGCGCAGTTGCTGAAAATCAAGTTGCCCTTCGTGCAGGCGCACGCCAAACAAGTGCCCGCATCGCTCACTGGCAGGCGCTACCCGGCATCCCAGTTCCTGTAGGATTTCCAATGGCTTGGCGCTCAACTGTTTTGTATAATCCTGAATATTTCCCACGCCCCAGTCGAGCAGTTGCTCCAACGCCGCCCGCAGCATGGGCATCAGGAAAAAATTGCTTTGCTCCCCAACCGAATATCGGGCAGCTCCGAGTTCGTAGGCAGGCTGATAATGAACGAGGTTTTTAAAATCTGAACTGTGCAGGCGATTGATCCAATTTTCCTCGATGGGAACGCCAGCATCAAAAGCCGGACCATAGTACGCCAACCCCAGCGAATACGATCCCAGCAGCCATTTATACCCTGCGCAAATGAGTGCGTCGGGCTGCAGCGTTGCGACATCAATCGGCAGTGCACCCACCGACTGCGTGCCGTCGATTATCAGCAGCGCGCCCACCTCCCGGGTGCGTTGTCGGATTGCCATCAGATCAAACAGCGTGCCGTCTGCCCAATGCACATTCGCCATCGCGACCAGGCGCGTGCGCTCATTGATGGCGCGGAGGATCGCTTCGTTCCAGGCTTCGGTGCGGTTAGCGGCTTCCGGTGGTCGAACCATGCGGAGAGTTGCGCCAGATGCTTCCGCCAGGCGCTGCCAACTGTAAACGTTGCTGGGAAACTGATCTTCGACGATGATAATATTTTCATCGGGTTGCAGGGAAACATTCCTCGCAATCGTAGCAATGCCGTACGATACAGCCGGAATAATAGCAATGCGCTGGGGGTCTTCTGCATGAATTAATGTGGCAAACAGCGACCG
>CAZFBU010000011.1:25280-44459 GCA_964517175.1 uncultured Saprospiraceae bacterium
GCTGAAAGGCGAATACCTCGGTTAAACGATTGATAATCAGCATTTTTTAAAACATCTGTAAAACTGTGATGATATTGCAAACGCACGCCCCAGCGATGCGCCGGATAATACACAACGCCTACCGTAGCTGCGAAGCTCCAACGATTGAGTTCCGCCAGGTTGATCGCCTGATTAGAATCGGCGTAAAGATTATTCACGAAGCGATTAGCCGGCGACAGATCAGGGTTGACACTCGTATTGTCATTATCAAAAGTAACCAGCTCGTCATTGCCGGCAAGCCCCATTGCCTGCGTCAGATAACCCAAACTTGCGCCCGCTTCTATCCCCCACTTGGGTCCCGGCTGAAAAACCAGCGCAACCGGCAGTGCGATTTGCTGCCCAAGCAGGTCAAAATTTATTTTGCCAATGGCTGTGTTATCCGGGCTTCCGCCGCTCTGCGGATCATTAGCTGCCTCCCTTCTGAAATTATTCGATGGCGTATCAATCACCAATCGATTTGCGCCATATTGCAAACCGGTTCGCAGATGCAGCCGCCTGCCCCGGAGCGGAAATTCGGCAATAACGCCGCCAAAAGCACCATCGGGGGCGGGCAAATTGTGCGATGCGACACCACCTTCCAGCCCCCACCGGAACAATCCGCGGTGATTTGCCGTATTCGGTGCGGTCTCCAGCCTCATTTCCGGAAGCGGTAGTGGTTGGAATGCCCTGCTGTCCAGGTTCTGAATCAGGAATGGTGGCTTCGATTGTTGGGATGGCGCTTCTGCGATGGCTTGTTCTTGATCGGGTTTAAAGGAAGGAGTGCTTTTGTCTTCAATGATTTGCGAATCATTTACTACAGACATATTATCCAGAGCAGTTGTACTCGTAATGAATGTGTTTTCGTCTTCGTTTTCTCGAATCAGATCAGGTTTGCCCTTGCCGGATATTGCCGCTGTTTGTCGTTTTTGAACTGTCGATGTGGTGGTCGTTTTCGCATGGGCGATACTGTTTTCAGAAGCAGTACTTTCCGATTGTGTCGGGTTTGTATTTGCGACGGGGCGTTCGGTTGTAGTATCCAGCTGCATTTCTTCCGTTGCTGGCTTCGGTTCGGATGAACGCTCCAGCAGCCACCAGCCTGCAACGCCTGCAAACAGCAATAACAAAGGCAATAACCACCACCAAAAGGCGCCCCGCCGACGCTTTTCCTGCACCGGCATCTCCTGGTCGAGCAGTTGCCGCATTTGCTCCCAGGCCTTGTCTATGTACTGGTCATCCAAGTGGTTATCCGGCATGATAATTAAAGTTGTAAAGTTTCTGAATCAAATCTCTCAGTTTTTTTCTCGCTACCGACAAGTGCCATTTGGAAGTACCTTCGCTCATGTCCAGCCGCTCGCCGATTTCCTTGTGGCTGTAGCCTTCGATGGCGTAAAGGTAGAATACTTCCCGGGTGGCATCCGGTAGCATATCCACTAATTTTATAATATCTTCAAAGTGCAAGTTGCTGATGGCATTCGCCCGAACCGGCGCGTCCCGATCCTCAATATCCAAAAAGTGAATGCTGCTGTTATTCTCTTTCTTTTTGTAATAATCCGACAAGCTGTGAAAAACGAGCCGACGAATCCAGCCCTCCAGCGATCCTTTGAACGCGAAGGTGTCCAGTTTCTGAAACACCCGCAGAAAACCAATATTGACAATTTCCATCGCCGTATCCTGATCTTTCGCGTAGCGCATACACATACGCATCATGGCCGGAAAATACCGCCGAAACAGCATTTCCTGAAAGAAGCGGTCGTTGCGCACGCACCCTTCCACCAATTCCCGTTCTGTAAATTGCGCTGGTTTTGCCATATTTTAATAAGATACGATAAGCGATGCTAGCTTTGCAGCGACGGCTGCGCTGTCCATTGTATTCTAAAATATGATGCCAAATCGTATAGTAAATCGTTTGTACCAAATGCGCTGCTCCTGTACTTCCTGTCGCCAGATAAAGTCTCGCTCTACGGTTGCCCGCTGAAAGCGATAGCCAAAGTCGATGGCGAAGTTGACGTCCTCCCGCGCACCCAGGCGAAGCCCGAATGCCGGGTGCAACATCGCACCGCCCGTTGCCTGGCGAATGTTTCTTTCCTCATCCCGCGCGGCGAAACCGTAGCCGGCATTCAGTGCATAGTAAGGTGCCCAGCGCTGCTGTGTCAGGTAGCCGCGCACTTCCACTGAAACGGGGAAGATAGCCGGTGCATTGTTGTTGACAATTGAATAATTATCAAAGCCTACGCCCAAACCAACCCCCAGCCAACGATGGAGCATATACCCAGCGGTGGCCTGCACCCCGAAACCCAGGTCCGCATCGCCTCCCGGGTCCATACCGTTGAGCATACTGCCCATCGTTGTGAAATAAATGCCCGTTTCCCGAAAGTCGTATGACTTTTGCATCGGTGTTTTCCATGCTACCTTGTCTTTGGATGCCGCATCAGCACGCAAAATGATGGATTGAATCGCATCCGGCGTGATGGTGGTATAAATGCCCACCCGCTCTTCCAGTAGAATACCGCGCTTCGGATGATACCGCAATACTTTTCCAATCATCGCTCCACCTGCTTTCAGATAAACCGTATCCTGTGCCGGCGCTGGGTTTTCATACTGCGCCAGTAAAAAAACGGGGCTTAGCAATATTCCGATTAAGAGCAGGAGTGTACTTTTTTTCATGGGATTTTTATTGTTTTGTGACCGGAATAAAACTCAACTCCTGCAGCTTTGCCGGGTTGGCAATATCGAACTGATACAAACCATCCCGACCGACTACGATCGCGCGATTTACGTCTGGCAGTGCAATGACATCGTACGTCGTAAAGTAACTCAGGTGCGATAAAGTCCGCAAATCGTTCCAGTCACTGGCATCAAAGACCTTCAGCCCTTGATCGTCATCGCACAGATAAACCGTTTGATCCACTACCGACAAGCCGTGCGGGCGGTGCATCCGATGCGTTTTGAGCAGCTTCGGATTGAACAAGTCGGAGACATCCACAATGTCCAGTTGGTTGGTAAAATTCTCACAAGTCGTGCCGTCGCGAAGGGTGACGTAGGCGAGGTTGCCTTCTACAAATACGGGATCGCAGGCTCGTGCGTGCTGGAAGACCGACATCATCGTCGGCGCGGTTCGGTTTTTATTATCAAAAATGAACATGCCGGTTTGAGAACCAATAAACAGGTTTTCGCCGTAGGGAAAAATCGTTTCAATGCCCCAGCCAATGTTGACCGTATTCGCCAGCCGTGGATTGGTCGCACTCGCGAGATCGAAAACCCGCAGGTTGAAATCATCGACCGTATAAAGATACTGATCCACCAGCGTAAAGCGCGCCATCGAGCCGCCAATGCCGTTTGCGGTGGCCCGCGCACCATTTGCATCCGCGAAAGCATTGACCGCTTCTGCGTTCACCAGCACCTGGTCGTCGCGCCAGAACCAACCGCCATCCGGTACGTTGCAGGGGGCTTCCTGCGTCCGTTGTACCTCCCGGAAGAAGACGAGATGCCCCCGGGTTTGATCGAAACCCAAAGACGGAAAAACATCCTCCGTGCGGGAAACCATTTGCGGATTCGCCGGATCCCGCACGTCCATTGTAATCAGGTCGATGTAATTGTCGGCGTACAAAAAGTTGTTACGTACCACCATATCGACGTTGCCGGGGATGTTGATAAAAGAAATGTTCACGGGATTACGAGGGTCTTTATTGTCGATGATATGAATCCCCTCGCGGATTTCATTCACCAGAATATAATCGCCATAGACGTAGATTTTTCCCGGGTTTTCCAGCACCCTGGGACCTTCCACGGTAATGGGCTGCCGGATTTGCGCCGCCGTTTGATAGATCGGTTCAAATGTCACAAAAGTGCTGGTGGCTTCGCATTCGTCCTGCAGGCAACCGGTCAGGCTGAGCGCCATTGCGCCGGAGAGAAAAAGCATGGTCAGTCGTAAAACATTTTTCATAGCTGTATTTTTAGGATGTTAAATTTGAATTTCACCGGATAAGACAGAAAAGCGAAACGAAAAGGTTGGCCCGATACAAAAAAAATCATAACCAAATGCCCCAGCGAAGGCAAAATAGGGGATCTGGAATTGTTAAATAGATAGCGTTTAACGATACAAGTTTGGCAGCTACAAAAACGCCCCCCTCCGGCACTTCCGGAGAGAGGCTATCCCAAAAACCGATTAATCACTCATTTATTCTTATAAAAACCGAAATCGAATTATTTTCGTTTAATACGAACAGGCAATGTTGCAAATTGAAGCGATATTTTGAAAAAAGCAACAGCAGCCTGCGAAATTTCGCATACAAATTTACAATCTGTTGACATTATCTTAAAATTTTTTCAATAAAAAAATTCTAAAAAGCAAAAAACGCTGTTGGTGAGCAACTTAAGCACAGATAAAAATAATCAGGTCCATTTTACCAGCGAAGAAATAGCGCAGTACAACCGGCAATTAATTTTGCCGGAGATTGGTGCGGAGGGACAACGCAAGCTAAAGCAGGCACGAGTGCTCGTAGTAGGCGCGGGCGGCTTGGGCAGCCCTGTTTTGCAATACCTGGGGGCGGCGGGCGTCGGCACCATCGGCATCGTAGATGGCGATGTGGTGGATACCAGCAATCTGCACCGGCAAGTGCTATATACCCACGCGGATGTCGGCAGCAAGAAAGCCGAGGTGGCCCGGAAGCGGCTACTGGCGCTCAATCCACACATCCACATCATCGCCCATGCCGAACACCTCACCCGCGATAATGCGCTCGACCTCATCAGCCAGTACGATATAGTAGCGGACGGAACTGACAATTTCCCGACTCGTTATTTGGTAAACGATGCTTGCGTTCTGACGAACAAAATAAACGTCTATGCCTCCATTTTTCGATTTGAGGGGCAGGTTGCCGTTTTTAATTATCCGCTGCCCAATGGCAGGCGCAGCGCCAACTATCGCGACCTCTACCCTACACCACCGCCCCCGGAAGCCATTCCGAACTGTGCCGAAAGCGGTGTGCTGGGGGTTTTGCCGGGCATCGTTGGTAGTATGCAAGCCAATGAAGTCATCAAATTGATTACCGGTATCGGAGAGCCATTGATTGGGAAATTATTTTTATACGATGCAAAAGATTGTCGCACTCAGCTTATCCAAACCAAAAGGGTCAGTGAGGTAACCATTGACGGGTTAATTGATTATAACCTTTTTTGCGATGGTGTCGCCGATCAGGATATCAAAAGTATCACGGTTGAAAAACTTCGGCAGTTACTGCGTGAAAACGCTGATTTTCAATTGATTGATGTGAGAGAACCCCACGAACACGCAGTGGAAAACCTGGGTGGAGAACTTATTCCACTGGATACCATTACCAGGGAGATCCAACGTATCGCAAGCAACCGGCAGATCATTATCTATTGTCAGAGCGGAAAAAGGAGCCAGGAAGCTATTCGTCATTTGCGGCAAATAATAAATGGGAAAAATTTGTACAATCTCGAAGGCGGCATGGCAGCCTGGAAGCAATTGCCTGAAAATAAAAAAAGGAATGGAACATCATCCTGATAAAGTTCCATTCCTATTCGATTCTTACAAGTTTAATTAAGGACATCAAGAACCGTCTTGACACCTTCGCGTGTTACTTTGTACTTTTTTCTCGCCTGCTGGGAAGTACCTTCTTTACTCAGTTGCAGCATCATTTTTTTCTTGACCAATGCGCTGATTGCTTGTGTAATGTTAGATACTCGGTGGCCAATGCGCTTCAATTCTTTCTGCACCAGAGCGGAGGTCAATTCAGATGAATCGCGCTTGATTTGCAGATAAACTGCTGCTACCAGCGCTTTTTCGGAATCGGAAGACGGACGAACGTGCTTGAACAACGCCTCGAAAGAAGGAAAGGCATCGATACCCTTCTTTGCAGATTCTACAGCAGTTGGCGGTGCAACTGGAGCAGCGACGGGCGCGCCCGCCGGAGCAATGCCACCGTTCGCAGTCATCGTTGTAACATCAGATGGTAACGTCAGTGTGGTTTGCCCCAAGTGAAACTTGCTGGACAACCATTGCAAAGCTCTTACTTTGACATCATCATCCAACCCGCTTAACAGGTCGTAGCATTTGGATAGAACTTCAATTTCCTGGTCTAACTTCATTTTAACTAAATTTTGTTTGTACTAAAAGCGTTAAAAAATTTAACATAACTTGTATGCGTACTTTGTTTTTGACTAAATAATGGACTAACTGAAACAACCACTTTTGATTTTTCAGGGAGAAAATGCGAAATTAATAAAAACAATAAACTAACCCTTAATCTTTATCAAAATATTTTCTATTCGAAAGGATTTTCAGGGTTATTCATGGATATCCAAAAGTATTTTACTTAAGGGAAAAAATTACAATTCCGCATTTCATAAGACTTCCAGGACTGCGGTGCACTGTCGGGGTAATGATTCCGAACATGATAAACCTGTGATTTACAGTTCTCCAAGAGCAGAAAAGCAATACATTGACCCTCCAGTTAATATAGTGGTTATTGGAGTTTTGCTGCCCATAGTTTTTTTTATTCTTTACTTGATAGCTGTTACACTTCCTATTTTCAAAAAGCACCTGTTTCTCAGAATAAAACCTTACGATCGTAAATCACTTAACTTATGAATTAATAGTTGTCTGTTTTTTTTTTACAAACTATGAGATAAAGATAAAGTCTTTTTGTACAAAAGTCAAGAAAAAAGTTCAATTTTTGTTATAATTTTAGTAATACTCTTTCAACAGATTCAAATTGCATGATAAATTCTTCGGAAAACATCCCCGCCGGCGTCTGAAACCCCGTTTTAACTAACTGGTAATCAGTGATTAATATTTCTTTTACAGATGTCAGAGCGGTTAGCATGGTCAGTTGGTAGCCATTGGGCGTGATTAACCTTGCCGATTTGGTTTCCCCCTTGTCATTGCGAACTTCTCCCCAGATATAACTTTTCCCGACGCGCAGCTGTTCGTCATCTGGCCCGGGCGGTCTTTTGTCTATTTGCTTTTTGGTATAAGCCTTCACAAAAGGCAAGCGCAGGAACCAGTTGTATAGTTTTTGCCAACGTAGCATTCTGTGCGTAGCCGGTTTTACGGCCGTGTATGTTTCAATGTTCTTAATGCCTGTTGTGTAGTAAGCGGTCGCTACATCGCCCCACGGGATAGTCATGGCGAACCGCTTTTTTTCCCCGGTGAATGGTACCCACATCGTTTTGTGCCCCAGTGGAACGTTGATGATTTTTCCGTTTACGCGGGCAGCCCCTCCTTCGCCCAGCCCTTCGGCCATGGTTTTCGCCGTACCGCGCGAGAAGCCTCCACCGGAAGTAAATGCCAGTCGCAAATGTGTTGCGTCCGGCAATTGTTTCTTCAAAAACAGTGCCAGACAATCCGTCGGCACCACGTCAAAGCCAACGCCCGGCATCAGCAGAATACCGGCCGCTTTTGCCTTTTTATCATAGCTGGCGGCCATCTCAAAAACGGGGATTTCACCGGTAATGTCGAGGTAATGGGTTTGGGTGCGCAGGCAAGCTTCTATCATCGGGCGGGCGGTGCGCCGGAAAGGCCCCGCAGCGTGCAAAACGACGGGCACTTCGCGCAGTGCTGCGTCGAGCAGATCCGTTTGCTCCAGGTCAAATATTTTGTACGCGAGGTTCAGTTGCTCGGCCAGCGGCCGGATTTTCGCTTCGCTTCGCCCGGCCAATACTGGCTCCAAGCCGTGAGCAGCAGCATTTTCAGCGATGAGTTGTCCCGTGTATCCATTTGCACCGTATAATAAAAATTTCATACCCCTTTTTTACAAGACCATCAGGTTACATCCTCTTACGTCACTTGCATCCAGCCTGCCCAATACCTCGAAACTATGATCTTCATAAACACGCCCCAGGTCTTCGGTTGCTATAAAACTGATCGTATGGACATTTGCTAAATCAATGATATTGATGACACCAGTCTTTTCCTGTTTTTCGTTTGCTAAAGGATCTGTAATCTGACGGGTCAATATACGAATAGTCGGTGAATTAAAAAATCTTCCATTACTTTTTGCGTAAGCTTGGGATAAAAGTTCGGTCATACCATATTCTGAATGAATCGTTTCAACATGAAACGCACGCTTCAATATGTCATTCAGGTCACTTCTGATAATTTCCCGGCGACGTCCTTTCATGCCGCCTGTTTCCATAATGATGGCGCCTTCCAGGTTCATCAGGTGTTGTTCGGCCAAATCCCAGAGGGCAAAACTGACGCCCAGCAATAAAATCGGTATATTGCTGCGCTTACATTTTTGTAAAACCGTAACAAGCGCTTCCTGCTCGTGCAGAAAAAAACCGCTAAGATCGTATTTGGATTGCTGAATAAAATAATTTGCCATCGCAACTAAAGAGCTGCCTTCGCGCTCCAGATAAGAGGGTAAAAGCGCCAAAACGCAGTATTCTTGAAGGTTTCCGTAAAAATACTCAAACCCGCGCCGCGTATTGCGCAGATAAAAATCCAGGTCGCGCACCAGGTGTCGGCTCGTTGTTTGTCCGGTAGTGCCGCTGCTGGTGAATATGGTCTCTGCTTCCCATTTTCCGGTTTGAATATCGTGGGTTTTAAAAAACTGGATGGGTAAAAAAGGAATTTGCGCAACTTTTGTGACCGATTCGGGATTAATATGCAGAAGCCGGATGTAGTCAGCATAGAGGCGATTGTAATTTGCCTGGTAGTGAAAGATTTCCAGGGCCAGCTCATCGAAGCTCGCGGGTGTCACGCTTTCCACTTTTTTTGCCAATAGCCGTCCAATTTCGTCCACGAGCGATCAAATTTGTATAAAAAATTGTATTTTAGATAAGCAGTCTGTGTAATTCTGTTTCTTACAAACAGGCAAAGCTGTATAAAATTACATCGAAATACACAAAAAATAATATGAAGATCATCAAATATTCTATCGCACTGTTTGTTATCGGTTCTCTGGTGTTGCTGGGATGCACCGAGCCGCCGGATTATCCGGATGAACCCCGCATCGAATTTCTCAGCGTCAATAAAAATCAGGTGCGCCAGGGTAGCGCTACCGCCATATCGGATACGCTCATTATCACGTTCTCATTTACGGATGGCGATGGCGACCTGGGCAGCGATTCCACTAATTTTTTCATACGCGACAGCCGGGATAACAGCTTGATTCCCAATCGCATATTCCCGCTTCCGAAACAAGGCACCGGCAATGGCGTTTCCGGGGAAATTACCGTGCGCATTCCCAGCAAAGTAGCCGGGCCAAACATCTGCTGTATATTTCCCGATCGTCGGGTATGCCAGACGGATCCGCGTTTCCCACGCGACACCTTTTCGTATCTCATCGAGATCAAGGATCGCGCCGGCAACCTGAGCAACCAGATACGCACGCCGACGCTCACGATTCTGTGTGAGTGAGCCAGTCCATGTCTTTGCGCAATAATGCCAGCGTCTCCGCCTCCGGGCTGCCCGACTCCGGCTCATGGTTGTACGCCCACTGTGCCACCGGTGGCAGGCTCATCAGTATGGACTCCGTTCGCCCGTCGGTGTGCAATCCAAACTTCGTGCCGGCATCCCATACGAGGTTGAATTCTACGTAGCGACCGCGCCGCAGCATTTGCCAGTTTTTTTCGCGCTCACCGAATGGCTGATCTTTATTTTTTTGCAACAAATGCAGATAAATTGGACAGAAAGCCTTACCCACATCCTGCACAAAAGCAAAGCGATCGGGCTTGGAAAAGCCAGCTTCTCCACTCAATCGATCGAAGAAAATACCGCCCACGCCTCGCGTTTCCTGGCGATGCCGAATGTAGAAATAATCGTCCGCCCAGGGTTTGAATGTGGGATAATAATCTGTATGGTTCTTATCGCAAACTTCCTTTAATTGCCGATGGAAAAAATGCGCATCCTCCGGTACAACGTAGTGCGGGGTCAGATCGATGCCGCCGCCAAACCACCAGGTCTGCGCATCCAGCTCGAAGTAACGCACATTCATGTGAATGATCGGGACGTGCGGATTAGCCGGGTGCAAAACAATCGAAACGCCGCTCGCGAAAAAATTACCGGGTTTGATGCCCAGATTCTTCGAAGCCTGCTCTGACAGTTCGCCGTGCACCGCCGAAAAATTCACGCCGCCTTTTTCGATGTGCTGCCCCTCCATCACCCGCGAGCGACCGCCGCCACCGCCCGGCCGCTCCCAGCTATCTTCCAGGAATTTTCCGACGCCGTCCGCAGTTTCCAACTGTTCACAAATATCATCCTGCAAGCCCTGAAACCACTGCGCTATGGCTTCCTTGCTTAATGGTTCTGTGGCGTAATTGTTTTCCTGATTCATAACTTGTTGGTCTTTTTTACATCCATGCTAATCCCCAAATAACAAAATAACCAATAACAATTTTTACAATCCTATTTTCCCCTTCGCGCCTTCCACTGCTTTTTTAGCGCTGCCAACAAAAACCTCGTCGTCGATTACGACCACCGGGCGCTTCAAAAAAGTATATTCCTCCAAAATCAAATTGCGGTAATCCTGCTCGCTTAACGCCTTCTCATTCAAGCCCATGCTGCGGTATTTCATCGCCCGGCGACTGAAAAGTTCTTCGTAGGAGCCCACTTTTTCTTTCAGAAAATCCAGTTGTTCCGGCGTGATCTGCTCGGTCTTGATGTCCTGCAGTTCAAAGCCCTCGCCATTGTTCAACTCCGCGATCACTTTCTGGCAGGTTTTACAGGTAGAAAGATGATATATTTTTTTCATAATCAGTTGATTTTTATTCTATGAATCTTGTTTTCTCTGTCAAAGATTGCAAAGATAAACCTTAAATTGCCGATAAGATTCAAATCAACGTAAAAAACCGCTATGCGACCTATTCCAGCATCCGAACTGATCCTCAACGCCAACGGCAGCATCTATCATTTGAACCTCCGCCCGGAACAAATTGCCGATACCATTCTCACGGTCGGCGATCCCGGGCGCGTGAAACACATTTCAAAATATTTTGATAAGATAGATGAGCGCACCGAAAAACGGGAGTTCGTTACCCACACCGGCTGGCTTGGCAACCAGCGCCTGACGGTGCTTTCCACCGGCATCGGCACGGAAAACATCGACATCGTGATGAACGAACTGGACGCGCTGGCAAACATTGATTTTGAAACCCGGCTGCCACGCACCGGACATAAAACACTGAATATCATAAGAGTAGGTACATCGGGTGCCGTGTGGGAGCAAGCGCCGATTGATACGTTGGTGACTTCCGCCTTTGGCATCGGGCTGGGCAATTTGATGCATTTCTATGAGTTTGCTTACGACCAAACCGAAGCAAACATCCTCGACGCCCTCAATCAGTTTTCGCCTTTTCCCGCAGCCATTCAGCCGCAGGTTTTTGCTGGCGACCAAGTGCTGCTCGACGCCATACAGCTTGATTTACAGGGAATTACCCTTACCGCTCCGGGCTTCTACGCACCGCAGGGCAGGCAGTTGCGTGCTACGACCAAATTTACCTCCGCGAACATCGACCGGTTGAGCGATTTTCAGTATGACAAATGGCGCATCACAAATTTTGAAATGGAAACCGCCGCCATTTTTGGGCTGGCAAAAGTACTCGGGCATCGTGCGGCCTCCTGTAACGTGATCATTGCTAACAGAATTACGAAGCAGTTTAGTAAAGACCCCGCTGCTGCCGTAGAAAATTTAATTCAGGCGGTTTTGGAGAGAATTGTAATTCTCGGAGACTGAATATTGCCGGTACAAAATAAAAAAGGAGCAAACCTTGCGATTCGCTCCTTCCATTTTGGTAATAAGATAGCCTCTATTTAAAAACAAGCTCATTTGCTTTTTTATGATCGGCGAGGAATTTCTCCAGGCCAATATCCGTCAGCGGGTGGTTCAGCAAACCTGTGATCGCTGACAACGGGCACGTTACTACGTCCGCTCCGGCGAGCGCGGATTCCACGATGTGCTTCGAAGAGCGAATGGAAGCCGCCAGAATTTCCGTGTCATAGCCCTGAATGGCATAAAGTTCGGCAATTTGCCGGATTAATCCAATACCATCCCAATTAATATCATCAATTCTGCCAATAAATGGCGATAAATAGGTTGCACCAGCTTTTGCTGCCAGGATTGCCTGACCAGCCGAGAAGATCAACGTGCAGTTCGTGCGAATATCTTCATCGTAAAAATAGCGCAAAGCCTTCACGCCATCCTTAATCATGGGAACTTTCACCACAATATTCGGCGCGATGTCCGCCAAGCGCTTTCCTTCTTCGATCATGCCCTCGAAATCGGTAGCGATCACCTCCGCGCTCACATCACCTCCGTCCACGATTTTGCAAATCTCTTCATAGTGCCGCATGATGTTCGCTTCGCCGGAAATACCCTCCTTGGCCATAAGCGACGGGTTCGTCGTCACGCCATCCAGAACACCCAGATCTTTGGCTTCTTTGATTTGATCGAGATTGGCGGTATCAATAAAAAATTTCATTTGCAACTATTTTTTGCAAAACTACAAATTTCGTGTGGCGTATTTGGAATTATGTGCAGGAATTTTAGCGTATTGCTAAAAAAATACGGTGAGTAACCACATCGCACCGCTCAACCCCCTACCCTTGCTGCGTTTCCGCCCTGGGGGAGTTCAGAGGGAGCTGGTCGTGCGGCACCCACCGGGCGGCAAAGATACAATTCTTTTTTGGAATGCAAAAAGTTTTTTTGGTGTATCCTGATTACTTTCCACCGGGCGGCACAATCTCCGTTTTTTCCCCAAAATACTGCACAAATCGCTGCATGTCGTTTGCCAGTTCGGTATTTTGCGTAGCTTTAAAATAGCTATCCGCCAAGCCGCGCAGGGTCTGAAACATAAAGCGATCCATTTCGATCACCTGCATGTCGGTTGTCCAAAGGTCAATCTTCAGCGTTTCCAGGTTTTCTTTATCAAATAGCGAGAGCAGCAGGCCCTTGCAGGGATGCGGTTCCTTCCGGTTGGCGTCGGCGGCATACCATTGGATCGTTACCGGCGTGTTGGTTTCATTCAGCCCAACGGTAATTTTGATATCAGTGTGTCTTACGGCTTTGTCCATACTATTTTTATTTTAAATACAGGTGGGCAAAAGTATGCTTTTTTTCGCAAATAAACCACATGAAGGCGCAGCGGAAGCTGCCCCACATACGAAGTGATCGCCGCCCAAAATCAGTTCGCAAAGCTCAGTTTGATACCCGTCGGTGAGCGCCCCATCTGCTTCCGGGCAAGCGCTGCGGCTGCCTCCCATCGTTTTTATAATTCTGTGACAACAACTCTTCCACAAGCTTGTTATAGGACGACAAAATGTCGTACATTAGCGGCAAATTTTTCCTAACCAAAGACAAGGGTTACAAGCAATGAGCAAAACAACCGTATTTGATCAATTTTCTGACCGCCACATCGGTCCAAATCATAAAGAGTTGCAGGAAATGCTGGAATGCATCGGCGTGGAATCGCTTGACCAACTCATCGACGAGACGGTGCCCGCCCCCATTCGCATGGAAAGCGAACTCGATATTCCCGACGCCATGACGGAATATGATTACCTCCGCGAACTGCGCGAAACGGCGAATATGAATAAGGTTTTCAAGACCTATATTGGCCTGGGGTATCATGATACCATCACGCCATCGGTTATCCTGCGCAATATTTTCCAGAATCCGGGCTGGTACACGCAATACACGCCCTATCAGGCAGAAATTGCCCAGGGACGCCTGGAGGCGCTGCTGAATTTCCAGACAATGGTCAGCGACCTGACGGGGCTGCCAATTGCCAATGCTTCGCTGCTTGACGAAGGCACTTCCGCCGCCGAAGCTATGCTGATGTTTCACAGCATTAAGAATGCACGCGCCAAAACGCCGGATGAAGAAGCCAATGAGTTTTTTGTGGACGAAAACGTGTTTCCGCAAACGATTGATGTATTGAAAACCCGCGCCAAATTTGCCGGCATCAGACTGGTTATTGGCAGTTGGCAAACCTTCGAGCCAACAGATAAAACCTTCGGGGTGTTGCTGCAATATCCCAACCTGCAGGGCGAAATCGAAGACTATCGCGCTTTCACCGAACGATGCAAGGCAAACGGACTTTACGTTACCGTTGCTGCCGATATGCTCAGCCTGGCGCTGCTCACGCCTCCGGGCGAGTGGGGCGCGGATGCCGCCGTGGGTAACACCCAACGCTTTGGCGTACCGATGGGCTATGGCGGTCCGCACGCGGCTTATTTTGCTACAAAAGATGATTTCAAACGCCAGATTCCTGGGCGTATTATTGGCGTTTCTGTTGATATGCAAGACAATGTGGCGCTGCGCATGGCGCTGCAAACGCGCGAACAGCACATTCGCCGCGAGAAAGCGACGTCCAACATTTGTACCGCCCAGGCGCTACTCGCCATCATGGCGGGTATGTACGGGGTGTACCACGGTCCGAAAGGAATCAAAGCCATCGCTGAGCGCGTGCATACGCTGACGCAAATTCTCGATCGTCACTTGAAAGCATTGGGCTACGAACAGCAGAACGAATTCTATTTCGATACGCTCAGCCTCCAGGTAAATGATGCGACGCGCAAACACATTCACCGGCTGGCATTGAGTCACGAGATCAATTTCCACTATTCGGAAAATGCAATTCAAATCAGCATTGATGAAACGACCAATCTGAAAGCTATTGAAAAAATTGTGGCTATTTTCGCCGAAGCGAATGGCAAAGACAGTCCGTTTGATGCCAGCGATCCCGCCGATTATCAAATACCGGCAAAACTGAAGCGCGAGAGCGAGTTCCTGACGCATCCGGTTTTTAATACGTACCATACCGAAAGTAAAATGATGCGTTATATCAAAACGCTGGAAAATAAAGATTTATCACTGACGCAATCCATGATTCCGCTGGGCTCCTGCACGATGAAGCTGAACGCAGCAGCAGAGCTGATTCCCGTAAGCTGGGCGGCTTTCGCCAATTTGCACCCATTTGCACCACTTAACCAGGCGAAAGGGTATCTGAAAATATTTGAAGAACTGGAGGCTTATCTCTCTGAAATTACCGGCTTTGCGGCTTGTTCGTTGCAGCCAAATTCTGGCGCACAGGGCGAATACGCAGGCTTATTGACGATCAGCGCTTATCATGAAGCCAATGGCAATACCCACCGCAACATTGCACTCATCCCGTCTTCGGCGCACGGCACCAACCCGGCGAGTGCAGTGATGGCAGGCATGAAGGTCGTCGTGGTAGAATGCGACGAGGAAGGCAATATCGACATGGATGACCTGAAGGAAAAAGCTAAAAAATACAGCGAAAACCTGGCGGCATTGATGATCACCTATCCGTCCACCCACGGAGTTTTTGAAACTGGTATCAAGGATATTTGTGATCTGATTCACCGACATGGTGGAAAAGTGTATATGGATGGTGCAAATATGAACGCGCAGGTTGGACTCACCAGCCCGGGCATCATTGGCGCAGATGTTTGTCACCTGAATCTACACAAAACCTTTGCCATCCCGCACGGCGGCGGCGGCCCCGGCATGGGCCCGATCTGTGTGAACGAGAGCCTGAAGCCTTTCCTGCCCAAGCACCCATTGGTGGAAACCGGTGGCGAGCAGGGCATTACGGCGGTTTCGGCAGCGCCATGGGGCAGCGCAAGTATCCTGGTTATTTCCTATGGCTACATTAAAATGCTGGGTAAGCAGGGCTTGCTGGACGCTACAAAATATGCGATTTTGAATGCCAATTACATCAAGGCGCGCCTGGAAGATGATTATAAAATCCTGTATGTGGGTGAAAAAGGGCATTCTGCGCACGAATTGATCGTGGACCTGCGACCGTTCAAGATGTACATCAGTGCAGAAGATCTCGCCAAACGACTGATGGATTATGGCTTCCACGCACCGACGCTGTCCTGGCCGGTAGTTAATACCATTATGATCGAACCGACAGAGAGCGAAGACAAAGATGAGTTGGATCGCTTTTGCGATGCGTTGATTGCCATCCGTCGTGAAATCGATGAGATTGCAATGGGATCGGTAGATAGCTCCAATAATTTACTGCACAATGCACCGCATACATTGGCGATGATTACCACCGATCACTGGAACTTTCCGTACACGCGCGAGCGGGCAGCCTATCCGCTGGAGTACCTGCGGGTGGGGCACAAATTCTGGCCCTCGGTAGCACGCATCAATAATGCTTACGGCGACCGTAATCTGGTGTGCACGTGCCCGCCAATGGAAGCGTACGCCAGGCAAGATTGATGTAAGCTGATTTTCAATAAAATACGAAATCATCTGGTGACTCGGGTCATCAGATGATTTTTTTATTTACCCAATGCCTTCATTTTGTCAATCATACCATTAAAAATGAAGTAGTGAAAAGGCAGCACGGCGTACCAGTACAGCCGCCCCCAGATGCCATAGGGGCGAAAAGTTGCCTGTTGATGAATGATGCGTTTGTTTTCACCATTCTCCGTGATTTTGAATTCCAGCCAGGCTTCTCCGGGCAGCTTCATCTCAGCATACAGCAATAGGCGCCGCTTGTCCCGATCTGCCACCAATACGCGCCAAAAGTCCAGCGCATCGCCCGGATTGATCTCCTCGGGGTGCGTCCGCCCACGCCGCAAACCCACGCCACCGACCATCTTATCGAGAAAGCCCCGAATCCGCCACAGCCAATTGCCGTAGTACCAGCCCCGATCGCCACCGATCGACCAGATGTTGCGCATCACCTGTTCCGTGTCGGAGGCTTCAATCGTCCGATTCCGATAGTCAACAAAGCAACCATTGACCGGCACTTGCACAAAGTCAAAAATATTTTGCCCTTCGTAGCTGCTCGCGAGCGCATCCTTCCAGCTCGACACAATCGCGTTTTGCTCTATTTTTGCAAATGCCATATCCACTGCTTCTTTGTAAGTATATAGGTGAATCCCCAATTTATCCGCCAGATCATTATTGCGACAGATAACATCCACCTTCATGCTGTTCACCAGATTGACCGCCAGCGGATACGAAGTCGAGGTCACAAAATACAACCAATAGGAAGACAAGCGCGGGGTCATCACCGGCACGGTAAAAATCCAGCGCCGGAGGCGGCGTACCTCGGCGTATTGCAGCAGCATCTCCCGGTAAGTGACGATTTCGCGGCAGCCAATGTCAAAATTTTGGTCGTAACAATCTTCGCGCAGCATCACCTCGGTCAGAAATTCGATCACATTGCGAATGGCAACCGGCTGACAGCGCGTTTCCACCCACTTGGGTGCCACCATCACCGGCAATTTCTCCGCCAGATCGCGGATGATCTCAAACGATGCGCTCCCCGAACCCACAATGATGCCCGCCCGCAAGGCCGTAAGCGGCACTTTACTTTCGCTCAGAATGCGTTCCACGGCCAATCTCGACTCCAGGTGCTCACTCAAGTGCTCATCATTCACGATACCGGTGAGGTAAATGATTTGCTTCGCATTCGTATGGTTCATGAAATCCCGGAAATTCCGGGCAACCTCCGCTTCCAGTTCCGTAAAACCGCCAATGGAAGTACCCAGCGAATGGATAAGGTAAAACGCCACATCAAAGTCCTTTGGCGCGTCATCCATATCAATGGGATGGGCAAAATCCGCCTCAAACACCTCCACTGACCGGTCTGGCACCGGATTCGTAAAGCGCTGGGCATCACGCACACTGCAAATCACTTCGTGCCCTTGCTGCAAAAGTACTGGCAATAGCCGCTTCCCGATATATCCGGTCGCACCGGTAAGTAAAATTTTCATCGCATTTTTATTTGCATAACGTAAACAATTCAGAAGTGTTGAAAATATCAAACAGCTAATTTAAGCACCGTAAAATATAATTTTGCATTATTTTAAAATTTCAAAACAATTTGCTCTTTTTGTTAAAATATCCGTGCTGATTTTCCCTATATTTGGACAAAAACTAACCTATGCTTCGCTTATTCAATCTATTCCTTATTTCCGCTTGCTGCGTGTCATTGACTTTTGCGCAATCGGAAACCTTAGTTCTGACCAACGCCAACATTCTTGATGGCGTCACCGACCAAATTCGAGAAAATGCCACTTTGATCATTCGCAATGGCAAAATTCAAACCATTACCAGCGGCGCGCCCAGCGTTCCGGAAAATGCAACCATTATCAATCTGAACGGGCGCTATGTCATGCCCGGCTTGATTGATGCGCACGCGCACATCCGCAATTTGGAAAATGCCAGGCGGGCGCTGATGTCCGGCGTGACGACCGTGCGCAGTATGGGCGTGGATCATTTCATGGATGTCGGTATGCGCGAATTGCACCAAACCGGCTACTTTGATATTCCGGAATTTCTGGCGGCTGGCTACCACGTGCGCCACTCGCCGGCGGAAGGCTTTTTTATGGATCATCCGGAAATGGCAGACCTTTATCCTGGCGGCGTGAAAACCGTAGAAGAAGTAAAGCGTATGACGCAGGTCATGGTCGATCATGGCGTCGATTGTATCAAGGTGAATGCGACCGCCCGGGCGGGTTTGGCGAGTACCGATCCGCGCGAACCCTATTATAATGAAGCGCAAATGCACGCCATCGTTGAAACGGCAGCCGCAGCGGGCATTCCAGTGGCAGCACACGCGCATGGCGACGAAGGCGGCCGTGCAGCAGTGCTCGGCGGCGTACGCAGCATTGAGCATGGCACCTACCTGAGCGATGAAACCCTGCAATTGATGAAAGAACGTGGTACATACCTGGTGCCCACGATGGCGGTTGTGACCGACCTAACCGAGCCGGGCGGCGATTATGACGTGCCGCCGCTCATGATTCGCGGGCAGTACATGCTCCCTCGCATGCGCGGCATGGTGCGTCGCGCCACTGAAATTGGCGTGAAAGTGGTCGCATCGACCGACACAGGCTATGATCTGGATGGAACTTTGCGAGTACAGGCAGAATTGTTGGAATTCGAAGGCGTTGGTATGAAACCACTGCAGATTATTCAGTCGGCGACTTCTCTGGCAGCGGAATTGCTGAAAGTGGATGATCACACCGGCAAAATCGCTGAAGGTATGGATGCAGATATCCTCGTGGTGGAGAGCAATCCGCTGGAATACCTTGTCACGCTGTACGATCCGCTTTTGATTATTAACAATGGCAAGGTGATGCTGAACCGCCTGGAGTGGAAGATTAAGGAATGAGGTGGAAGTGGGAAGTGGGAAGTGGGAAGT
>CAZFBU010000012.1:0-44076 GCA_964517175.1 uncultured Saprospiraceae bacterium
ACATTCCGGAGTTGCCGGATGGGCAGCCGATTGGAAGCAGCCCGGAGCTGGGGTGTGGAAATTAGTAGTTATTTAGTGATCTGATGACTTAAAGCCATCAGATCACTTTCCATATTTCTATTGTTTCTTTTCCAATGCCTCAATACGCGCTTGCTGCGCTTTGATCGTTTCATTTTGCTGAATCATGTACAGCGTCAGTTCTTCTACTTTTTGCAATAAAGTCGAAGACATCGCGCTCAAGCCAATGCCATTTACTCTCATTTCGGCAGCAGAAGGTACGCCGGGCAAATGCTTGTTGGATTGAATAAAGTTATTTACTTCATCCAATTGCGGCAGTGCGTAGTCATTTTCAAAAACGAAATCCGCCGTTTGTACAGAGGCGCCATTGATTTTGATGTCGCCAGAATTACCATCGAGTTCGATGATTTTCTCGCCAGCGCCATTGTTGACGTAGATTTCACCATCAGAGTTGCCGCCACCGAGAGATAGGGTTCCTGATTTACCGATCATTTCCACGGTTACTTTATCGTTGCCATTACGCAAGCGTACAGTGCCTTCGTGCGCTTCCAGTTCTACACTAGTGATACCTTTGGAATTTTTCATCATCAAATCGCCGTCATGATCTTCGCCGCCAGAGATGATATTGCCCGTGCCGCCATCGATGTGGAAAGTCATCTTGCCGTTGGCATCCATCATACGGATATCGGCATTATGACCGTTGCCACCAAAATGAATGTTGGCGTTGCCGCCGTCGAGGTGAATGGTCGATTTTCCATCTTTATCTCGCAGTGAAATATCACCTTGCGTGCCGGCACCACCGAAGATACCATTGCCCGTTTCACCGTCCAGGTGAACCGTGGTGTCACCTACACCATTTTTTGCGCGAAAATCGCCGTTGTGACCGTTGCCACCGGCGTGAACGTTGCCATTACCACCATCCAGGTGAATGGTTTGCTTACCTTGGTTATCCACGAGCGCCAGGTCGCCCTCGCTGCCAGCGCCGCCGAGCTTCATGTTGCCGGTGCCGCCGTCGATATGCACGGTCATTTCGCCTTCGGCGTGCATCAGGCGAATGTCGCCGTTGTGCCCATTGCCACCGGCGTGGAAGTTAGCATTGCCACCATCAATATGAACGGTGTTTTTACCTTCGGTGTCTTTCAGGGTTACGTCGCCCTGGTGTCCAGAGCCACCCAAAATAATATTGGCGGTACCACCATCCAGGTGCACCGTGGTGTCATCATTGGCATTGCGAAGGCGTAAGTCGCCGTTGGTACCATCGCCACCAGCCATAATGTTGCCATTTTTACCTTCAAGAGATACTGTAATCTTTCCGCTCTCGTTAACTAATTTGAGCGATTCCATTTGATCTGCCATAGTAGAAATAAAATTTGAAATGTAGGAAAATTTATTTATCGCTATAAGTTGAGGTTTTTATTTCAATTGAAAGGGAAATGAAATATTAAATTTTGGTTAACCTATGGTTAGGAAAACGTAAAGTGGGTTTATCGCTTTAGTTCCACCCGCAGTTCAGGGTGGGTTTCCCAAAAATCCCGGTAAAGGGTTTTGCTGGGAACGAAGACAATTCGTTTGCCGAAAGTGCCCGGTACCCGCAAGTGAATGATTGCGGTGCGAAGAATAAGATAATTCCGGTGGGTAATTTTTTCCACATTGGAATAAGGATACTGAAAATGCTGGAAGTAATTGGTTGCGTAGAATGCCTCTTCCCCCATCTCTATGCGCTTGAATTGAAAAATGGTAAAGTACATCAGTGCCAGCCCTCCCAAAAACAGGGATATCACAATAAATTGCAAGGTTTGATTGCTGGTAAGGGTAAACAAAGCGATCGTTGCTGCGCCAAAGAAGGCAAACCAGAAGGTTGGCAGAAATAATTTGTAAAATAAAGTCAGATTTGTTGAAACTCTTTGCATGAGATTAGTTTCGATTTATAAGTGACCCTTCGCGTTCTTGTCGCTCTAATTGTTTGACAACTCTCGCAGAAATCATAATGCTGATTTCGTACAAGATAAAGAGCGGTATGCCAATTAAAAACTGCGTAACGGCATCCGGCGGCGTGAAAATAGCGGCCACCACCAGCACGCCTACAATGGCGTGGCGTCGGTATTTGCGCATGATGTCGGGTGTTAGCAAGCCAATTCTGGACAAAACATACACCACCACCGGCAGTTCAAAAATAATGCCGCTCGGCACGGTAAACATCACCATGTAACCGATGAGGGAACCCAGTGTTGGGCGATTGACCACGCCCGCAATTTCGTACCCCACCAGAAATCGTACGCCAAAGGGTGCAATGACGAAGTAGCCAAACAAAACGCCGGTCAGAAATAATGCTGTACAGACAAAAACCGCACCGCGCGTGGCATTGCGCTCCTGCGGATACAAGCCCGGGCGGATGAAACGCCACAACTCCCCGAATACGAATGGAAAACCGACGATAAACCCGCCAATAATGGAAACCTTGATCGCCGTGATAAAGGGCTCGCCAACGCCGGTCGCCTGCGTGTCGAATACCGGCGGCGTAATGCACATCGTCTCGCCCAGCCCCAGCGCGTGCGACCACTGGCAGAATAAGCGATAGGATAAAAAATCTTCCCTCGACGGTCCGAAAACAATGGTACCAAATACAAAATCCTGAAAAATAAACAACACAATAGCTCCGACCAAAATAGCCAGCAGGCCGCGTATGATGTGCCAGCGCAGCTCCTCCAGATGATCCAGAAACGTCATCTCTTTACCGCTACCCAAATTATCGACATCTATCTGATCCAGTGGCATACATTCCTCTTTTTTTTCGTAAAGCTTTGGATGGTTACTCCGGCCTGAAAGTTTAACCTACCGACTTGCAAAAGTAAAAAAAAGCCCGCAAGCTGTTGCTATAAAAACTTTCTGAATCGGCTTTTGTTGCTGTTCCGGCGTTAAAATAGAGGAAAGTAATGCTGCTGTTTTGTCACATTCCTACTTTTTATGCAAAATTTAATACCCGATTTTCTGGTTTGCTTGCCGCTTTGCATTTTTCCATCTATTTTAGCTGGAATCATAATTCCCAATAACGAACACCAAACAATATGAGCACTAAACTACGCACTTGTCTGCTTTATTTTCTCCTGCTTGGTTCGGGCGCATTGACAGCCCAAAAAAGCACCGAGGCCGGAATTTTTGTCGGCATTGCCCAATACCAGGGCGATTTGTCACCAACACCTATTGCCGCCTCGGAAACCAACCTGGCGCTGGGCGGCTTGTACCGTTACTTGCTGAACTCCAACCTGGCGATCAAAGGCACGGTAACCTGGGGAAAAATTTCCGGCAACGACCGCAACCGCGAAAGCTTCCGCCCGGGCCAGCGCGAATGGTCCATGGAAAACTCCATTATTGAACTGGCGATGCACTCCGAGTGGAACTTCTTCGGTACGAATCGCTATTCCGGCTCGGGCTTATTCGTACCGCGCTACAACCCGTTTGTGTCTGTCGGGCTGGGGGCGGCATTCACCAATCTGCGCCTGCAGATGCCCGCCGAAGACCGCAGTAAAATACCCGAACCGGATGCCATTTCTACCTTCCTCGTCGTACCGATTTCTGCCGGCATGCGCTTCGACATATCGCCGGATTTTCTCGTCACTGCCGAATTTGGCACCCGAGCCACTTTTTCCGATTACATCGATGGTATCAGTTATAACGGCAATCCGAACAAAAACGACTGGTACTTTTTCGCCGGTATCAGCCTGATCTACGTACTCGACGAACTGGTCGGCGGTAAGTCTGGCCGATAGTTTTTCATCATTTTGTACAACTTCAGAGCAGCGAATACAGTTGAAAGAATGTACTTTCGCAAATTAAAAACACACATTATGTTTGGAGATATGTTTGGAAACCTGGAGGAAAAACAACAGGAGATGCGCGCGCAGCTCGCCAAAATTACCGTCGAAGCTCAGGCGGGCGACGGCGCCGTAAAAGTAAGCGCCAATGCCAATCGCGAAATCCTGAATATTGCCATCAATAAAGAAGCCCTGGACTGGGAAGACGTGGAGCAGGTAGAAGACCTGGTGACGGTGGCGGTCAACCGCGCCCTGGAACTGGCTGCCGCCAAAGAAGCCGAAGAATCGCAAAAGCTCATAAAAAGTATGATGCCGCCGGGTATGGGCGATTTGTCTAATCTTTTTGGTTAAAAAATATTGCGCTGCCCGCTGCGTTATGGTAGTTGAACAAAACAACTGCCCTGCATTTTATTGGGCTGAATTCTAAAAAAAAGGACCATCATTCAATGTTTCCCATGAAATACCGATTCCTTGCTCTTTTTACATTCCTGACGGTGATGCTAAGCGCACAAACCCGCGTTGGGCTGGTCGCCTACTACACTTTCGATCAAGATTTTACCGATGTAACCGGCAATACTGCCAATACGGGCATTCCCGAAGGCAGTCCGACTTTCGCCTGTGGCGTTCGCGATAGCTCCCTCCGTCTCAATGGGGTGAACGATCAAATCGTCTTCCTCGGACCGGTTACGCAAGAATTTGACACCGAAGACTTTACGGTTAGCTTTTATTTTAAAAACATTGCAACCGGCGGTACGCAGTATCTGCTGTCAAAATACAGTACCGACTGCTCATCCGAACGCTCTTTTTATGTGCGCTATGCGCCGCTTACGCGAACGCTTAATGTCTTTTTGGGCGAAAATCAGTCAAAGAGCATTTCCCTGGTGGAAAGAATCAATCCGAATATCTGTTGGAATCAGGTTACCATCATTCGGCAGAGTACAAGGGTTCGGTTGTATATCAACGGGCAATTGCGGCAGGAGCAATTAACAAACAGTCGCGTCAATATTCTCAACGACGGGCCGCTCATCCTCGGCAACAGCGAATGCCTGGGGCCAAATGAAAGAGGATTCTCCGGCTTGATCGACGACTTCCGCGTTTATTTTCGGGCGTTGGATGAACTGGAAGCGCGGGATTTGTACAGCGGACCGGATAAAATTACCAACCGCGACACCCTCATTTTCCTCGGTGGTTCGGTGCCCATCCAATTATCAGAAACTTGCGGCACACGCTTCAGTTGGTCGCCGGCGGCAGAAGTCACGCCGCCCAACGCCCCGAATCCAACGATCACGCCAACCAATTCGGGCATTCAGTTCTACACGGTCGGCATCGCCGATGATGTTTCCGCCTGTGTGGCAACTGATACGATTCGTGTAAACGTGGTGGACCCGACGACGCTCGATTGTGAAACGGTCTTCCTGCCGCAGGCTTTCACGCCAAACAATGATGGCTTGAATGATACCTATGGCATCAGCAATCCCTTTGCCCTTCAGGAGCTGGTTTCGTTTGAAATTTTTGATCGCTGGGGGGGACGCGTTTTTTATACGGAAGATCCCTTCGATCGCTGGGACGGCTCGTTCAAAGGGCAACCCGTCAACTCCGGCGTCATGCTGTATCGCATCCGGCATATTTGCAATGGAGAAGAACAGGTGGCAACGGGTAGTGTGACGATCATGCGATGATTGGCTTCACTCCCGCCGAATGGCTTCCACCGGATCGAGGCGGGCTGCCTTCATCGCAGGATAAGTGCCGAAAATGATGCCAATCAAAACAGCAATAATAGCTATCAGAAGCATTGTATTGAAAGTATAAGCAGCCTGAAATGGTACTTCGGTAATCATTTTTATGATGGGAATAGCAACCAGCGTTGCCAGGATGCCGAAAATGACCCCCAGCAAACTTCCCAAAAATGAAATCGTGATCGATTCCGAAAGAAAGAGCTGCATGATGTCGCGCCGGTTTGCACCCAGGGCTTTGCGCAGCCCGATTTCCGGCGTACGTTCCGTCACGGAGATCAGCAAAACGTTCATCACACCGATGCCGCCTACCAGCACCGAAATGCCAACAATCATACCCATAATGACCCGGAAAACCAGAAATCCCTTTGCAGCCTGATCGACGCGAAATTCATTCGAAGAAATTCGAAAATCTTCGTGCAATTCCGGGAATTCTGCTTGCAGCGCCGTTGCCATTTTGTTTTTAATATCCGGAATATCCAATATATCGTGGGCCACAAAATAAGCGCTTGGCGGACTATCGGAAAACGCCGCCTCCGAAATCAATGTAAATGGTACAAAGACCTGCCCCCGCGGAACCACATTTTTCTCGAGAATGCCGATAATTTCAAAGGTCTCATCACTCAGCCGGATCGTTTTACCGAGCAGGGTTGTCGGTTTTTCATCTCCTGCCATATCCTGTGCCAGCCGATGATTGATGATCGCTACCTTTGATTGGCTTTGAACTTCCGAATTATCAAACAACCGACCGTGTTCAAGTGTCATTTGAGGCATGCCAGGCAGATTGGGCAGGGTGGGCGCCACGCCGGTGAGCATCGCGCCGAAGGTTTTTTCGGAGCCATCGAGATATACTTCGCTGGGTTGCACAAAGGTGATGTATCCGTTTGCTATTGGGGCAACTGCAGTCTGCAAAACAGTAAATTTTTCAAAGTTCAAAACAGCAAACGTATCTTTGGTCAGCCGAACGTTATTGACCATTTTGTGGGTTTGTGTTTCCACCTGAACATTTTGCAGATTGGTCGTTTGGTTGATTTGCTCTCGGGCGTATTTTTCCATACCGTCAATGAGCGACAGAATGGCAACCAGCGCCGCCACGCCAATGACGATGCCTAAAATGGAGAGAAAAGTGTGAAATAAGTTGGCGCGAATGCTTTCCAGCGCTTGTGCAAATGAAAAGAGTAATTTTTTCATCAGAAGTCAGGTGTTTTTTTCTCTGTATCAAAATTCGCATACAAAGAAAACAACCCCGTGCCAGCCCATCCATCTTTTTCGATAAAAGGAAAAGCAACCTAGACCAATGAAAACCAGGAATCAGTTATCAGCCGAGACGGCAGCCAACGCCATGAATTTTTCTCTTGTCCAGACCTCGTCCGTATTGTAAAAACGCGGATAGTGTTCCTTCAGGTTAGCAATGATAAAATCCAGGGGTACGTCGGCAAAAGCGCCATAATCTTCCAGGTATTCCATGAATTTGCCCTCCGCTTTGTCAAATTCCTGGAAAACAGAGTCGTTTCGACCGTCAAAATTCAAAACTTCCACGCCGAGTTTTTCGCATAGCTCCTGATTGAAAGCAGGCGTTGCTTTTACCCAGTTATCATTCAGCCACACCTCCACGTAGCCGTGAGGCGTCAGTTCGTCCGTGCCAAAAATTTCGACGAGCCGTTCGGCGGCGATGTGGTTGCGTACTTTGGCCAGGCGCAATCTTGCCGGCACACCAACTGCGCGCAGCAAGGCAATCATAAGAATGGCTTTGTCCAGACAGTGCCCCTCTCTTCTGGCGAGAATACTGCTGGCGCGTAGCGCATCCGCGCTCATATTTACATTGTAGGGGTTGTACTTCCAGCTATCGCGCACCATGTAATATATGCGCACTGCTTTCTGCATGTCGAGGCGGGCGCCGTTGGTGATGTGCTCCGCGTAAACTTTTACAGCCGGATGATCGGCATCCAGCAAATCCGTGGCTTGGAGAAATTCATTCATGATAAAATAGCGTATTTGGTTAAGGCTACAATTTGGTTATTCTGGTGACTGAGGCAATTGTTGCAATAATTCAATGTATCGCTGTCGGTCGAACTGTACGTCCAGTTCTACGGCGCGGTTCATCTCGCTGGCTACGCACTGGGCCATCAGGTATTTGGCGTCCTTCTCCGCATATCCCATCGCCCGGAGGCGCTCAAAGGTTTGCAGCACTTCTGCGGGATTATTTTCCAACAGCTGGTTCTCCACTTTTTGTAAAAACTGCCAAATAATAGCATCAAATTTTGACATATTCCGCTTACGATTTTTGTTTGAATGCGGCAATTGCCTTTTTTGTAAAATCAGACAATACCAACTGCCCGCTCATGGCTGCGCGCTCCGCCAGCAGGGTATCCCAGTTTTCCGTGCCCGCCCAGATTGCTCCCTTCAGGTGTTGCATGGCTTCGGGGCTGGAAGCAGCCAGTTGTTCTGCCAGCGCTTGCAGGTGTGCATCCATCGTGTCTATATCGTCAAAAATTGCCGTGTACATTCCTTTGTCTTTTGCCCATTCAGCTGTTTGCCAGTTGGTCGCGTCAATGGCCAGTTGTGTAAATGCCGATGTACCAACTTTCCGCTCCACCGCCGGGCCCACCACGAATGGTCCGATGCCAATGGCTAATTCGCTCAGCTTGACCGAGGCGTATTTCGTAGCAACGCAGAAATCGGTTGCCGATGCCAGCCCCACACCACCGCCTACTGCTTTACCCTGGATGCGCCCGATGATGAACTTGGGGCACTTCCGCATGGCATTGATGACGTTGGCAAACCCCATGAAAAAGCGCTTGCCGCTTTCAAGTTCCCGAATGGACGCTAGTTCGTCGAAGCTTGCGCCGGCACAGAACGTCCGGTCGCCCGCACTTTTCAATACAATGACCCGGATATCGTCGTTAGTACCTGCCTCGCGGATAGCCTCTGTCAGTTGTGCCAGCAATTTGCCCGGCATGGAATTGTGCGCCGGATGATAAAATTCAATCGTGCCGATGCCATTTTCCACCGATGTAGTTACAGCGCCCAGAAGTGTATTGTCTTCCATGTTGCATATTCTTTTGAAACGAATGTTCGTTCGCAAAATTAACACTTCAGCCAGGGAAAACCAAAGCATTTCAACTAATCCTGCAATGTCTGGCTTTTAAGAAAAAATATTGTGAATCAATTGATTATAAAGGAAGATAATTCGGTAGAGAAGGAGCTATGGCTTCACCGGATACAGCCCGACGGCTTCGCCCACGCAGCGCAAGGCCTCGCGGATGTCGTCCTGCTGTTCGGGCAGTATTTCCAGCGTTTTCTTAAAGCCGGGATACATCACCCGAATCATTTTGACCTTGTGAAAAGTCAGCGCGTAGTACACATCCATTGGCAGCACGCAGGTGTGCTGATAGATGCGCATATTGGTATTGCTGTCGAATTCGCCCTGGTCAGGAAAATTAGGCAGCCAGAAGACGCGATCATCCGAGAGAAGCAAGCCGATTTGCACGCCGTCTTTTGTCGAATAATAGCCACGTTCCACCAGCGCCAGCGTGAAGAAAAATCCGCTGATGCTGTCATTTTCCGTGTAGGTAATGAGTACTTTACCCTGATCGATCATCGTCAGGTTGCCATCATCGCCGGTGTATTGGCTGGGAATTTTATACCCCACGGATATGGGCTGCAATGCCACCAGATGGGTGCTATCAAAAGGATCAACTTCGTTTACCGCAAAATTGCACTGCGCCGAAAGCGCCTTTAGCACAAAAATGCTTCCTACCAACAATAAAAACAGCTTTCTCATAACATCATTTTCGGTTGTGCCTGCAAAAATAGCGGAAAAAAGCGAAACAGAAAAAAGAGCGCATCCGGGAAATGGAAAGACCCGGCAAATGGGGCGCCGGGTCTTTTCAACATTTTGGCTTAAGCCAAAATGCGATTGTTAGTATTTGATATTGAATTCGTAGCTATCCTGGTTATCACTAGCCGTTACGGTGATTTTTGCCACTTGTACCAGGTAGTACTCGTCATCTCTTTTAACTGTAAAGATATCTCCTTCTTTCAGCGGAGAAGTCACATCGTAGGTCACACCACTTACCATCAGCGTAGCAGTCAAATCATTACCACTTTCAAAAGCAGCGGCGATTTCTTCCTTGAAGGCCACTGCGCCAAAGTTGAAGTTTTCCGGCATACCACCACCAATTGTTCTGATAACAGCTCCATTTATACCAGCAATTTGCTGACGCCAGTTCTGAGCATTGGGTTGATTGATATCAATACCCATATCACGAATTTCCGCATTCGTAGTGGAAGGATCAGAGCCAACGGTTCCGGTACCATCGCCCGTATTCAGATCAAGGCCGCCCTGACCCGCTGGACCTGCCTGATTGAGCAACACGCCCGTGAGTGTCGTCACGGCTTCTCCTTTGGTGGTAATTGCCAGCGAAACCGCATCGGTCAGCCCCTTTTCATCGGTCACCTCGAAGTTATAGGTTTTGGTCTCCTGGAAGCCGTCGTGTACCTGAATGTCGATTTCAAAAGTTGCGCCGCTCTTGCTCGCACCGGTGATCAGGAACGGATTGTTGGAGGTAATTGCGCCACCGTTGATCACGAAGCGATTGTTCGGCAAGTTGGTATTATCTTCCCGAATGCGCACCGATTGCAAAGGATTGGTGCCGGTTTGAAGCCTCAGCTTTACGCTGAATGTACCGCCCGCATCCACTTCCGCATCGGTACTGACAAAATCAATTTCGGATGCCAGGCTAATCAGCGGTGGAATGTCGCTCCCGCCGCCGGGGTCCGTCGTGCCGTCTTCCGTACAGCCAGTAGTGAGCAAAAGCCCCGTGAGTAAAGCCAAACCAGTAATTTGAAGCAAAAACTTTTTCATAATTGTTAAATGGTTTTAGATTTAAGGTAAAGGTTTGTAATCAAGTTTAAGAGTATGTTTAAAATTCGTTTTTGAAGTCGAAAATGGTCAGATTTGGGTTCTCACAAAGCGTTTTTTGAGCTGCATAGCAGCGCTACGGAGCGAAAAAAAGGCAAAGTGAGTTTACCCGCCTTTGGCGGGGTTCCATAGATGAACATTTGCAGATCAAAAGATGAACTTTAAACATACTCTAAATCCTTCGACAGATGTCATATCCTTATGACGCAAAATTTTGCCAGAGTAACGTTTTGTGGACGCATTTTTTTTATCATCAACGTACAATCAGGTTAAAATGTGACAAATTGCGGCTGTAAAATACAGAAAGCGATCATTCCATTCCGCATTGTTCAGGAAATCCTATCTTTACTCCTGCCTTTACAAACACCTAATGCCATGTTTAAAAAAATATTGCGCGTATCCTTGTTCATTCTGCTGGGGCTGGGGCTTTTTCTGGCGGCTGTATATCTGATCCCTCAGGTGGATGCCAGGCAGGAACTGGCTGTATCAGAAGTTATGCCGGTTCGGGAACTGGACTCCCTGTACTGGGCTATGCAAAGGGACGTACTGCTCCAGGAATTTGGTAACCGAAAAACGCTCCCGGAAGGCTACGAACTACCATGCCTCCTGGCGTTGCGCTATTTCCCGGAGCTGAAAAACGTCCGAATCAACTTTGTACATCGGGAAGCGCTCATTCCGCTTTCCTCCCGCCCAAATTTGCTGACCATGTTCGGCAAGCGCGACCAATGGGAGTTTCAAGTCATCATCAGCAGCAAAAGCACCACAGCTATGAACCCCATTCTGCTGAAAAACCTGCCCTTTGATGCCCAGGTCGCCATTCTGGCGCACGAGCTGGGGCACACGCTGCACTATCAGCAGTACAACTTCTGGCAGTTGCTGAAGTTTGGTATGAAATACGCCATTGACGCAGATTTTCGCAAAATGCACGAGCGCGCTACCGATGCGGTCGTTATTTACCGGAGCCTGGGTTGGCAACTCTTCGAGTACGCCGAATATGTTCGCACGGCCCCTCAGGCAAAAGCTCATTACGAAGCTTCCAAAGCGTTTCTGGACGCACACTACCTGACGCCAACAGAAGTGCTGGAAACCATGAGCCAGATCAATGCCTATGGACTTGGTGCGCCGTATTAACAGCAAACCGCAAAAAACAAAAATATGTCTGAAGCTTACATCTACGATGCGCTGCGCACGCCGCGCGGAAAAGGCAGAAACAATGGTGCCCTCTATGAAGTAAAACCAATCCGCCTGCTGACGGCGGTGCTGCAGGAGTTGCAGCAGCGGCATAACCTGGATACCACGCTGGTCGATGATGCTATTTTCGGCTGTGTAACGCCCGTGGATGATCAGGGCTTCAACATTGCCAAATCAGCCATTCAGTACGCCGGATGGAGCCATGCAGTAAGTGGCATGCAGATCAACCGTTACTGCGCTTCGGGATTGGAAGCCGTCAATCTCGCAGCCATGAAAATACGCGCCGGTTGGGCAGAAATGGTCGTAGCGGGCGGCGTGGAAAGTATGAGCCGGGTGCCAATGGGCAGCGACGGCGGGCCTATCCTTCACGACCCCGAAGTGATCGCCAGGGTAAATGCCGTGCCGCAGGGCATTTCTGCTGATCTCATCGCCACCATTGAGGGGTTTACCCGCGAAGATGCGGACGCCTATGCACTACTCTCCCAGCAACGGGCGCAGAAAGCCTGGCAGGAAGGCTATTTTGCGAAAAGCATCGTCCCGATATACGATCAGAACGGACTGCTCATTCTGGAACGCGATGAACACCCCCGACCGGATACGACCCTCGAAGGACTGGCAGCATTAGCGCCGGCTTTCGCCAAAATAGGGGCAATGGGCTTCGATCAAATGGCACTGCAGGCATATCCCGACGTGGAGCGCATTCAGCACGTGCACACAGCAGGCAACGCTTCCGGCATCGTGGATGGGGCAGCCGCTGTGCTGATTGCCAATGCCGAAACGGGCAAAGCACTGGCGATGAAGCCGAGGGCCCGCATTCTGTCCGTAGCCAATGTCAGTACCGAGCCCGTCATTATGCTCACCGGGCCAACGCCTGCCGCACGCAAAGCGCTTCAGGCAGCAGGAATGGAAATCAATGATATTGACCTCTGGGAATGCAACGAAGCTTTTGCTGCCGTGCCACTCAAGTTTCAGCGCGATCTGGATATCGACCCGGAAAAACTGAATGTCAACGGAGGGGCGATTGCCTTCGGTCATCCGCTGGGCGCTACCGGCGCTATGCTACTCGGCACTTTGCTCGATGAACTTGAGCGGCGCGACCTTTCCACCGGACTGGTGACGCTGTGCGCAGGCGGCGGCATGGGCATCGCCACTGTCGTGGAAAGAGTGTGAGATGGTGGAAAACAATCAGCTATGCAGGTTTTTGTTGAAACAATACGCCGGGCAAAAATTCAAAAAGGTAATAATCAGATTATTGCCACTTTAATTTTTTTAAAAATAACTTACTGAAAAACAATAACTTACATCTTACCGACTTCGCTTGAGATAAAATCCAACCGGATTATTATGAAAAAAATTAAACTTCAGGCAACGTTTCGCCAGCTTGAGGTATCTACCAACTAGAGATAAGAAATACACCATGTTTTCCTTCATATATCAAAAGTCGCTTGCTTACAAAGTTAGCGACTTTCTTTTTGCCTCCGATTGATCTTTTTTATTCAAATTTCTTTACACTGGTAGGGGGTATTTCAATTTCCTGCATCTTCCATGCACACTGAGGTTATTTTCTATCCCCGGGATTGCAACTGGTTTCCCTTTCCGAAACCAATTGTGCTATATTCAATTCATAACCAAAATCGAAAACAATCATGAATCATCCGTCTGTTTTCACCGTCATCACTGGCGCCAGTCAGGGACTGGGCCGCGCTTTAGCCATCGCCAACGCAAAACGCGGCCGCCATCTCGTACTCCTTTCCCTGCCGAACGAAAACCTGCCCGCTTTTGCCCAAAGGCTTGCGCAAAAGTACCGCATACAGGTGCTACACTACGAAACCGATCTGACGCAACCGGATGCACCCCGGCAATTTTTTAACTGGATTAAAACCCGAAATCTGCATGTCAATGCACTGATCAACAATGCCGGCATTGGTGGTACGGCTTTATTTGAAAGTGCTTCGACTGCATATATCGACAACATCATCCTGCTGAACATACGTGCCCTGGCTATGCTGACACACTTGTTCGTACCGGAACTGCGACAACATCCCGATGCCCGAATCCTGAATATTTCGAGCCTGGCCGCCTTCAGCCCGATTCCGTTCAAAACCGTGTATCCGGCATCCAAGGCTTTTGTGTATTCCTTTTCGCTGGGCTTACACGAAGAACTTCGCCGCACTTCTATCCGGGTGAGCGTGCTGCACCCCGGCCCCATCGAAACAACAGCGGAGAAGAAACTCCGCCTGGCAAAACATGGATTCTGGGCAAAATTGAGTACCTTAACGACAACAGAAATCGCGGAGATAGCTTTGCAGGAGATGCAACGCGGCAAGCTCGTCATCATACCGGGTTGGCTCAATAAAATCAACTACCATTTGCTGAATTGGACGCCGCACTCGCTCCGGTTGCGAATTCTCGGACGCGTTTTTACAAAAGAATTGAACGTCAGACATGCCAGATAGAAAAGTTTTACTTACGGGAGCTACGGGCTTGTTGGGCAGCAATATAGCCGCCGAATTGACGCAACGCGGTTATCACGTAAAGGTTTTGCTACGCAAATCGAGCAATACCATCGCTTTGGCGGATTTACCGGTAACGCATCACATAGGCGATATCACCGATCCCGAATCCGTCAGGGCCGCCATGCGCCATTGCCAGATCGTCATTCACGCAGCCGCCAACACCAGCCAGTGGGGCGCCGACGTTACCCAGCACAATGCGGTCAATGTGCAGGGAACAAAAAATGTATTATCAGCTATACCAAAATATGAGGTAGAGCGATTTATATATGTTAGCACGGCAAATACGCTCGCTCCCGGCCCGCTGGAAAAACCGGGCGATGAAACCGGCGCTTTCGGTTATCAGTCGGGCAGCACGCCCTACATCGATACGAAATACCGGGCAGAGCAGTTGGTGCTGGAAGCAGTGGCGGCACAGGGCATTCCGGCGGTGATTGTCAATCCGACTTTTATCATTGGCGCGCGCGATGCCAAGCCCAGTTCCGGCAAAATGATCCTGTTTTACCTGCGCAGTCCGCTCGTGATGTGCCCGCCGGGCGGCAAAAACTACGTGCCGGCATCGGATGCCGCTACGGCTATTGTCAACGCCATTGAGCACGGACGCGTGGGCGAACGCTACCTGCTGGCAGGTGCAAATTTGAGCTATGCCGACTTTTTTGCAAAAATCGGGCAGGCGACCGGCAAGCAAAAGCCAATGCTCCATGCCCCGGCTCCTCTGCTGCGTGCCATCGGACGTATTGGGGATGTAGCCCAACAATTTGTATCCCAGCCAATTTCCTGGACGTACCCAAATGTTTCCATGCTAACCATCGACAACTACTACACGCCAACGAAAGCCGTTACCGAACTGAATATGCCGCAAACTGACATCGAAAATGCAATCGCCGACGCCTTTGCCTGGTTTGCAAAACACAACTACGTGTAGCCGAAACGACAATCCGTCAGAACACCAAAAAACCATCCAGGTAATGCTGATGCTCTTGTTGTTACTCCTGCGGAGCGCTCGTGGGAGGTTTGGTTATTCCAAAAAGTATTCCGGAAACTAGAATTTGTTAAAAACAATATTCTACGAAAAAACCAGTTACTTATTTTATAATTTGCCAAAAATCGAAACCACCATGAAAACGTTATTCTTTTTTATATTGATTTTTTTCTCTTCTGTTGCCATCGCGCCATCACAAGTGCTGGAGTATGACATTCAACTGGGCAGCCGCTCCGTCGGTACCCTGATCGTGACGCCAAGTAATCTGAAAAGCAAAGACTTTGCCATAAAAATGGACGCTGAAATGTCCTTACCGCTCACAGCGGTTCACTCGGCTTTTGATGTGAAATTTGAGGGCGGTATTCTGAAAAAGTCAGAAATGGTGCAAAAAATAAACGGAAAGGTGCGCGAGAAAGCCATCATCACCCGGAATGGCAACCAATATGAAATGAATATCGACGGCAAGGAAAAGACAATGCAACGCGAAGTAACTTACACCATTGCCAAGCTTTATCATTTCGAGCCTGAAAATATAAAAGAAGTATTTTCCGAGCGCTATGGCGCATACGCGACCATTGCTGAAGTAGCGCCACACCTTTACGAGATAACCCTGCCGGACAACAACCGCAACACATATCGATACGAAAATGGCATCTGCGTGGAAATGACCTCGAAGCATAGCCTTGCCCGGGTCACCTTCCAACTCGTCAGGAACCAGCAATCAGCCCGGGAATGACGCCGTATCATTGGCACTGGACGGGGTCCAGCGACAATGCATCGTTCGATGTTGTTGTGCACTTCAATCGCTGATTTGTTAATTTGCAGGTTAGTAAAAAGTTGTGATGCCTCAGCGTTGAAAGCATCAGCCCCGAAAACCGAGTCGATTTTCGGGGCTGATGCAAGTGAGGGGAGTTAACTCATCTGAATGTACCGACCGTTTTTCTGAGCATCGGTGGCTATTTCCGGATCGGCATTTCGTCCACGCGCTGCCCGATGGCATAGCCGTGGCGTACGCCCTCCTCCGCGTCCATGCGAAAGTGTACCCCCAGCGGAATGCGGGAATAGGCATTTTCCTCTGCCATTGCTCGGAAAGACTGGAAGGAACGCGGAATACCCAAAAACTCAATCCGCCCTTCGTGCGAGCGGTCCACCATAGCATACCTTTCGCCGAAAATATCGCTCAATACCTCACAGGCTGCTGCCCCAAAGGTAGCGTGCCCCGACGGATAAGCCGGGAAGCTTGGCGAAAACCACAGGTGTGGTTCCCAGCCCAAATCTACCATTCGGCGAATGTAGCTCACCGGGCGCTCCACATTGTAGTGATACTTGGAATACCAACAAGCCACGCCAGCGTCATTCAGCGCAAAGCCAACCTTGAGATAGGTGTATAACGCCAGCGCGAGATTAGCGCGCTCCAGTTCCAATACCTGATTGGTGATCGAAATAAACCGACCGGGCGGACTAAACGTCAGGCCTTCCGTATCATCGCTCCAGAATTCGCCGATCCACTGGTTTTCGTAGCTGAGTAGAGGCGTATTGATGTTATACACTTCCATAGCCTGGCGGCGGAACTCGGAGTCCAGCACTTCGCTGTAAGGCACCGGTGGCTGTGCCAGCAGGTCGGATTCGCGAATAGCGAACGTGCGTACTTTGCCCCAGTAAGGGAAAAGTCCGCCGGAAAAATCCGGGAAAGTCGGTTGCCACATGCCAGGGCCCTGTGGTGGGGTGTAGCTGGTTGGGCGAGAGTCACGAAAAGCTTCGTGCCCGTATTCGTCCGTAGCAGACCAATTATATACCGCCTCGGCTACGGTCTGTCCGTAGGCTTTAGAGCGTTCAAAAACCTCGCGGGATACTTCGTTGAGGGCTTCGAGGTCAAATTGGGTTTCCAGCGAATTGAACCGGAAGCGTACCTCCGGCGAAACATGCGGAAAAAAGCGGCGCATCAGATAACCATAGGAAGCATTCACAACAGTTGGCCAGTGATAAGCCGAGCTTGCATTGTCAATGTTCGGAATAGTCAGTCCTTCTTCCCGATACAACCCCTTGACGGAATTGTATTCCGGCATAGCAGAAACAACGGCCTCGTAAGCCGCCAGCCCCATGTACGCCAACGCACGGGGTGCCGGGCCTGGTCGATAGCCGGGGGCATAGCGGTCGGCTATGAGGTAGAGTTTATTCCATTCGGTAGCTACCCTTGCCGAATAATTGCGCGCGAGCGCCGTTTCCACCGAAAAGTCCTCGTCGTTCTGGCATCCGGCCAAAACCAGAATCAGAGCTACAAATAGTAGTTTAGTAACATTTTTCATCATGTCCTTACGGGATTTATGTTTTAAATAAAATAAAGCCTTGACAGGGCAAATATTCACGCCAGTGAAATTGCCGTATTTGGAATGCGGGTAGCCGGAAAATGTATTTTGAAATCTCTAAAGCTCAGATAAAGCGAAAGGTACAATGAATTGATAATCAGGATGAAACGGAACTTTTTGTCCCGATGGCGACTTTTGCATCAAATATACGATTGAAAGAATAATATATACAAGTTTTTTTTGAAAAAAATTTTGTCGCCTGTTTGTCAGACAGAATTGACGCCGTTGCGAATAATCATCCTTCCTGTTGACATTCATCATCTTTTTTGCTGCGAGAATCTGACAATTTTGCGGTATTAGCAAACAAATAGTCCATGCAGTTTTTATATCTCGCAAAGGCACTTAGGTATTAAGCTCTGTCTTTCAGCTCGTTATCGCTTCTGACTCAAACAACCATAATTTGAGTCTCAGTTTTTTACTTTTCCCGGAGTAGAGGACAAAAATAAGAATTTTGAAAGTACGCTTCAAACTGCCAACAGATGATACTTACTTCCCTTTCCCCTGCATCAGCACCAGTACCGTATAAAACATGATCTTGAAATCGAGCGCCAGCGACATATTTTCGATGTAGAGAATGTCGAATTTCAGGCGTTGCACCATCTGCTCCACATCCGATGCGTAACCGTATTTCACCTGACCCCAGGAGGTGATGCCGGGGCGCACTTTGAGCAAATGCTTGTAATGGGGGGCTTCCTGCGTAATCAGATCGATGTAATAGCGGCGCTCCGGGCGCGGCCCCACGAGGCTCATGTCGCCTTTTAGCACATTCCAGAATTGGGGCAATTCATCCAGCCGCCACTTGCGCATCACGGCACCCCAGGGCGTACAGCGCGGGTCGCCATCGTGCGAGAGCTGCGGACCATGTTCTTCCGCATCTACATACATAGAACGGAATTTAAAAATATAGAAAGGATTGCCATTCAAGCCAATGCGTTCCTGTTTAAAAAAAATCGGACCTCTGGAAGACAGCCGAACGCGCAGCGCAATATACAAATACAAAGGCGAGAGCAAAACCAGAAAAAAAAGCGAAGCCACCATATCGATCAGCCGCTTCACCAGGCGCTGCCACTTGGGCATGAGTTCCTGCTTGATTTCGATGAGCACGGCCCCGTACAAATGGTTCATTTTCACCGTGCCGAGCAGAATGTCGTACATATCCGGAATAATTTTCACCAGCACCTGGTTGTTGAAATCAAACAAGATATTCAGAATATCGCGCAGGCGATTATGTTCGGAGGTTTCAATGGCGATGATCGCTTCTTCAATGTATTCATTTTCAATTACCTGCGAAAGGTTTTGTATTTTTCCCAGATCGGGCAGATGAGCGGAGAGTTGGTTCTTGCTGTTGCCATTGGTATCAATAAACCCGATGAATTTGTGCCCCAACCCCTTTGGGCGGCCTGCAATATCTTTGTATAGTTCGAGCGCATTCTGGTTGCCCCCGATAATAATCGTATTGAATGTAATCTCCCCGGCTTTCAGTCGGCGCGTAGCCCGGGTGAGAATAGCCATCCGAACCGTAGCCGTGATCGTGAAGTGCAGTAAAAACAGGGTTAAAAAGGAGTTGTAATAAGTTGGGTAATTCGTAACAAAATCATCGAGGATGAGCGTAAAAAACAGAAAAACAACGCCAAAAAAACTCAGTAGCAGCGTGCGCCCCAACGTTGCCATGCGCGAGAGACGATAAATGTCGCGATAAAGATCGAAAATAGCGTAAAAAAGCAGCCAGCCGGTGGGAATGAGTAAGGTACCGTACCAGAAATTGATGTCCTGCAGCGCCGACCAATCCAGTGAGCCACTTTCCAGTTTTTTGCGATACAGAAAAAAGATCGCCCAGGCCAGCATAGCCGACCCAAAATCAGCCAGTTTGTAAAAAAATGTGTGCCGCTGCCGTCGGCGCATCATCTGCTGCTTGGCAGCGATAGATTGCGGTGTATTTTTCGCCACCGTCAAAAGTGAACGAGTTTGATGTTGTCCAACCATATGTTGGCGTCTTTTTGGATGAAAACTCCATCTTCGTTGGGCAAAATTGCCTGAAAAAGTATCTTGAATTCGTCAAAATTATTGCCGAATACGAGTGGCGACAGGTTGAAGTAAATCTTGCTCCAGGTGGCGCCTGGCAAAAAGCCCGGATCAAAAATGGGGGTACCGGGTACACCGTTCCGAAAGCCTTGCACACCAAAAACGACGATGACATCCGAGCGGAAGTCCACCTCCAGATAAGCCACAAAGCCACGGGTGGTCAGGTCCCGGTAGGCATTGAGCGTTGCCAGTTCTACCAGCGGGTTGTCTTCGTTCAGTTGAACGTAAGCGGAATTGCCTTCCAACCCGCCTTCGCTCACGATCTGAACGCGATTGGCGGTAGTGCCGGCGCGCAGATCCTGAAAAATATGACTGTCTTCGGTTTCAAACTGCTCAATAAACGCAAAGCGCGTATTGTCTCGGTAGCCAATGATCGGGCGGAGGGTATCCACTTCGTTGGGGCGGAGTTCTAGCTGCACTTCATAATCATCGTAAAAAGGGTAAATCTCCGGCGTGGCGCTAATGCCGTTATCTTTGATGCCGGCGCTCAGCGTAAGGGTACGCATACCCGACTCCAGGATCGGAATGAGCGCAGGCAGGGTGTAGGCGCCCAGAAAATTGCCATTCACGCTAAGCCATACTTCCTCAATTTTGCTGGAATTCGTGCCCTCGCTTCGACTATCGGTATTCACCTGAAACGACTCTACATAAACATACGCAGGAATATCCTCGGCTGGATTGATAATATCACACGCAGCCAAAACTACGAAAAGCCCGAAGGTGAGTGTATAGCAGATAGTTTTCATTCAAATTCAATAATTCGTAATATTGCCTTTCCCGATCACTTACCCCAGCACCGCCATCCGCTTCTCAATCTCTTCGATGATGTCATGCGCAACCTTCAGTGCCGCGTAGCCATCTTCGATCGGCACCCTCGGTGTTTTATTTTCCATAATGCTTTGCGCAAAGGTTTCCAATTCCATTTTTATAGAATTAACCGGCTCAATTTCCGGCATATACGCATGAATGAGTTTCTTACCGCGATTGGTTTCCAATTCCATCATACCGGCATCCGGAGGCAAGTTGGGCGCATTTTCATCGAATAGCCGCACGATTTGCGCCTGCTTGTCCAGGAAATCGAGGCTGATGTACGCGTCGCGCTGGAACAGGCGCACCTTGCGCATCTGCTTGAGCGAAATGCGACTTGCCGTCAAATTCGCCACGCAGCCATTCTCAAATTCGATGCGGGCATTGGCAATATCCGGCGTGTCGCTGGCCACTGCTACACCGCTGGCGCTGATGAATTTCACCGGCGACTTCACCATGCTCAGCACGATGTCCAGATCGTGGATCATCAAATCCAGAATGACGGAAACGTCCGTGCCACGGGGATTGAACACCGCCAGGCGGTGCGCTTCGATGAACATAGGGTCGAGCGCCATATCTTCCAGTGCGAGCAGCGCGGGATTAAAGCGCTCCACGTGCCCAACCTGCACTTTTACGCCGTGCTTTTTGGTCAATTCCACCAGTTCCATTGCCTCCGCAATGGTGCGGGTGAGCGGCTTTTCGATGAAAATATGCTTCCCGGCTTCAATGGCTTGCTTCGCTACATCGTAGTGCGTCGTCGTCGGCGTGACGATATCGACCACATCCACAGCGGCGAATAAATCTTCCAGTTTTTCAAAACGAGGTATGCCGTGGGTTTCCATTGCCTGCTGCGCTGCTTTATCATTGGGATCGTAAAAACCGACGAGTTCGTAAGATTCTGGTGCGAGTTGGATACACTTGAGGTGAATTTTTCCCAGGTGTCCGGTTCCTAAAACCCCGATTTTCAGCATTTTGCACAAATTTAAACGTCACAAAATCAATGGAATAGCTTTGAAATGTCAAATATTGGCAAAAATAATGGAAAAACCTGAGAAAATGGTGCGGAAGGAGAAAATTGGTTGGAAAGATGACAAAAGTTGCTGAAGGGTTAATTGGCTGAAGGGTTGAAAGCACGGTGTTTCTAAACTTTTCAACCCTTCAACTTTTCAACGCAAACCTAAACATCCACATTCGCATACTTGGCGTTCGCCTCAATGAATGCGCGGCGTGGCGGCACTTCGTCGCCCATCAGCATCGCGAAGATGCGGTCTGCTTCGATGGCGTCATCAATAGTAACGCGGCGCAGGATGCGCGTATCCGGGTTCATCGTCGTTTCCCAGAGCTGCTCGGCGTTCATTTCACCAAGACCCTTGTAGCGCTGCACTTTGAGCGAGTTGTCGGACGCGCCTTTTGCTTTGTAGAAAGCAACCGCTTCGCGGCGTTCCTCTTCGTTCCAGCAATAGCGGAATTCCTTGCCACTTTGCACGCGATAAAGCGGAGGCGTGGCAATGTAAATATATCCGTTTTCGATGAGCGACGTCATAAATCGGAAAAAGAAGGTCAGGATCAGGGTCGTAATGTGGCTGCCATCGACGTCGGCATCACACATGATGATGACCTTGTGGTATCGCAATTTTTTGATATTTAAAATGCGCTCCCCTTCATCGTCTTCTTCGATATTGACACCCAGTGCCGTAAAAATATTCTTGATTTCTTCGTTTTCGTAAATTTTGTGTTCCAGCGCTTTTTCCACGTTCAGAATCTTACCGCGCAGTGGCAAAATCGCCTGAAATTGTCGGTCGCGACCTTGCTTAGCCGTGCCGCCTGCCGAGTCCCCCTCGACCAGGAACAATTCCGACCGCTCGGGATCGCGCGTGGAGCAATCCGCCAGTTTACCCGGCAAACCACCACCGGTCAGTACATTTTTGCGCTGCACCATCTCGCGTGCTTTGCGCGCTGCTTCGCGTGCCTGGGCTGCCGTGATAACTTTATCGATAATCAGTTTTGCCTGTCGGGGATTTTCCTCCAGATAAGTCGCCAGCGCATCACCCACTGTGCGGGAAACGATACCCGTCACTTCGGAGTTACCCAGTTCGCCTTTGGTTTGTCCTTTAAACTGTGGATCCGGCACTTTCACCGCGACCACCGCCGTCAGACCTTCACGGAAATCTTCGCCACTCGGCGTAAACTTCAGCTTTTTGAAAAAGCCATTGTCTTCGCCGTAGCGCTTGAAAACGCGATTGACCGCCATGCGGAAGCCGTTCACGTGGGTACCGCCCTCGCGCGTGTTGATGTTATTGACAAACGAATAAATGCTTTCGGAGTAAGAGGTATTATATTGCAATGCGACTTCTACCTCCACGCCGTCTTCCTTGCCAGTCACGTGGATCGGTTGGGGAATCAGCGGTGTTTTAGATTCATCCAAAAACAGGACAAACTCCTTCAGTCCGCCTTCCGAATGGTACTCTTCCTTTTTGAAATTACCCTTTTCATCCGGATTGCGCTCATCTATAAGCGACAGGGTGAGCCCGCTGTTGAGATAAGCCAACTCGCGCAGGCGATGCGACAACACTTCGTATTTAAAAACTACCGACTCGAAAATCGTTTTGTCGGGTACGAATGTGATATACGTTCCCGTGTCATCCGCTTCGCCAATTTGCTTGACATCGTACTGTGGCTTACCCTCGGCATATTCCTGTACATATATCTTGCCATCGCGGTGTACTTCTGCTTTCAGGTGAGAGGAGAGCGCATTCACACACGAAATCCCCACCCCGTGCAAACCACCGGATACCTTATAAGTATCTTTGTCGAATTTGCCCCCGGCGTGCAGCACCGTCATTACGACTTCCAGCGCTGATTTTTTCAGTTTCTTGTGCATATCCGTCGGGATACCGCGCCCGTCATCCCTGATGGTGATGGAGTTATCCGGGTGAATGATCACATCAATCTGCGAACAATAGCCGGCGAGGTATTCATCCACGGAGTTATCCACGACTTCCCACACGAGGTGGTGGAGTCCTTTTATATCGGTACTTCCGATGTACATGCTCGGGCGTTTGCGCACTGCCTCCAAGCCTTCGAGCGCCTGGATATTGCTGGCGCTGTACCCATTCTTTGGGATTGCTTCTTCTACGATTTTTTCTACCATATTCATTTTGCAAAAATACGAAAAATTCCTGGGTTTTCGTAGGAAAGTTTACATATAGCTAGCGTTAAAGAAACGCAAAAATAACGCGGAAAGTTGCGTGGCCATTTTTTTGTTAGAAATTGGCGGGTACTTCCTGCCGAAAGGTGGCAAAACCTGATAAAACAGACGGGATATACTGGTCAGAAGAATCTTCCGACGTAAGCATATCCCGTCTGAAGCGCTAAGATTTTCTATCTGCATCCGCGCTGTGCCCATTCTTTGATGATTGTTCCTGCTCTTCCGCCTCAGGTGCCTGCGCCTGGCCCAGGTAGCCCGGCAGATCCATGCCAGCCATGTCGAACAAATCCTTCATTGGGGGCACCGCCTTGTACATGTTCGAGAGGAAATTCGCGGTGGAATTGCCCTCGCCGTTGCCATTGGAGCCATCCCAGACGGTCACTTTGTCGATCTTGATATTTTTGATCGCTTCGACCTGCATTTTTACCAGATCTTCCAGTTTGTCGGCAATCAGCATCAAAATCGCATCGCGCGCATTGCCACCAGCCGCCTGTACCAGTTTTTCAAAGCCTTCCGCCTGCTTGGTCATCACTTCGTACAAACCACGGGCTTCGGCTTCCTGCTTCAGGAAAATAGCATCCGCTTCACCTTTTGCCAGACGTCGCGTCTGCTCGGCTTCCGCGTCGGCTTCAATTTCCAGCTTGCGCTTGTCGATCTCTGCCTGTACGATGATGTCGGCTTCCTTGGTTGCCAATTCGCGCTTGGAGCGGGCATGCTCGGCTTCCTGTTCGGCGAGATAAGCTTCCTCCAGGGCTTTCGCTGCCTGAATTTTTTCAGCCGCGGTCGCCATGCGCAGGTATTCGGCTTCCTTTTGGCGACGCTCGGCATCGGAAAGCGCGATTTTTACCTGCGCCTCATTCTCCCCATCGATGGACTTGGCGTTCGCTTCGGCTTCCCCGACTTTTGCATCCGCTTCGGCGCTGGAAACCTGAATGCGCTGATCCTTCCGGGCATTGGCTTCCCCGATCGAACCATCGCGGTTTTTCTCGGCTACACTCTGTTTTGCATCGTTGATGGCTTTGGCGGCAGCTTCCTTGCCCAGCGCTTCGATGTAGCCGGACTCGTCCTGAATGTCCGTGACATTCACGTTGATCAAAACCAGACCAATTTTGCGCAATTCGGCACCCACATTCGTAGCCACATTCGATAGAAACTTATCGCGATCGGAATTGATTTCCTCGATATCCATCGTAGCGACGACCAAACGCAACTGCCCGAAAATGATGTCCTTTGCGATGTCGCGAATTTCTTCGCGGCTCTTGCCCAGCAGGCGCTCCGCCGCATTCAGCATGATACCTTCCTGATTGGAAATACCCACCGTAAAGCGGGAAGGAACATTCACGCGGATGTTTTGCTTACTCAGCGCGCCGCGCAGATCGACATCGATGGAAATGGGTGTGAGATCGAGGTATTCATAAGCCTGAATGACCGGCCATACGAATGCCGCACCGCCCGCCAGGCACTTCGCCGAGCCACCGCCGCTGGTGCGTCCGTAGATTACGAGAATCTTATCGGAAGGGCATCGCTTGTAGCGGGAAATAAAGAAAACGAGCAATAAAAACAGCAGAAAAATTAATCCGCCAACAATTAAGATAATTGGTTCTGTCATAATTCGAATTTTTTCTCAGGGTTTAAAAAAATCAGGAGTTCTCCATATTCATGCCGGTTCTTCCGATTTCAATCGTTCGACCAGTAAGATATCTTCTTTCAATACATCGGTAATGACGACCCTTGTGCCAGTTGCAATCACTTCGTTGGCATCGGTAATGGCGTCCATTTCGCGAAGCGAGCCGCCCAGTTCAAAATGTACTTTGCCTTGTCCGCTACGCCCGGCGGGAATGGGGAGATATACTTCGCCATGTTTGTAAATGGCTTCATATACGTTCACATTGCCTTCCCTGGTCAATTTGGAAAACCAATACAGCGTGTACGCTACCAGCACCAGCGCCGCGCCGCCGGAGACCATTGCAAATGCAACGGCTACATAGACGTTCGCACCGGCCCGCAGTGCCAGCACCCCCGCCCACCCGAAGAAGGTGAAAAACGCAATGATGCTGCGCATCGAGAACAGCGCAAAGTCGCCGTCCAAATGAAAATCACCGCCCGCGTCCGCATCGACGTCCGTACTTACATCAACGTCCACGTCGCTGTCAAAGCCGAAAAACAAACTGACGATAAATTGAAATACAAACAATACACTGGAAATCAGTGCAATGCTCCAGAATATTTGCTCGGCGCTACTCAATGTATTCCACCAGTCACTTACCGAAATGAATGTCATAAAATTTAATTTTTGAATACATTTAAAAATACAATAAAAATTTCCAAAAACACGAAAAACCTCGACCAGAATTGTGTAAAATTCGGCGAAAATCAGTACGATTGTAACATAAATAAAACCTTGCGGCAGATGGACAATCAAGGCAGTGCAGCAGGCGTTATCATCCGTAAAGTTTTCCAAAACTCAATACACCGAAATGAAAACCAAACTATTGTTGCTGATTACTTTTGCGCTGTGCCTGGCAGGTTGCAATGCTCAAAAGAAGAAAATGGATACCCCTTCGACAGAAGCCCAGGAAATGGGGAAAGACAAGAAAGCCGACTTTGCAGCCTTTGGCAACGAGCCGTTCTGGAATCTGGAAATCACTTTCGGCGAGACCATGACGTTCAAATCGCTGAACGAACCCGCCGAACTAACGGTGCCGGTGCCGCCTGCCAGCAGTAAGGACGGCAGCACGCTCCAATTCAACGTTGGCACAGAGGACGGTGCCATTCAGGTGACCATTCTGCGCGAAGATTGCCAGGACTCTATGTCGGGCGAAGCATTTACCCATCGCGTTCGGGTGGCTGTTAAAGACAACAAAATGGACGGTTTCGAGCAAATCAACGGCTGCGGTCGCTACCAGGGGCATTATCGGCTGAATGATGCCTGGGCGCTCATCAGCATAGACGGCAAAGCAATAGACTCCGCGAACTTTCCGAACGAAATGCCCAACCTCGAATTGCAACTGGTAACCAGAAAAGTACTTGGCTTTGCTGGTTGCAACCGCTTCAGCGGCGCGCTGGAATTTACAGCGGAAAGCATCTCCTTTGGCGCACTGATATCCACCAAGATGGCTTGCCCACAGTTGGATGTCGAAGATCGTCTGATGCGCGCGCTATCCATGCAATCGTTTGATTATCAGTTTTCCGATACGGAATTAACCCTCCAAAGTGACGATCATACGCTGGTTTTTGGTAAAATAAAGCAGTAGGGTATTCACCAGACCGGACATTTTACATTGCCTCTCCCACGCCCGCGAGCGCCTTTGTCGTTGTTCGTACTGCTAGCGGTTTGGAATGGATTCAATTTTACAGCGATATAGAAATCGGTGCTGTTGAACTGCTCCTGCTGCCGAAAGATGCTGGCAAAATCTTCCGTTCCGAAGTAGAAGAAACCAAGCCGGGCGCTGGCGCCGATGCGAAAGTGCGTCCAGTCGAGCAGAGAAACCGGCACGGCCAGTTCCAGCCAACGGCTTTCGAAGCGTGGCGTGAGGGCGGCAATACTGTTTCGCCGGATGGAAATACGACTAACCGGCACGGCTTGCACGATGGTCGCATTTACAAAAAGAGAAGGCAACAGCGCCAGATCGGCTTGCAGGCTGAGCGCCGTTGGCAACTGCATAGCAAAGGCATCATTCACCAGGGAGGCGTCGGTGTCTTCCAGTATCTGACGGCTAAAAACCTGCAGAATGGAGTCGAGATCGCCGGGGTCGGTGAATTCATTGTAATCATCGAGCGCCATGTCCCGAATATCGGCGGTGCGAATGGCGTGTTTTTGGGCTGCCTGGTTGAATCGCACTGCCCCCAGGTCCAGTATGGAAGCGCCAATTTTCCAGCGATAGGGCAAATCTGCATTGTCGCTGACCGTATATACCACGCCCAGGTCGAGTCCGAAGCCGCCGCCATTGCGCTGCAGGCTCCAGGTTTCACTATCCAGACCGGTAGAGGCAAAGCCATAGTTGAAGTCAACGGCTGTGCCCTGCAGGCGGTTATCGCGCAGTTGGGTGAGTTCAAAGCGGCGGTTATTGCGAATGTAAACCGCTTCATAGCCTTGCAAAAATTTGAGCGAAGCGCCAAAGCTAAGCGCACCATCACTGGTAAGCCCGTGGTAAGCGTAGTTCAGCCCCACTTCCGACCAGGCGAGCGCACTTCCGCTGGCCGGGTCAATCTCGATAGCCGTTTCAAAAGGCTGGCTGTTGTACTCATAATACCCCAGCGAAGCCGGAATTTCGAATGTATTCAAAAAGGCCCGCGCGCGCGTAAAAAGCCCGACGCTGTGCGCATCGCCAATCCGCAGCGCCAGGGAAGGTCCCATGGCATTTACAAGAAAACCGGCGTGGCTGGTGCTGTTGGCATCGATGCGGTAGAAATCCAGGATCAGGCTATTGATGGGAGCGGTTGTGTTATCAGCCTCCAGCAAGGGGCGCAGTTCGAGGTTGTCCGGCGCGTTCAGGAGGTCGAGTAAGCGAAAATTTTCAAGAAAAGTGTAGTTGTTTTCAAAGAAAAAGCCGGCTCCGAGCAGGTTGGCATCCCAGGCAAAGGGCATGGTCTGGCTATTGGCAGGATTGAGCAGGAGGCTGTTTACGCCACCAAAATTGCTGGTGCGAATGCCCAGTTGTTCCTGCGCGGTCAAGTTTGTGCCAGGAAAGAAAATAATCGTTATTAGCAGCAGTATCCATCGTCTCATGTAAATATTGTTTCTGGTGTGCATCATACACAACGACATTTGCCAGCCAAATATGACGCACCTTTTTGTTAAGTAACAATCAAATAATAACATCTGGCTTTGTAGCTGTTCTTTTAAGTCCATTCTTCGTTAAAAAGCCTCGGCGTAGCGCCACTATGCCTACGTTTTTTGCCTCGACTGTCCTTAAAACTCCTAGCTACAAATCGAAGACTTATTATTTGCTTGTCACTAAAACAGCAAAGCAATCTTTGGCAAAAAAATAATCCCGGCGACGACTACCGCGCCAATGGCTGCGATGAGCACAGCAGCGGCGGAGGCATCTTTGGCTTTTCCGGCCAGCGGATGATAGTCCGGTGATACTAAATCGGTCAGGTACTCGAGGGCGGTATTGAAAGCTTCCGCAGCAAAAACAACGGCAATCGCTAGACTGACGATGCACCATTCCGCTTCCGACAGCCGGAAGTAAAACCCGGCAACGACCACTCCCACGGCTGCCAGCAAATGAATCCGGGCGTTGGGCTGGCTCCTGAACAAATCCCACAAGCCCGCGAAAGCATATTTAAAACTATTGAGACGTTTGTTTAACATCGTTTTTTCGCTCTTCATCGCCAAACTGATACGTTCCCACAATTCCCAGGTGGAGCGTGGAAGCGCTGCTTATCGTCTCAAAATTAATACATTCAAAGTGATTGGAGTAAAATATGTGATCGAGGGGTTGATCAAATATGGAAAAATAGCCGTGCGGCGAGGTCGGCATGATGCCCCGGCGGCTGTCATTGAGTCTGGTATGCTGGCGAAACACCTGCAAATCACGCGACCAGGACACCATGTGATAATCGCCAAATACGAACAACGGCGCTTGTATGCGTTGCAGTTCTTCGGAGAAAAGCATCAGGTTTTCTGTATTCCGGGCATAGGTTTCTTCACTATCCGGCAAATAGATACAGGAATTAAAAAAATAAAATTCGTAGTCCTCGCCATTCCGCATTGGCAATTTCACCTTGCCGGCTATGCTGGGCGCTTGGGGCGCTTCGATCTTGCGCACAAACTCAAAGGCGTGGCGCGAAAAAACGGACATCGCCACCGAGCGTGTGCTATCAACGATTTCCTGATAGTAAGGATAGCCGAAGCAAGTTATTATTTCGTGAACGTAACTCCGTAAGTCATACGGAATTTCCTGGATGGAAAGGACGTCGGCTTTGGTATCAAGGATGGTTGCCAGTTCTTCATCCAGCGAAGCTGCATCGGTATTATCCAGAGAGAACTGAGCGATGGACACCAGGTGTTCGCTGGTTTGGTCGGCATTTTTCAGGGGTGTTTTCAGGCGGGCATCCAATAGCAGGCAAAGCGCTGCACAAGCGCCAAAACTCAAGGCCATCAGCTTCCGGAAGTCGAAGATAAAGAACAGCAGCCCCGCCATCAGAAAACTCAGCATAATGAGCACGGTATGCGCTTCCCACCATTTGAAAAACATGCCGGTCGGCGGATAAAAACAGAGCAACGTACCCAGCGATATTGCAGCGGCAATGAAAAATTCAAAAACAAGACTGTACTTTGACTTGAGGGGCATATACCTTTCCTTTTAGCTGAAAACCAGTTAAATAAATCTTTAACCAGGGCAAGGTAAGGTCTGTGAAGAGTTAAAGTTTGTGCGAAATTTTAAACAGAAGTGCGTCTAGTGCTTGTTAAAAAAATTGGGCAATGCAAATATAAACAAATTTAGCTAAAGTCGCATATAAATTTTTACAACTTTCCGGCCAAAACACAGGTTTCTTTCCGAACCTCGGTGCGTCCGTCCGGCGCAAACAGTTCTATCCACAGCACATACACGCCCACTCGCGCCTTCGCGCCTTCTGCATTTGTGCCATCCCATTTGAAGCTGCCGCGTGCTGCCAGCAGTTCGTTTTCTACCAGTCTTTTCACCAGGCGTCCCTGCGCATCGAAGATGCGAAGGCTCATCGCCAGGTTGGGCTGATCGGCCTGGTATTCGATCAGCAGTACGTCCTCAAAGCCATCGCCGTCGGGTGAAAAGGTTTTATTCGGCAACTGGACAACATCATCAATCATTTGACTTCGCTCAAAGAATTGCGAATTTTGATAGCCTGGCGTCGCAAAACCAACTGCCTCGGCTGCGGATTGCCAGCTACCGGGGCTTTGGGTTGCAGCCGTCGGGCTGATGCGCTCCAGCGACACGCCCCGGCGATCGCTCAGCAACGGAAAGTGCAATTCGTCGGAGTAATCAAACGCATCAATGACGACCGTATCCCGCAAAATGGTCACATTCCCACTGCGTTGGTCGAGTGTAGGCAGCCTGTTTTCGAGCAGCGCATCGGGGTCGGGTACGGCGTATCGACTTTGGATATCCTGCGGATCATCGGTGATGGCAGCATAAGCGCCGGGCAGCAGCAGAAATTCGGATTGAATGGGCTGCGTCGTATTGCCGGTGGTTCTGGAGGTGTTGGTGATGGTCAGTTGCCTCAGGTCGAATACCTTTCCGGAAACATTGTACAGTTCGATAAAATCCTTCCCCCCTACTTCAGGAAAAAACAAAACTTCGTTGATAACGACATCGCCGGGTTCTATCAACTGGAGGTCAAAAAAAACAAACTCGACCGTTTGACGACCCGCTGCGTTGTCGCTCACATCTGCGATGCCATCTGCCGTGAGCGTGTGCACGATGGTGCTTGCCAGCGGATTGTCCAATTCCAGAAAAACAGTCGCTGGCGATACCAGGATGGCGCTGCGCGGCGTGCCGATGCCATTGTCAATACGGAAGTTTTCGGGGTTTTGGGCGGTTTCGGCGTCGAGCGGTTCATCAAAAATAACCTCCACCTCTGTGGCTGACAGTGCTTCCGCCGATAGCAAAACCGGCGGATCAGCATCAACAAAAAGCGGATCAGCGAAAAAATCATCGAAGAGGAAAGCGTTGCCGCGAGTGCTGGTGTATCGGCAGTAAACGCCCAGGAATCGCCCCTGGTCGTAGGTATTGTCCGTAGCTTCGCCTTCCACAACAAACGCCTCGCCGCCACTGTAATCCACTGCCAATTGCCACGTACCGCTCTCGGAGCGCGTCACTCTCACCCGGGCCACTACCTGTGCGCCGCCGGCACCACCGGGCATACCGCTGATGAGCAACTCGCTTCGGTTGCCATCTTGCCGATAGAGTTCAATAGCATCGTCATTGCCGGAAATACCGCCGATTTTTACAAAATAGCCGTTGAGATCGCCGGTGAGGTCGGCTCGGGAAGCCAGGAGATAAACACTGGCGAAATTGCTGGCGGAGGGCGAAAATTCAAGGCGAACGAAAAACTCCCAGGTCGTATCGTCGTTTAAAGAAGTAGCCACCGCTGTTGCCAGATAGGAGGTATTGCTTGATGCGGGAGCCGTATCCTGCAATTGCAACATACCTTCTTCATTGACGATAAAGCGATCGGTGTTGCCAATCCAGGTGGGATTGGAACTAAAATCACCGTCCGTGAAGTTATCCGTGAACTGGCCGGGAAGAGCAGTTGCAAATCCAAAGAAAAGGCAAACGAAAAAAAACAGCGGTTTCATGCTGACAAAAGTAGCAATAAAGCAAGAATGCCAGTATCTTTGCGCCGATTTTTTTGACGGATTGAAGAATGGAATATTTGTCGATAGACCATTATACCGATAAATTGATAAACCGATCATAAACATGAAATTAGCAGTAGTAGGTGTCACCGGCTTGGTTGGTGGCGTAATGTTACGGGTGTTGGACGAGCACAATTTCCCGATTGACGAATTTTTGCCTGTTGCTTCCGAGCGTTCGGTGGGCAAAGAAGTGGAATTCAGAGGCAAAAAACATAAAATTATCAGCATGGCAGAAGCGATAGCGCAGCGGCCGGACATCGCCATTTTCTCGGCGGGCGGCAGCACATCGCTGGAATGGGCGCCAAAGTTTGCCGAAGCCGGTACCACCGTCGTTGACAACTCCTCTGCCTGGCGCATGGATCCGGCCAAGAAGCTCATCGTACCGGAAATAAACGCCCATGAACTGACCGAAACAGATAAAATCATCGCCAACCCCAATTGCTCTACCATTCAAATGGTGATGGCGCTGGCGCCGCTGCATCGGGCTTATGGCATCAAACGCCTCGTCATTTCTACCTACCAGTCGTTCACCGGCACGGGTGTAAAGGCGGTGAAACAATACAACCTGGAGAAAAAAGGCTACGAACCGGAAGCGGATGAAATGGCTTATCACTACCCGATTTTTGAAAATGTCATCCCGCATTGCGATGTTTTTCTGGATAATGACTATACAAAAGAGGAAATGAAACTGGTGAACGAAACCCGCAAAATCCTCGGCAACCCGAACATTCGCATCACGGCGACCGCCGTACGCGTACCCGTGGATGGCGGTCACTCCGAATCAGTGAATGCAGAACTGGATAAACCCTTCGACATTGCCGATGTGAAACAATTGCTGCGGGAGATGCCGGGCGTCGTTGTACTGGATGATCTGACCAAAAACGAATACCCCATGCCACTGCTGGCAAAGGACAAAGATGAGGTGTTCGTAGGCAGAATCCGGCGGGATGAAAGCCTTGAAAATGGGCTCAACCTGTGGGTCGTAGCGGACAATCTGCGCAAGGGTGCCGCCACCAATGCCGTACAAATTGCAGCGTATCTGCTCGCCAACCAACTGATTGGTAAATCGGCTTTATCTGCCTGATTGTTTCTATTTTAGAGAAAAAAACATCAATTTTTGGCGTTTTGTCCGCCAATTCCTTAATTTTGGAAGGTTGATGTACTATACCAGTATTGCATTTGGATTAAATTATTAACGAAAACCACGAAGAACATCTATGAAACCCAGGCTCGTACTGTGGGGAAATGATGCCCAAGACGCACGTGTATTGATTGCTTTGGAACTGCAAGCGGAAGATAACAAGGTAAACATTTACACTTTTCCCGAAAATGTTGTAACCGAAGAATTCCATCAGAAAATGATGGACGAATGGAGAGACGGTAACCCCCTTGACTTCCCGGAACCACACCAGCAATCAGAGCGGGAGCTGTCGGTTAGCGCCGGCTTGCTGCCCGAAGAATACAAGGTAGAACGCGACGACGTCGTGCAGCGGGCACAAACCGAGTGGCATTTTATGGTGCTTTCCACCAAGCTCAACGACGCTTATTCATCCGAACTGGGTGAGTTGAAAGACCGAATTGAAAAGCTCGAAAAGTACGACAACAACATCTGGGATGAATTGAAGGAGTTCTGGAGTAAAGTACAGGGGCAGGTGCGCGAGCGCAATCTGCTGCGCGAGCATTCCGACAGCCTCCGCGATGCCATCAACAACCTCTTTGCACGCATGAAAGACCTTCGCTCCAAGCTGGATGCAGAATTCGAGCGCGTTTCGGAGCAAAATCGCAATAAGTTCATGGAAGCACTGGGCGCTATCGAGCAAAAAATTGCCGACGGCATGCGACTGGCTTCTATTTTCGATGAATTGAAGGGATTACAACGCAAGTTTCGGGATGCCAAACTGAGCCGCGATGATCGTTCCAAAGTGTGGGAACGCCTCGACGCTGCCTTCAAGACGGTGAAAGAAAAACGCTTCGGACCGGAAAGCACCGGCGACCGCTCACCGGTTGACCGCCTCCAACGTCGCTATGAAGGATTGCTGGCTGCCATTGAAAAAATGGAGCGATCCATCCAGCGCGACCGCAATGACCTGGAGTTTCAGGGTAGGAAAATAGAGCGTACCGATGGGCAACTGGAGGCGCAACTCCGCATGGCGAAAACCAAAATGATCGAAGAGCGCATCCGCTCCAAGGAAGAGAAACTGGGTGAAATGCTCAAAACAAGAGGCGAACTGGAGCAGCGCATGGAAAACGAACGCAAAAAAGAGGAGGAACGCGAAAAGCGGGAAGAAGCCAAGAAAGCCGCAGAAGAAAAGATCAAGCAGGATATGAAAGAGCGGGAGAAAGCCCTGCAGGAGGAATCGGATAAACTGGAAAAAGCCGCGGAGGCTATCGTCGGTGATAAACCAGCGCAAAAAGAAGAGGAACCGGCACCAGAGGAAGAGAAATCTTTCCGGGAAAAAGCAGAAGATGCCATCGAAGATGCCGCTGACAAGGTAAAAGCATTCGCCGAAAAAGTCGAAGACAAAATCGAGGATGCGGTAGAAAAACTCGAAGACGCGGTAGAAGACATCATGGGAGAGGACGATGACGACGATGACGAAAAAAAAGAGCAAAAAAATAAATCGCAGGAGGTTGACAATAAAAAAGAGGAAGAAGAATGAATTAATAAGCTGATTATCAGTAATTTAAAAACAACATAACGAAGGGTTTCCGGTGATTTTCCGGAAGCCCTTTTCGTTTTTTGGCTATTTTTTTTCAAAAAAAATGGGGCAAAATTTTTTTATTTTCACTTGTTTTATTTTCACAAAAATGACTGAAAAAACTTTTTTTAAAGGGCATTTTCAATATTAAAACTAATTTTTATTTTCACAAAGCATGTTTTTTGTCCTTGTTACTAGGCGAGAGTCGTTGCATATTTGTATCGTGATTGATGAGGAAATAAATGAGGAGCGAGAAAAGCCGGTAAAAGCATCGGCACATCAAAATTGAATATGTTCATGGGATTATAATTTGTTGGTGGTAAGTCGTCCCGGATTTCTGATTCGGGACGATGCACACTTTTTCAAATTTATCCTGCAACAAAAAATAAAAAAAGAGGCGAATATTTGAATCCGCCTCTCGACTTAGGTCATGCTCATGGGATTATGCCTGTTATTCAGGCTTGAGATTACAATTTGTTCTAACTAGGTTAAGATAGCTTTTTAAAACGTTGACACGAAGATACACCGCTTATTTGTCATATTCAAAAAAATGGCGAATAAATTTCGCGGTAAATTAATTTTGGATATGTTCATGGGATTATAACTTTAGGAGTCGTACTATCAGGTACGACTTTTTTTTTGCCTGGAACTCCAAATTTCCACTGATTTGATCGTTTGTTTGCGCGGTTCGCAACTTCTCCCAAAGGGATGCCTTCGGCGCGATTTCCAACTTCGTATTATGCCTTTCCATCCTCTTCTTCCTGCTCTGCTTTGTGCTCAGGGCGCATCTGCGGAAAGAACAACACCTCCTGAATAGAATGCTGATTGGTCAGCAGCATGGTCAGTCGGTCAATGCCGATACCCAGCCCGGAAGTTGGCGGCATGCCGTATTCAAGCGCGCGAAGGAAGTCTTCGTCCAGGGCCATGGCTTCTTCGTCGCCACGAGCGGCGAGCTGGAGTTGTTCTTCGAAGCGCTCGCGCTGGTCAATGGGGTCGTTGAGTTCGGTGTAGGCATTGGCGATTTCTTTGCCGTTGACAAATAGCTCAAATCGTTCCACAAGCCCGTTTACACTGCGGTGTTTTTTCGCCAGAGGCGTCATTTCTATTGGATAATCCGTAATGTATGTCGGTTGGATAAGATGGGCTTCCACCTTTTCACCGAAAATTTCATCAATCAGCTTGCCACGTCCCATCGTATTGTCAATTGGCACTTTCAACTGCTTGCAGACGTCGCGCAGCGCTGCCTCGTCCATTTCGGAAATATCGATGCCGGTATATTCCCGGATGGAGTCGTACATGGTCAGGCGGCGGTACGGTCCTTTGAAATCGATGATTTTACCTTCGTATTCAACCTTCGTATCCCCACTTACGTCTCGGGTAACGGATTCCAGGAGTTGCTCCACCATTTCCATCATCCAGTTGTAATCCTTGTATGCCACGTAAATTTCCATGGAAGTAAACTCCGGATTGTGGGTGCGGTCCATGCCTTCATTCCGAAACATTTTGCCGATTTCATACACGCCATCGTAGCCGCCTACGATCAGGCGCTTCAGGTACAATTCGTTGGCGATACGGAGGTACAGGTCCATGTCGAGCGTGTTGTGGTGCGTCTTGAAAGGGCGCGCGGCGGCCCCACCGTGAATGGGCTGCAGAATCGGCGTTTCCACCTCCAGCCAGCCCTGCGCATCGAAAAAGCGGCGCATGGAAGAAATGATGCGGCTGCGCTTCAGGAAGGTTTCTTTTACGTGCGGATTCACCACCAGGTCCACGTAGCGCATGCGATGGCGCTGCTCGGGGTCAGTGAAAGCGTCATACACTTTGCCTTCGGCATCGGTTTTTACGACGGGCAACGGGCGGAGCGACTTGCTCAGAATGGTCAGTTCTTTGACATGAACCGTGATTTCACCGGTTTTGGTACGAAATACAAATCCTTTGATACCTATAAAGTCGCCAATATCCAGCAGCTTTTTGAAAACATGGTTGTACAATTCTGCACCGATATCGTCTCTTTGCACGTATAGTTGAATACGGCCGCTCGAATCCTGCAATTCGGCGAAAGCCGCTTTTCCCATCACGCGCGTGCTCATGAGCCTGCCCGCCAGCGTCAAATCCACAAACTGATCGGCAGCTTCGTCTTTGAAGCGGTCTTTGATGTCTTTGGCAAAGGCATTCACCGGAAAGTGAACCGGCGGGTACGGATCGATGCCAAATTCGCGGATTTTCTGAAGATTCTCTCTACGGACGATTTCCTGTTCGCTCAGGTGCTGCATATTGTGTTTCAATATTTTGTTTTCAAAAAGATTTGCAAAAATAGCGTTTCTGCGGGAAAGTTTGCAGTGCGCTCCTCCCATTTCCGGCAAATGCAGGTAAAATGTTTGCATTTCCGGAGAAAAACAGCCTGTTTTCAACAAGTCTCGCCGAAAGATGTTGGTACTTTTGCAAAAGAAAAAAAGCGATCATGCTCAAGATTGCATTCCAACCTATATATAGGTATGAACTGCCCGAAGGGCATCGTTTCCCGATGGTGAAGTACGAACTGCTGCCGGAGCAGTTGCTGTATGAAGGGACGATCACGGAAGATAACTTTTTTGCGCCGGGTATGCTCGATGAAGCAACGATTTTGCTGACGCACACGGCAGCGTACTGGGACAAGCTCAAGCACCAGAAGCTCTCGCGCAAGGAAATTCGCGCCATTGGCTTTCCGATGACGGATACACTGGTGCATCGCGGCCGCTTCATCGCCAATGGCACCATCCAGTGCGCCCGGTACGCCCAGCAGTACGGCGTAGCGATGAACATCGCCGGCGGCACGCACCATGCGTTCACGGACAGAGGCGAGGGTTTTTGTGTGTTTAATGACATCGCAATTGCTGCAAATTATCTGCTCCGGGAAGGCTTGGTAAAAAAAGTGCTGGTTGTTGATCTCGATGTGCATCAAGGCAACGGCACGGCACAAATTTTTCGGGAAGAGGCACGGGTATTCACCTTTAGTATGCACGGTGCGAAAAACTACCCGGTGCGCAAAGAGCAGAGCGATCTGGACATTGGCTTGCCCGACAAAACCGAAGATGAAGCTTATCTGAAAATTCTACGCAATACGCTGCCGGCTCTGATCGACTCAGTAGAGCCGGACCTGATCTTTTACCTCTCCGGGGTGGATATTCTGGCAACGGACAAACTCGGTCGCCTGAGCGTAAGCATCCAGGGCTGCAAAGAGCGGGACCGCATCGTGCTGGAACATTGCAAGAAGAACAATATACCGGTGGCAGTGAGCATGGGCGGCGGCTATTCCGAGCGCATTGCCGACATCATCGAAGCGCACGCCAACACCTATCGGGTGGCGCAGGAAATTTTCTTTTAAAAAACTTGTCGCATAGATTGATATTTATCAACAAAAAGAGTGACAAAAGTCATATTCCAAAAGAAGTAGATACATGTAACTTCCGCCGGTAAATAAACAAAAAACGAAAACCATGTATCTAGTCAATTGGCTGCAATCCAATTTGCTCATGCTTTTACCGTGCTGGTGCTATTTGGTATTCCGTTAATCATCGCCATTATTGTGTTTACCAAAAAACCAAACTCCGGTGCCGATGAAGGTGGCCAGGAGGCTTAATCCGATGCCGGATTCCGGCAAGTCTGCAAAACCTGTTTGGCACCCGACAAAAGCATAGCGCTATCCAGTCCAACGGCAACGAAGCTGCAGCCTTCGGCGATTTCCTGTTGCACCGCATCGGCATGCATGGTAAAAATACCGACGGGTATGCCGTTTGCCCGGCATTTTTGTTTGACGATGGCAATTTGCTCCTGCACCAGTGGGCTATGCACTTCGCCAAGCAGATGCATACTGCCGGAAAGGTCATACGGACCGATCAGCACACCGCTGATGCCGGGCACTTGTAAAATTTCGTCAAGGTTATGCACCGCTTCGATATCTTCGATCTGGATGATAATCGCCGTCTCTGCATTTGCATTTTTCATGTAATCATCGAATGCCAAACCATACCCGTGCGCCCGCCCGATGCCCGCACCTCGCTTGCCCCGGGGCGGATAGAGCGCGTACTGCACCACCTGTCGGGCGGACTCCTTCGTATTCACTCGTGGAACAATAATACCATCCACCCCAATATCCAGTACTTTTTGAATCCACAGCGGATTATTTTCCGGAATGCGAACCAGCTTTGCGCAACGATCACCGATGGCTTGGCTCATCCGCAGGATAGATGGAAGCGACAAATTGCCATGCTCCATATCCAGAAACAGCCAGTCGAAACCGCACCTGCTCAGCATTTCCACAACTTCCGTTGAATCCATCGTAATCAATGTGCCAATGGGGCATGCGCCAGTCTGAATTTGCGCAAGAAATCTATTGTTCATGTAATCAAATATTGTCCTGATGAGCAAAGAATTATGATGAAAATCATCCGGATAAGTGATGAACATCACACAAAATGATCGTAATATAATTTTCCTTTGTAATGTACACCCAAAATATCGTTTTGAAACATCCAACGTTTAATTATTTCCTTTGAAAAAATCATCATTATGAGCCAAAAGCACCATCAAATCGTTATCATCGGAGCAGGAACCGCCGGCATTACCGTGGCTGCTCAACTACTTCGCAAAGATAAAAAACTGGATATTGCCCTGATCGATCCGGCGGATAAACATTATTATCAGGCTGCCTGGACGCTGGTTGGCGCCGGTACGTACGATTATAAAGCAACGGAAAGAGACATGAAAAGTGTCATTCCAGGTGGTACGACGTGGATTAAAGATTTCGTGGAAACCATTGACCCTGAGAACAATAGCGTAATCACGCGCGATGGTACCAGGATTACTTACGACTACCTCGTTGCCGCTCCGGGTATCCAAATAGATATCGACGCGCTGCCTGGCTTGCGGGAAGCCCTGCAAACCGATATCGTATGCAGCAACTATACCGATCCCGATCACACCTGGGAAGTGCTGAAAAACTTCAAGGGCGGCAATGCTATTTTTACGCAGCCGGCTACGCCGATCAAATGTGGCGGTGCGCCGCAAAAGATTATGTACCTGGCGGATGATTATTTCCGCAAGAGCGGTGTTCGGGCAAAAGCAAAGGTCTCGTTTATTACCCCCGGTTCGGTGATCTTCGGTACAGAGCCTTTCAAGCAAACGCTGATGGAGGTGGTCAATCGCAAAAACATTGAACTTCGGTTTTTCCACAAGATTACAAAGATTGATCCGAAGAACAAAAAGGTACATTTCGAGATCATGAACCATGCGGACGAGCCGGAAAAACTCTACCATCACAAAATGGAACTGGGTGAAGAGTTTCCGAGCAAAAACGAGGTGGTTATCCCTTACGACATGTTGCACCTGGCACCACCGCAATCTGCGCCGGATTTCATCAAGCAATCCAGGATTGCCCACCAGGAAGGTCCGAGCAAGGGTTGGATCAACGTGGATATCAATACCTTACAGCACAAGGTTTATCCGAATGTATTCGCACTCGGCGACGCAGCGGCGCTGCCAACGGCTAAGACCGGAGCGGCGGTGCGCAAGCAAGCCCCTGTTTTGGTAGAAAATCTCCTGCACGTAATGGGCAACGGAAACGAACTCGATCCGGGCTACCACGGCTACTCTTCCTGCCCGCTGGTGACCGGCTATGGCAAAATGGTTTTGGCAGAATTTGATTATTCCAACGAACGAGACAGCGATCCTGTTATTTCAAAATTCGTGGATACCTCGAAAGAGCAGTACAGCATGTGGCTGCTGAAAAAGTATGGCTTGCCGTTCATGTATTGGAATCTGATGCTAAAAGGCAGGGCATAACCAAGTAACACCGGGTAATTGCTGAGTGCTGGCAAGCTATCCGCTATTACTCGATTGGTGTTTTTAATTGGTGAACAATTTAATGGGCGGAGTTATCCTCGTTGATGATTCCGTTCTTTTTATTTTTCTGTTGAAATAATCTGGTATTTATCTTTCTGAGCGGTAAAACCGTGGGCAATGCTGAGCGGTCGGAGCTGCCCTTTTTTCTTGAACTGATGCTTCTCCATTCTACGGATGATGTCATCCAGCGTTTCTAAAGCGTTTACGATGTAAGGACCTTTGTTGAGCATGACGCATTCGGCGCGCGCCGCCATTGCAGCGTCGGTGATCTCCGCACGGGAAGCCGTGCCTTTTTTCGCCAGTTTTTCCAGCACCTGCGTTGCCCAGATGATGGGAATGTGCGCGGCTTCGCAAACCCAGAGGATTTCCTCCTGCACCTCGGCGATACGCTCAAATCCGATCTCCACCGCCAGGTCGCCCCGCGCGATCATCACACCGACCTTAGGGCTGCGCATAGCCGTAAGCAAGAGTTTCGGCAGGTTGTTGAAGGTCTCTTTGGTTTCGATTTTCAATACAATGCCAATATCCTCATGCCCCAGTTTTGCCAATGCTGCCTGCAATTCTTCCACGTCCTTCGGGCGACGCACAAAAGAGTAACCGACGATGTCGGCGTTTGCAGCGATGAAGGGTAGGTTCGCCAAATCGGCTTCGGTGAGCGGTGGTAGCAAAAGCTCGGTGTCTGGCAGGTTGATGCCTTTTTCCGGGCGCAGTTTACTACCATTGGCAGCCGCCTGCGTGATTTTCACAGTGATGTGCTCCGGCTCAACTTCAGTGATGACGCCGCCGATTTTGCCATCATCAAAATAGACGCGCTCGCCGCGCCTGGCGTGCTCGAAAATTTCGTGTAGTTTGATTTCCAACTGCGGCAGGTCGTTCTCGGCGTACGCTTTTGGCGGATATTTCACCAGTTGGATAGGATCGTTTTTGCGAATGCGGACGAAGCCTTTCTTAGGTTTAATCGGAAAAATGGACTCAATGCGAAACTTCGGTCCGGAAAGGTCCATGTAAACCAGGCAGGTTTTGCCGGTTTCGATCTCGCCCCGCCGAATATTGCTGATCATTTTTTGCCATTGCAGCGGGCTGTCGTGGCTGGTGTTGATGCGGGCAATATCCATGCCGGCGCGCAACGAATCCCGGATCAAGCCATAATCTTCCGCTGCCTCTGAGGGCATCGTCACCATGATGCGGGCGCTCTCCCGCCCGTGCGGTCGCCCGAGCAGCGTGGTGGCATTTTGATTGAGCTGAGCCCGGCTTTTGTGATAATCGTACGGCGAATTGAAATTCGAGATTTCCTGCGTGGATTGCTCTCCGATGATGATGCGTAGCAGCCGAATGACGTTTTGCAGGTTCGTCAACGTATAACCCTCCGAATGCCCCAGCGAAGAAACGCTCAGCGAAGATAGTTGCTCCTGAATATCGCGCAAATCAAAAGTGCGCAATGCCATGTAATGCAGGAGGTTGCGCGCGCTTTCCCGATAGCCGGGCTGCACGGTTTCCAGCACTTTAGCCTGCGCCTCTTCTTCCGCTTTGACGAATTCGAGGATGCTGTTTAATCTGGCGATCAGTATTTTTACATCGGAGATGTCCATTGGTTACGACATTATGGCGCAATTTAAGACAATAGTCAGTGGCTTCAAATGATTTTCATCAGGTTATTTGTGATCCGTATCACCTATTTTCAGGCATGTTTTTACGAAATTTGTACGCATAGCAATAAAAATCTTCATTATGAATGTATTGACCCAATCGGATACCCTTCCTGCTTCCTTGCAGCATATTGTAGAAAAACTGACCGGCGAGCGAAAGCTGACGCCTGCGTTCGTACGCAAAACGATTTTGGAGGCCAAAGTCGAACCCAAAGACCTCGAACCCTGGGCGGATTTCGACCATCCGGTAACCGATAGCTATGGTCGCAAATTGGTATATAAAGGCGATAATTTTGAGATCATGGTAATGTCCTGGCGGCCGGGCGATTTTTCGACCATTCACGATCATGGCTACACCCAGTGGGGCGCGGTGCAGATTTTTGGCCCGGCGGAGCACGCCACTTTCCGGGTGCTGGAAGATCAGATTTCTACCCTGGTACGCTGGATCGTGAAGCCGGGCGATGTAGTTGGTGTCAGCCATTCGCTGGTGCATCAGATGGGCAATCCGACTTCCGATACTTTTTTTCTGAGCATGCACGTCTATGGCGAGGCAGAGGATATCGATAATGTGACGGGCGATGCGCGGGTTTTTGATTTGGAAAATGAGACCATTCAACGCGTGGATGGGGGCGTATTTTTTGCGTTGCCGCCGGAAGATGTAAAACGCGTAGAACCTGGACCACGACCGGATTTTCCCACTCGCCTGCGGCACATGGTCGAGTTGATCCGGCGCTTGCGCAAAATGGAAAATCGCGGTACGAACAAATCCGGCAAAGACTTGCAAGTCGTGATCGCGGATGCATTTTCAGTGGAACAACTTCCTCGTTTGCTTACTTGCCTTAGAAATAATACCGACACCGATGGGCATGAGAATAATTCCATCTACTGGCGCGCGTTGAATCGCGAATTGCAGGAAACGGCGCAGTTGCAGAATGAACTGCTGCGCGAGCAACAAGCCAGGGACAGCTTTCACAAGTACGCCGAATTGTATGACGCGGTGATCGGGCAGCCTTGCCTGGACGGTTTTATGCGCAAATACCTGATGTTCTTTCAGGAAAAACACAAGCTCGATTTTGCCGATAAAAAAGTAATCTCGGTGGGTTGTGGCACCGGCCTGATGGAAGAATTCATGATCGACGAATTTGGCATCAGCTACGAAAATATGTACGGCATCGACATTAGTGAAGCGATGGTGACCGAAGCAAAGCGGCGCATCCAGGCAGATGTGGGCGATGTGCTGAAGCTCGATCCGAGCATTCGCATGTGGGATGTGGCATTCAGCGGCTTGAATGTGTATCAATATCTGCCGAACACGCGCCTGGAGGAAGCGATTCAGAAGACGGCGAATATCATCAAAACCGGCGGCTATTTCATTGGCGACTTCATTACGCCCGACCACATCCGCTGGTATCCGAATGTACTGTACTCGGATGATAAAAAGGTGATTTCCCTGCGAACGCCGCGATTGGTCGAAGAGGAAGGCAGTATGTTCCAGGAGAGCGAAATCACGAATATCAGCTTCATGGATGAGCAGATGCGCGTGACCTACGCGGGCAAGCACAAGCGCTTCCTGCCGCCCATTCACCGGGTGCGGACGTACTTCGAGCGCGCGTTCGGCGGGCAGGTAGAATTATACGATGCCGTGAGTCTGGAACGCATTCCGGAATCAGCAGATAGCTGTAAATCAACGAGATATATCGTTATCGCTCAAAAAGCATAACCAAACCGACACCAGATGTGGCACGCCTTTAAGGTTCGCTGTATCTGGGTTTTTCCATTATAAAAAAGAAGAAGCAGAAATTGCTTAGCGCGAATAGCCGAAAATTTCGCCGAAAAGGGTTCCTTTGATCGAATATTTTGCAACTTTAATAGAA
>CAZFBU010000013.1:0-10081 GCA_964517175.1 uncultured Saprospiraceae bacterium
GCCAGCAGGTAGTTGTAAAGGGCCGTTCGGACTCCTCCAATGTGCAATGCGCCCGTAGGGCTTGGCGCAAATCTTACGCGGATGTTTTCCATATTTTTTGCCATTTTGGCTAAGCGTATGTTTAAATTTCATACTTTGATCTGCAAATGTTCATCTATGAAACCCCGCCAAAGGCGGGTAAACTCACTTTGCCTTTTTTTCGCTCCGTAGCGCTGCTGTGCAACTCAAAAAACGCTTCGTGAGAACCCAAATCTGATCATTTTCGACTTCAAAAACGAATTTTAAACATACGCTAATTATTTTTTGCAAAAATTCAAGCATCTGCTTTTCAGAAAAGAAAAAGGCTACCTAAGTTTTTAGATCAAGTAGCCGGGTTTCAAATCGGCTGCAAAGATAAGACAAATTAATTCATTAACCGGAATTTCAATCCGACTTCTGTAACCCACAGCGGGCTGTCAATAATTGGTGTAGCACCTGGATTGGTCGCTTTGTTTTTCTGAAAAATTAACCGCCAATGGTGGACATAGACTCCCGCACTGGCAAGCCAAACTGCCGGTTGCGCTCGGCTTCCCAGCCATCTTTCGCGCGGTGATTGATCGCCTCGAGGAAGGCGGTTTCCAATTCCTGGTCGGTAGCGCCGGCGCGCATAAGGTTGCGCACATTGAACACACCGTCGTCGTACAGACAAGTTTTCAAGCCGCCCTGGGGCGTGATGCGAATGCGATTGCACGTGCCGCAGAAGGTTCGGCTGTAGGCAGCGATGATGCCGATAGTACCCTGGTGACCGGGAATTTGGTAATTGTAAGAAGTAGAATGCGGCGGGTCGGGAATTTTCTGAATATCAGGATAATGCGCGCGCAGGTGTTCCAGAATTTTTACATGATTCCAGGCAAGTACCGGATAGTGACTACCTTCGCCATTGAAGGGCATTTCTTCGATAAAGCGCACGCTTACCGGGTATTGCTTTGTCATCTCTGCCATTGGTACGATATCCTCGATGTTTTTCCCGTCCATCACCACCGCGTTGATCTTGGTCGTAATGCCGTGTTCAATCAACGCGTGGAAGGTTTGCATCACATTGTCAAACTGATCGCGGCGGGTAATGTCGTAAAACCGTTGTTTGTCCAGGCTATCCAGACTCAAATTCACCGAGTGAATACCCAGTTTTTTCAACTCCGGAATAAGCGGAGCGGTCAGCGTGCCGTTCGTCGTGATGTTGATTTTGCGCAAGCCTTTCAGTTGGCTGATCGCTCGCAGGAAATCCATCATGTCCTTGCGCACAAAGGGTTCGCCGCCGGTAATGCGCACCTTTTCGATACCCATCTGCACCAAAACGCGCATCAGTCGCTCCATCTCCTCGTAAGTCAGCAACTCTTCACGCGCCACGTATTTGATACCTTCCTCCGGCATGCAGTAAAAGCAGCGCAGGTTGCAGCGGTCGGTTACTGCCAGTCGTACGTAGTTGATTAGTCTGCCGTGGTTGTCGTAAAGCTTTCCCGTCATGCTTTTGGTTGAATGGTTGAGGGGTTGAAAAGTTGAGTTCAATAAATAATTCAACCTTTCAACCCTTCAACCAAAATTAATACCTCCAGGACGTCAAATCCACTCCTTTTGGCGCTCTGGTTTTTACATCATTTGCCCATTTGGTGATGAACATCTGATGATAACGCAGGCGCGAGATGGCATTTGGCTGGGTATGATCGCCGTTCCAGCAGTGCTCGGCACGGTCGCCATAGTCCACTTCGCCATCGTAATAAGGATCCGTTGACTCCAGGATTTCCTCTGTAAGATAGACAGCATTATTCAGATAATAGTTGTCCATATCGCCACAATAGATGTGTACTTTACCTTTTAATTTCGGTCCCAGCGTTGCCCAATCGCGCTTCATGATATATGCCAGGTCGTAATTTTCGCGCCAATGCTCTGCCACTTCCTTGTCAATTTCGCCGGTGTATTTATCCCAGATTGGTTTCGGATAGCCATCATCGCCCAGCGGCGAATAGGTCGCCTGCCAGATGTCCCACTGCTGCCCGGAGCGACCTTTGGTGCCCAGCGCGAGTTCGCGCATATTCATGTCGCGCAGGGGTGCAGAGACATGCCCCAGGTAGTCTCTGCGACCGGGACGAAGCGTCTTTTTGAAATCGCTATCCAGGTAGTAAGCATTCTCATCTTCGTAAATATTTACAACCGTATATGCCCGAAAATCAATCGGATCGGGGCAAGCCGAGTAGCAGCCGTTGTATTCATCGGGGTAGAGTACCTGTGCCGCCAGTACTTCCCAGCCGCCGGTAGAGCCGCCATACATAAAGCGCGCCCAACCTTCACCAATGCCACGAAACTGCTCTTCGATATAGGGAATCAACTCGTAGGTAATGGCATCGCCGTAGGGACCCTGTGCAGCGGAATTCACCGCGTAAGAATCATCGTAATAGGGCGTTGGGTGCTGAATTTCAATTGCGATAACGCGCGGGAAATTCGGCCCGGTCCATTGCTTGTAAAAATTGTACGCTTCCTCCTGCTGAATGCGGTTGTAGCAATCCAGATCAAAGCGCTCGCTGTACACGCATGGCTCGGTGGTGTCCGCCGGTTCGGTACGCCAGCCACCAAAATCGTACGGAAAATGCCCGTGAAAAATTGCCAGCGGGTATTTCACATTTGGATTTTCGTCGAAGCCTTCGGGCAGCAGCACGTGCGCACCCAGGTACATATCGCGCCCCCAGAACTCGGAGAGTAACTCGCTTTTGATGCGAATATGCTTCACGTACTTGGTGTCTTCCGGTGGCTCAATCGGTTCGACCACTTTATCTAAGGCTACGTCGATGGTATTGTTTTTTCCGGGATCGAAGGTAACTTTGAAGGGGGCGCTGTACAAATTGCCCGGCGAGCGATTCCACTGCTGACCTTCGCCCTGATCCATCGGCAGTTTTACCGTATGCCCGGTTGATAGGTTAAAGGTTTCGTACACGTGCAGAAGCGCCTGCACGTAGTACTCGCCTGCGGGCACATCCGCCAGGCTCTCGAAAGGATAGCCGAAGGCGGTCGCATCCACGATTTGAGCCTTACCGGGCTGCCATTCGTCCACATCAATACCAAAAACCAGTTGCGTGCTTGGTCCGTCTGAAATCTGGAAGCGCGGCTCGCTTTTGTCATCGTTGGATAGCATGAGCAGCAGGCGTCCGTCGTATTGCTCGCCCAGTTCTGCCGGAAAAGTAATGGAAAACTTCGGGGATGTTTTTTTATTCTGATCGCCGGTACAGGCGGACAGCAGCAGCAGGAAAAATCCTGCCAGCATCGTAGGTTTCAGAAAATAAGAGGGTTTTAGGTGCATGTTTCAAAATATTTTTTTGTGAATATAAAAAAATAGGCGTAAAAATATGTGCTATGTTTTTCATTAGACATTGACTTCGCTGTAAAAAATCCGCAGCAGCGATAAAAATTTCGCTTTCGTTTGTCAAATGGGTGTAGGTACAAATTACAGATAGAAAAATACATTTCAGCGGTTGCACAAGCCTAAATTTGCATTATGAAAAGGATTTTCGCCCTGATTGCCTGGTGTCTCGCCGTTCATTTGGTATTAGCGCAAAGCACCCCGGTCATGGAGCAACAACCATCTATCATAGCCAAAAAAACAACAGAAGCCATTCGCCTGGACGGCGTTCTGGACGAAACTGCCTGGTATGCCGGTCGCCCGGCGAATAATTTCTGGGGCTACTTTCCAACGGATACCCTCCGTTCGGAATCAAAAACGGAAGTATTTATCACCTACAATGATACGCATATTTTCATTGGCGCCAAATGCTATTCAGAACAAGACGACTACGTCATTCCTTCTCTGCGGCGCGATTTTCGGGCGGGCGGAAACGATAACATCACTTTTATCATCGATCCGTTCAATGACAAAACCAATGCTTTCGTCTTTGGTACGAACCCCTACGGCGTGCTGCGCGAAGCCCTGCTTTCCAATGGTTGCCAAAATTTTGATACAGATTGGGACGACTCGTGGGACAACAAATGGAGCGGCGCCGCTGAAATCCACGATGGCTATTGGGCTTGTGAAATTGCCATTCCGCTCACAACGCTCCGCTTCAAAGAGGGCGCTACTTCCTGGAATTTCAATTGCTACCGATTTGATACCCAGGCTAATACACGATCCATCTGGAATCAGGTACCGCAAAATCAACTGATCGCGAATCTGGCTTATCTGGGAAAAATAGAATGGGAAACGCCTCTGCAAAAAGCAAAGCCGAGTGTATCCATCATTCCTTACGTGACGGCAAATACGAGCCGAAATTTTGAAGAAAACAAGGCGGCAGAGCGTGGCTTCGACTTTGGCGGCGACGCGAAAATTGCCATTACGCCGGGGCTGAACCTCGACCTTACCATCAATCCCGACTTCTCGCAGGTGGAAGTGGACCAACAGGTGATCAACCTGGATCGCTTCGAGATTTTTTTTCCGGAGCGACGGCAGTTCTTCCTCGAAAATGCCGACTTGTTTGGCAGCTTCGGGGAGCCACGCATCAACCCCTTCTTTTCCCGCCGCATTGGCGTCTCGCGCGATACAACCACCGGGCAAAATATCGCCAACCCCATATTGGGGGGCGTGCGCCTGAGCGGCAAACTCGACAACAACTGGCGCGTGGGGCTGCTCAATATGCAAACCGCCGACGACGAAGCCAATGGTCTGCCGAGCTTCAATTACACCGTTGGCGCTATTCAGCGCAAGCTTTTCAGCCGCTCCAATGTCGGTATGATTTTTGTGAATAAACAAACGTTCGAGGATATAACAGCAGAAAATGGCGAATTAAATAAATACAGCCGCGTGGTGGGGTTGGACTACAACCTCGCTTCCGCCGACAACCGCTGGGTAGGCAAAACATTCTACCACCAGGGCTTTTCACCAGATGGCGACGACGGGCAATTTGCACACGGTGCCCGCCTCGAATACCGCATTCAGCCGCTCAGCATACGCTGGCAACACCAGTGGGTGGGGGAAAACTACGGACCGGAGGTTGGCTTTGTGCCCCGCCGCAATTTTTTCAGCATCACCCCGTCCATGCAGTTTTTCTTTTACCCGAGAGGTGAGCAGGGGCTGAATCAGCACAACTTTGGCACGCGTGCTTTCATCCTCTGGACGCCCGGCGAAAGCAAAACCGATCACCGGTTTGAGTTCTTTTGGCGGGGCGATTATGCCAATACCGCCAATCTGAACCTGACGTTGCAAAATGAATACATTTATCTGCTGCAGGATTTTGACCCCACGCGCACCGGCGCTACGCCGCTGCCGGGTGAGGAGGGATACACTTTCACTTCCCTACAGTTGCGCTTCCAATCAGACCAGCGCCCCCGGCTGAATTATACCATCGAACCGGCTGCCGGGCAGTTTTTCAATGGCTATCAGTATGGCTTGGGCGGTTCCGTTTCTTATCGCTACCAACCTTACGGGCAGATAACGCTGAATTTCAATTACAGCTATATTGATCTGCCGACGCCCTACGCCCAGACGTCGCTGTTTCTGGTTGGCCCGCGCATTGATTTTACGTTTACCAGGAGTATTTTCCTGACGACCTTCATCCAATACAACGATCAACTGGACAATATCAACCTCAATGCCCGTTTTCAGTGGCGTTTTGCGCCGGTATCCGACTTTTTCCTCGTTTATACCGACAATTATATGAGCACGGATTTTGGCGTGCGCAACCGGGCTATTGTAGCAAAGCTGACGTATTGGTTGAATTTGTAGAGAGGAATTCATTTTTGGTAATCACAAAGAATGCCTTTGTGATTCATGGAGAAGGACCGCTAACTTAGCAAAAGAGGGTAGCCCTCTGCTGATCGTAGCTTCAATTACTTTACCGCTTTTGAAATTTCCCAACTTCGCCACATCTTCATAATCCCAATTATTTTCTTCCATCATTTTTCTGAACCGATTCGCCCAATCTTGTCTGATGTTTTTTACCATTTGTTTTTTATAAAATAGCCAGTATTCCTTCGTCATAGCCCCTGTTTTATAATACATCAACCGAACAAATTCAAGCGTTATTTCAAGTTCAGAATATCCCGGATGCTGCTTTTTAATCCATTTCCTGGTTTGATCGACTCCAAAATTGGCAAATTCCAATGCAATACGCAACCGCTTCTGAGGATCAAATTTGCATATCATTGCAACCTGCAATTGAGCAGCCTCTTTGCTTACGTTTACTTTTTTATTCCAAAATTCCATCGGCTCGCAGATTAAGTTGGTAAATCCAGTGATCGATATATGTTCTGTCTAGCGATGCGTCCAGCAGAAGAAACTTCAGGTCTTCCAGTTGTTTGTCGCTGGGGGAAATGTTATACCATTGCAATTTGGAAATTATCAGATCTTCCTTTGAGCAAATAAAACATTTCACGCCCCACATATCCACCTCCTCCCGGCGCTCAAAGGCGACCCAGTTGTAATCACTGTCTTTGTAGGTCATAAAGTCATATCGAATTCCTGTCTCAAAGTCAGTAATATTGAATAAAAGACCTCTTTCTACACTTTCCATAAAGGATTGTTCAAATGCATTCCACTCTGGAAAATATTTCAAAATAGCCTTCACGTGAGCCGGGTATATTTGAAGAACCAAATCAATGTCGTTTGTTGTTCTTGCTCTGTTGTGATAACTTACGGCAAAACCTCCGACAATCATATAGTCGATGTTTTCAGCGTTTAAGATCGCCGCAATCTTTTTGAGTGCTTTTTCAAATATATTTGCCATTATTAAAGTTAACAAATGTTAATTTTAATTCATCGTATTATCCGTAGTTTTTTCTAGTTTTTCTTCATAGCGAAGCTGACGTATTGGTTGAATTTGTAAAGGTAAAGTAAGAGATGTGCCGGGTAAATCTGGCGCGAGTTAGGACGAACCAATATTTTGAAGCCCCCCTTGCCTGCGCACCGTTTGGTCGTTTACGGCAGGAGCCGTTCCACTGCTTCCCATACCAAGCTGGGCTCAAAGCCTCGGCTGATGGCGTATTGCACTACTTTATGCCGGCGCTTGAAAGCATCCGGTTCGTCCAACGCATCTGCTTTTTTGCGGATGACGGTTTCCAGCGTTTCCAGGTAATCGGCTTCCGGAATTTCCTCCATCGCTTTGCGAATGCTGTACGCGGAGACGTCCCGAAATTTCAATTCCTGCAAAATGCGCCGCCTGCCCCATTGCTTCATGCGGAATTTACCGCGCGCGTATGCTCGCGCGAAGCGCTCTTCATTCAGAAAATTGTCGGAGATCAACTGCGCCAGAATATCCTCCAGGTCGTCGCCGTAAATGCCCAGATCGAGCAGCTTACCGCGCACCTCCTTGTGCGAGCGCTCCTGGTAAGCGCAGTACTGCTGCATACGCTGCAACGCCTGATCCCGGCTGATGTATTTTGAACCTTTCGACAAAATTCTTATTTGAATTTACAGTGGCTTAACACAAAAAACGAAATTTTATTCTTTCTTATTCCTATTCTCTAACCCAAAATACAAAAACTACATGGACTACGTTGAACAAATTATCCAAATGTCAATCGAATATGCACCGAAGATCGCAGGGGCTATCCTGGTGTTGCTCATCGGATTCTGGGTTGCCGGCTGGCTCAGCCGACTGATTTACAAGCGCATGGCAAAAAACGATATGGACGAAGCCGTCAAGGCATTTTTGCGGAACCTGATCGGCGTATTACTGAAAGTGCTGGTGGTAATTAGTGCGGCGGGCATCGTTGGTGTTGAAACCACATCATTTGTGGCGGTGCTGGCGGCGGCGGGCTTTGCCATCGGTTTGGCGTTGCAGGGGAGCCTGGGCAATTTCGCAGCAGGGGTGCTTATCTTGCTATTCAAACCCTATAAAGTTGGCGACTTCATCGCTGCCCAGGGGCATTCCGGTACCGTGCAAGAAATCCAGATTTTTAACACCATTCTGACCGCATTGGATAATCGCATCATCATCATTCCGAATGGCATCGTCATTAGCGCACCGATTGAAAACATTACCGCAAACCCCGAGCGCCAACTCGATATGACGTTCGGCATTGGCTATGGCGACGACATCGATAAGGCAAAAACCATTCTCGAAAATGAGATCAAAAACTGCCCCGGCTTCCTGGAAGATAACGGCTACAAAATAATGGTGAAGGAACTGGCGGACAGCTCGGTGAATTTCGCCGTGCGCTTCTGGACCAAGACCGAAGATTACTGGACGGCCTTTTTCCACATGCAGGAATACGTGAAGAAATCATTCGACCGGGAAGGCGTATCCATTCCGTTTCCGCAAATGGATGTGCACCTGCCGAGCAATAATTGATAAAAGTGCAAAAAGCACTTGCATTCTGTGCAGTTAATGCCTAATTTTGCAACCGCATTGAATGCAGTGCATTTTTGGGTCCCATAGCTCAGTTGGTTAGAGCATCTGACTCATAATCAGAGGGTCCTTGGTTCGAGCCCAAGTGGGACCACCCTTTCAATTTCGTTCCGAATCCGTTCGGAAAAACAGAAGCAAGTTAAAAAAAATAAAGCGCTGGTTTTCAGCGTCTTGTTTGCTATCGCGTTTAATCTGGTTGATTCAATTTTTCTCGAAAAGGCATCCATGCCGCTAAAACAAACTTCCCTGGCGCGCAAAGCTCTGCGGGTTTTCTAATTCCAGCAATCGGCGTTTCATCTCCAGTCCGTAAAAGTAGCCTTGCAGATTTCCGTTTTTGGCAATAACGCGATGGCAGGGCACAATGATGGCAATCGGGTTGTTGCGACTGGCTAAACCAACCGCGCGCACAGCAGTGGGATTGCCAATTTCCTCGGCGATCCGGGAGTAGCTGGTAGTATGTCCATAAGGGATTTTGACCAACGCTTGCCAAACCGACTTGTTGAATGCGGGCGCACCGCCCCAGTCCAGTTTTACTTCAAAATTCTGGCGTTTGCCCTGGAAATATTCGTCCAACTGCTGCACGCAATGCTGCAAGATGGCAGGCACGGGCGCATCGGTGTCGTTGGCTTCATCCGTCAGCTTGACCGACTGGATGCCCAATTCGCTGCCAGCTATCCTGAAACAGCCGAAAGTGGAGTGGAAATAAGCCTCTTGGAGCATAGGACACTTCGATTAAAGTAAAACTTCAAGGTACGCATTTTTGCTTGTTTTGAAAAATAAAAAAGATGTGACCCACCTCATCGGCTTGCCACATCTTTCACAGGCAGTTTGTTACACTTGCGCTATTTGAAGGTTACGCTTACTTTGGTATAAATCATCGCTGCGATTGTGCCCGATGAGGCGCAATGCCTTTTGAGTGGTGTCCAGTGGGGCAGGTAGTACCGCATGTGCAAAATCCAGTTCGTAAAAGTCTTCCTCCCCAACGGGATAGTCGGCGAATTCGCCCGTCCAGCCGTGTTGGCTTTGCGCAAAATTGTAAGTGATTTCTAATTGGGAAACGTCGTTGTCGTCATTATTGCAAGCAGTAAAAGCGATGACTAGAGCCACCAGCAGGCAACTCCGTAGATTGTTCCAGTTCATAATACAGTCTGATTTGGGTGATTAAATTGCTTTCATTTGATTCTTAGTATTCATACAGACTAGACGACGTATCCCGGCTCAACGTTGGCAAAAAAACGTGAAGAAAGTGTTAAAAATAAAAAACAGCTCACCACCCGCAGGTAATGAGCCATTTCTTTATATAAAATTGGTTTTACTTTCAGGTTTTCAACTACAATATCACTCCACGCCGCCTATCCATTTTTTGGTAAAGGGGCTGAGCACCATGAATACAATGCCCGCGCCCACGCTAATCATTACCACCGACATGAACAAGTCCGGCATCTGTTGTACATTTTCTTCGTCGAAATTGCCGGCAAAAAGTCCGGCGATCAGGTTGCCCAATGCTGCACCGACAAACCAGATGCCCATCATCTGCCCTACATAGCGCTTGGGCGAAAGCTTGGTCGTAGCGCTCAAGCCCACCGGGCTCAGGGTTAGCTCGCCTACCGAATGCAGGAAGTAAGTGACCACGAGCCAGAACATGCTCGCCTTGTCGCCAGCCGTGACGATCTGTGCTGCGAAAACCATCATCAGGAAGCCAAGCCCCAGTAAGATCA
>CAZFBU010000013.1:10181-36432 GCA_964517175.1 uncultured Saprospiraceae bacterium
ATGATGCCGACGCGCTTCTTTTCCGGGACGGTCAGTCTGCCGGCGATGAGAATATAAGCAAAGTAAAACAGTGTGATCGCTACGATAATAATGCCTACCGACTGTGCGATCCCTTGAGCGGTCGTCAGTTCTACCACGCCGGTAAATTGCAGCAGCAACAGCAGTGCAACCAGCCCCGCCACCAGCGAAATGCCAATGGTGCGGCTATTGCCTTGCCCGGGCAGGATATCGCCCAGAAGGTCGTCCGGTTCTTGCGCTTTTGGTGTAATGCCGATGTCACCGAGGCTATCTTGAGTCAGGCGGTATTGTATCAAGCCCGCGAGCATCCCGACGGCAGCCATCCCGAAACCGAGGTGCCAGTTGACTTTTTCCGCCAGCAGCGGCACGATGATCTGTCCGAGGAAGGAACCGAGATTGATACCCATGTAAAAGACGGAAAATCCGGCATCGCGTCTTGCGCCGCTCTCGGGGTAAAGATCGCCGACAATGGTGCTGATATTGGGCTTGAGCAGCCCCGTGCCCATCGCTACAAAAGCCAGACCGACGAAAAAAATGATCGGGCTGCCCGGAATGGCCAGAATGAGGTGTCCGATCATAATGAAAATACCTCCGTACCAAATGGCTTTGCGCTGTCCGAAAATATTATCCGCCAGCCAGCCACCGGGCAGGGTGAGCAAATAGACGGCTGCGGTGTAAAGCCCATAAACCGCGCCGGCAGTGGCCGTGTCCAGCCCCAGCCCTTCCTGCGCTGCTTCTGTTGTCATAAACAGGATAAGAATAGCGCGCATGCCGTAGTAGCTGAAGCGCTCCCACATTTCGGTGAAAAACAATGTGGCAAGCCCACGCGGATGACCAAAAAAGCCTTGTTGATTCGACATTGCTGTGTAATTAAAGCCGTTACTTGAATGTGTTTTGTTTGTAAATTCGGCTAAAAATAGAAGATTTTAGCTGAACGGCATTAAAAGGGGCTGTAATATTTTGGAGGGATAGGGTAAAGCGCACGATTATTGTGCTATGGAATGGCGAATTGGCAATATCCCGCCCTGGAGGTTAAAGAAATGAGCTTGCGGAAATTTGTGCGCCAACCGCTGAATAGCAATCTGGCTGCGGATGCCGCGCTTGCAGTAAAAAACGACCGGAACGGTGAAATCTATTTCTTCGGATCGCTGCACAAGGTCGCCAAGGGGCAGCAGCTTACCGCCAATATTGTACGCCTGGTGCTCGTCGGGCTCGCGTACGTCAATCAATTGAAAATCCTTGTTTTCTGCTTGCCAGCTTTGCAGCTCCGGGTAAGTTATATGTTGAATATTTGGATTCATATGCACAAAAAACACGCAGCGGCAAACTTAGTTCAGCAAATCGAGCGGATCATTGGAGCGAACGACGAACCGCCAACCGGCGCTTTCGGCAATGAACTTCATCAGTTCCAGCGCTTGATTTCCCTCTTTTTTCGCCGTTGCCATCAGGTCGCTTTCGGCGGCTCTTTCTTCAATAAATTTCTTGGCGCTGGCATTGATATAATTGTAGTCTTTTTCCGAAAAATAGTTGAACGTGCCCTCGGAAATATCGTAGTAATCCAGGTCGTGATCGATCGAGAGAATTTCCGGCTCCGGCAAATTCGACACAATGATGACCTTATCTTCCGGCTTGGCTTCAATTTTCATCTGCCCGAGATCATAACCCACCGAAACCTTCGCTTTTACCCGCACGAGCGCCTTTTTCCGGAAGAGGCTGAAATCGTACCCCCAGTAATCCTTGTAGTCATAAACCTCGGAAAAGTAACCCTCCACCGAGATCAGCTTGGCCACCATCTTTACTTTTTCCAGCACCACATCCGAGTTTTCGGTAACTCTTATTTGTTTTGTTTCGTAAAAATAGCGCGTCAGGAACACGCCCAGGGCGAACATTCCGACGATACCTAACCCGATGAGCAACTTGCGTATCATGATTGTTTTTTTTATGGTAGTGCGTTCCGGGTTTTGTAATTTCCGCCCGGATTCCGATGGAACGAATTTCTAAAAATACAAAAGCTACGGGAGCTTATCCCGCAGCTTTGGCATTTATTTTCTCAGTGCAATGATCTTTCCGGTTTACCGATCCAGGTCATCGTCTTTGGTGTTGGCGTTTTTTTCAACAACTGCGGTCAGGTCGTGCTTCAGTCCTTTGTAATCCTGCAATACCGCCTTTACCGAACCTACCGACAGCGGCGATTCGATCAGGAGCGGGATGCGGTTTTTATCATCCGATACCCACACTTTCATGTCCGTATTGTCATCAAAATAGAAGTTGCCGCCGACTTTTGGGCTAAACTGAATAGCCCGGAAGCGCCCCTGCCCTTTTATCTTTTTGTCACTGTCGCGACCGAGATAGGTGACGCGAATGGGCCACGTTTCTTTATCCACAAAGAGCTTGACGGGAATTTTTGCACCTTTCTGCAAATTGTCGAAATCTACATTGCGCGCCGAGTAGATCACCGACAGAATGTCGTGCATGCAAGGCTCAATGTTGTACTCTTTAAGTTTGGCTTCCGCCAGCGACTTGCCCCGCAGCGATTTGGCAACGTTGCCGCGCCGGTCGAACGTAATTTTATCGTACAACCGGTACTTGCCCTCCCGAATATCCCGGATGGAGATGAGCGGCAGCATGGTCTCTTTATCCACAAAGGTATCGTATTTGTCACGCACTTTGTAAAACCATTCGTACGATTTGTAGGTGCTTCCGTGCGCCGACAACTGGTACATACTGCCCTGATCGCGTACGCGGAATTTCACTTCGCCGGCAGCCACCCAGACAAAGTTCCAGTTGTAATACAATTTATACGTCAGTTCCTCTCCAGCCTGGAAAGCCTGATTATTCACAGAGCAGATCTGCGCCGGTGGTGTTTCCGGGCGTTCTTGGGTTTTCACAGGGTTTTCTGCGGGTTGGTCGAACGCCATGAGAACCATCAGCAACGCGGTGAAGAGACTTACTCTAAACAGCAATTTTTTCATAACTTTAATGATTTTGGTTCATTTATTTTGACGATGAATACTGCCCCAAGTAACGCGGGCAGCACCAAATTTATTATAAACAGCCCGAAGGTCGCAGCGAGGATACTCAGCTCGTTTGCGTCGAATTTTCCCCATACGAACAGGGCTATTTCCGCCCGGACCAGCAGCGTGCCCGCCAGCGGCAACGGAATGCCCGTTTGCACCAGAAAAATGGCGGCAATACCAGCAAAAGCCATCCCCAAGGGTGCGTCAATACTGAGAAACATGAGCATCAGCCAATATTGCGTGCAGTAGGTTGCATACCTCGCCAAAGCCCATCCAAGGGACCGCCAGCGCTGTCGGCCGGAACTGGTGCGCAGCAAAATAATTTGCCGCCGCGTGCGCTTCCAAACGTTTTCGGGCGCAATTTTTTTGACGATGGGAATAACGTTTTGTATAGAAAAAAAGCCCAGGATTAACAAAACTATAACCACCATTCCCACCGAAAACATTCCATATAAATGATACGCATGCCACCCCAAATGGTTGTATGCAAACCAGCCGAATCCGATGATTCCCAAAGAAAAAACGACGATCAACTGGCTGTAGCTGCCCAGCATCGTAGCCACAGCTACCCGCCAGCGGTGCCGCGGTGCGGAGAGCAGCATGCGCCCGCCGTATTCGCCAATGCGGCTGGGCGTGAAGAGCGCAAGGGTTGCGCCGGCGAGCACAGCGCGGTACGATTGCCAGAAGCTGTGCCGGGAGAAATCCCGGGTGAACTCTCGCCATTTGAGTGTTTCCAGCGCCCAGTTTACCGGCATCAGTGCCAGCGCCAGCAGCAGCCACGGCAAGCGCGACCACCGAGTGGCCCGCCCGAAGGTTTGAAACACGGCAGCGAAATCTTCGCGGGCAAAGATTTGATCGTACAATGCCCAAAGCAAAAGCAGTACAACCGCCGCTTTGAGCGCCGGAATAAGCCACTGGTGGCGTCGCGAAAAAGATACAATTGCTTCCAAATGAGAAATTTCTGGTTCGGATAATAGAGAACAGCTAAGATACGCCGACAACCGCCCCGCTCGAACGGATGGGCGCAGATTCCGGGCATTTGCGCACCCGCCCGGAACGAATGTCCGGCAAAATTTCAGGCAAGCTCGTTGGGTGTCATTTTGCTGGCACAAAAATAACCGATTAAATTATAAATAGCAACCGGAATGTGCGGATGATGCCGGTGGAAAAATGGAAGCAGCGCCTACGGAAGTGCGCTTTTTTGCGTATAGCTCATTTATATGCACCTGGTCATTGTCTTTACGCCCTTTATCGGGCGCTTGCAGGTAGTGGGCTGCGTTATCCAAAAATTCCGTCTTCCATTTTGATATTTGATTCGGATGCAACTCGTACTTTTGGGATAATTCCGATAAGGTCTCCCGTTCTTGCAGCGCTGAGAGGATGACTTTGAGTTTGAATGCTGCGCTAAATGTTCTGCGTTTTCGTTTCATAATCAATGGCTAATTTAACGTTTTTTTCAACTAAGCCACTGGCTCGAATTTTGGGGGGAAGCATAGGTACGGAGGAAGAAATGTGCCGCACCTTCGAGGTGTGGCACATTTTATTTTTATTCCAATTTCTGTTTTACTTCGATGATCTCGAAGCCCTCGATGATGTCGCCGACCTTGATGTCGTTGTAATTTTCAATGGAAATACCGCATTCCATACCCGATCTGACTTCCTTCACGTCATCCTTGAAGCGTTTGAGCGAGGAAATTCTGGCGTGGGCGCCTTCGCGCGTCGGATATACGACGATGCCATCGCGGATGAGGCGGACGTTGGTATTTCTGGTAATCTTGCCTTCCTGCACATAGCAACCGGCAACCGTACCTACTTTGCTGATTTTGAAGACTTCGCGAACTTCTACCTGTGATGTGATTTTTTCTTCTTTGGTTGGTTCCAGCATGCCCTCGATCGCCGATTTGATTTCGTTGATCGCCTCGTAGATGATGGAGTACATCCTTATCTGAACGCCTTCGCGCTCGGCAATTTGGCGGGCATTGCCCGTTGGGCGCACCTGGAAACCAATGATAATGGCATCCGATGCGGAAGCCAGCAAGACGTCCGATTCGGTGATAGCGCCCACCGCCCGGTGGATGACATTTACCTGAACCTTTTCAATTGAAAGCTTGATGAGCGAGTCCGACAAGGCTTCCACTGAGCCATCCACATCCCCTTTTACGATCAGATTCAACTCCTTGAAGCTGCCCAATGCCAGGCGTCGCCCGATTTCATCCAGGCTGATGCGCTTGGTGGCGCGGTTCGCTTGCTCGCGCGCGATCTGAGCACGGCGGTTTGCAATTTGACGGGCTTCCTGCTCGCTTTCGTATTCTTTCAAACGTTCACCGGCTTGCGGCGCACCATCCAGCCCCAATACCAGTACCGGCGTTGCTGGCCCGGCACTCTTCACCCGCTGCCCGCGCTCATTGAACATTGCCTTCACCTTACCGGAATATTCACCCGCAGCTACGGAGTCGCCGATGTCCAGAGAGCCACTTTGTACCAGAATTTTTGTAACGTAGCCGCGCCCTTTATCCAGCGAAGCTTCCAGTACCGTGCCGGTTGCTTCGCGATTCGGATTGGCTTGCAATTCCAGCATTTCCGCTTCCAGCAGTATTTTTTCCAGCAGCAGGTCGATATTCTGACCGGTTTTTGCTGAAATATCCTGCGACTGATATTTGCCACCCCATTCCTCCACGAGGAAATTCATACTTGCCAGTTCCTGTTTGATTCGTTCAGGTTGTGCTTCCGGTTTATCAATTTTATTGATTGCAAAAACGATCGGCACCCCTGCCGCCTGGGCATGGCTGATGGCTTCGCGCGTTTGTGGCATGATGCTGTCGTCCGCAGCAATTACGATAATGGCAATATCCGTGATTTTAGCGCCCCGGGCACGCATTGCCGTAAAGGCTTCGTGGCCCGGTGTATCGAGGAAAGTGATTTTTTTGTCACTGGTATAAACTTCGTATGCCCCGATGTGCTGAGTAATACCCCCGGCTTCTCCGGATACGACGCTGGCCTCGCGGATAAAGTCCAGCAGGGAAGTTTTGCCGTGGTCAACGTGCCCCATAACCGTTACGATCGGTGCCCGGTGTTCGAGATCCTCCGGGGCATCAATGATTTCTACTTCGTCGTCGGCTTGCTCCTCAACGCTGATGAATTCAACTTCGTGGCCAAATTCTTCGGCAATCAGTTCGATGATCTCCGCATCCAGCCGCTGATTGATCGAAACGATGACGCCAAGATTCAAACAAGCGGTAATCACATCCGTAGCGGCAACGTTCATCAGGCTGGCGAGCTCCGAAACGGAAATAAATTCCGTGACTTCCAGTTTGCCGGTTTCCTGCTCTTGTTCGAGTTGCTCCTGGCGTTCGCGCTGGCGTTCGCGGTTGTCACGCCGCATTTTCTGGCGTTTTTTCTTGCCACCGCCGGAGAGGCGCGCCATTGTTGCCTTGATTTGATCTTCGATCTCTTTTTGCGAAACTTCCTTTACGTCATCTTTATCCTTTCCGCCAGGGCGTCCGCGATGTCTATCGCCTCCCCCTGCTCTGGTATTGTCTCTTCTTTTATCGCTGCCTTCGGTGGTGGTGGTAATTTTTTTACGTTTGCGTCTGCGTCGCTTTTTGGCATCGTCATCTTTATCGGAAGTAGTCGGAGGTTTAGGCTTTTGGCTTTTATCTGCCGGTGCGGCCGCTTTTTTATCTTTATCTTTGTCTTTGTCTTTCCTCTTTTTTGGTCTTTTGAATTGATCGGTATCGATTTTACCCAAGATTTTCAAACCTCGGAGTTCCGGCGCTTCCGCCTTGATAAGACCGTCCTTGACCACCTTTTCCGGTTCCGCCTGTTTCATTTCTTCCGGTTGCTCTGCTTTTTCTTCCTGCTTTGGAGCTTGATCTTTTTTTTCCCGGGCGGGTGTCGTTTCTTTTTGTGCTTCTATTTCCTGTGGCTTTTCTTCTTTACTGGTCGTTGGTTTTTCTTGTGGCTTTTTATGTTCCACTTTTACCGGTTCTTCCTGTTTTGCTTCCGCCTTCTCCGGCTCTTTTGCTTTCTGTTCCACCGGTTTTTCTACTTTTTCCTCCTGTGGCGTTTTGTCTTCTACCGGCTGACTGGCTTCCTTCTTTTCGGGTTCTGTCGGTTTTTCTTCCGGTTTTTCCTTATCTTTCTTATCCTTATCCAGATCAACTTTACCGAGCACTTTCAGGCGTTTTTGCAGCAAACGGGGGCGCTCCTCGGTCTTTTTTTCTTCCTTTTCTTCGTCAGAAGAAGCGCTGGCTGCCGGTTCTGCGGCAGGCTCCTCTTTTTTGCTCTCTTTGGGAAGGGACGGTTTTTCCGATCTGGAAGGGGTGGGCGTGGATTCCTTCCTTGTAGAAGAAGAGCGAGTTCCAAAAATGAGCTGGTCTGCTTGCTCTTTGATGACGCGATCCTTTTGAAATTCCTGCACCAATTGGTCGTACATCTCATCCGAGACCTTCGCCGTGGGCTTGTCTTCTATCTCAAACCCGTGGCTGTTCAGGTAGTCCACAATGGTGGATGTACCGACATTGAGTTCTTTTGCTATCTTTACTAAACGTAATGCCATTATGTGTTTTTAGTGCTTAGACAACCGTTTTTTGATAGACAAAAACTTATGACACTGATTTCCTTTACATATCTTACTATCGTTTTTGGATGAATAAAATCAAAAGGTTCATAGTTGCAAGCTTTCGCCCATCAATCAAATAATTAAAAAAAATATTAAAACGTCTTCGCGTCTCGGCGCAAAGATAATAGTAAAAAGCTTCTGTTGGGTAACTCTTTTCAGAAAAATGAATTTTAAGCCTTTTTATTACTGGGCTGAAACACGATCTTTCCGAAAAGAGTTCCCGAAATATTAAACTTCCTGCCAGCATCAGACGACAAACGACGGGCAATCAATTGGTGCGATACCAACCACGCATCGTCCGGTCAAAGTTTCTGCCGTTATTCTTCAAATTCTGCTGCCAGAATGCGCATCACTTCATTTACGGTTTCCTCCTCCAGGTCAGTACGACGCAGCAACTCCGCCGTGCTCAGGTCCAGCACGCTTCGCGCCGTGTCGCAGCCGATAGACTTGAACGCATCGATTACCCACTCGTCAATTTCATCTACGAATTCGTCCAGATCAACATCGTCGATTTCGATTTCCTGCGTATTTCTGAATACATCAATCTCAAATTCCGTCAGTTGGCTGGCGAGTTTGATATTCGTACCACCCTTGCCAATGGCTAGTGAAACCTGATCCGCATCAAGATAAACGGCTGCCCGCTGTGCTTCCACGTCCAGGTCAATATTCGTCACCTTCGCTGGCGTAAGCGAACGCTGGATGAAGAGCGTCGGGTTGCTGGTATAGTTCACGATGTCGATATTCTCATTGCGCAATTCACGCACGATGCCGTGAATTCTCGAACCTTTCATACCCACACAGGCACCCACCGGGTCGATGCGGTCGTCGTAGGATTCCACTGCAACCTTTGCCCGCTCGCCGGGTAGGCGCACAATGCGCTTGATCGCGATCAGGCCATCCTCGATTTCCGGAACTTCCTGCTCCAGCAGTTTTGCCAAAAACTCATTCGCAGTGCGGGAAACGATGACCACCGGCGTATTATTGCGCATATCCACGCGCTTGATCACGCCCCGAACCATGTCGCCCTTGCGGAAAAAGTCGCCTTTAATCATCTCATTGCGCGGCATCACCAGTTCGTTGCTGGTTGCATCATCCAGCAGGAAAACTTCCTTTTTGATGACCTGGCTCACTTCGCCGGTGACCATATCGCCAACGCGCTCGCTGTATTTTCGATAAATCTCGTCTTTTTCCAATTCCATGATCCGTGAGATCAGCGTTTGGCGGGCAGCCATGATCGCACGGCGACCAAAGTCTTCCAGGAATAATTGCTCGTAGCACTCTTCGCCGATTTCATAATCTTCGTCGATCGAGAGCGCTTCCGAAATGGAAATCTGGCTGCGGTCATCGGTCACCTCGCCGTCGGGCACAATTTCGCGCACGCGCCACAGCTCCAGGTCACCGGTGGTGGTGTTGACAATCACGTCGAAGTTTTCATCCGATCCGTACTTCTTCCGAATCAGGGTGCGGAATACATCTTCCAGCACGCGCACCATTGTGGGGCGGTCTATATTTTTGCCTGCTTTAAAGTCCGCGAAACTTTCTACTAAGTTCATAGAAATGTTGTTATTTGTTAATATGTTATTTGATTGACTATGAATCTTTTTCGTTGAATAAAAAAGACAGGAATAATCAATAATGCCGAAGGTCCGAGGGACTCCTACGGAGCATCCCTTCGGGACAACTAACATTCTTTAAAATGAAATTTTTACAACGGTTTTCTTAATATCTTCAAACGGGATAATGGTTTGCACCAGTTCTCTTCGTTTCTTTTTTCCTTCTTTGATCTGTACTTTTTCTTCAATCGTAACGGCAAAGTCTGTCACTTCTACCAGCGTGCCGGTTTTGGCTTTGCCTTCCAGCGTTGTCACTTCCACTTTCCGACCGATATTTTTTCGGTACTGGCGTGGCAGCTTCAGCGGTCGATCCACCCCCGGCGAAGACACTTCCAGCGTGTATTTCTCGCCCAGTGGCTTTTCTTCGTCGAGATAGGCTTCCAGGTGGCGACTCACGCGTTGGCAGGTATCGAAGGAAATTCCGCTGTCGCTGTCAATAAAAACTTCGAGCTTGTTGCCGGCAGCATTCAGGTTTATATCCACCAAAAAACAATCCGTAAAGCCCTCTTCCTGAAACTTTTCTTCCACTAAATCGGCGATTCTTTCTTCCACGGTGCGTACAGTTTCTTGCAAAAAAAAGAGGGAACATCGCGTTCCCTCCGGTTCTTTTTCATCTGTTGGTGCAAATATAAGACCTTTTATCTTAAAATGCAATATTCCGTCATTCGGTTTCCACATTTTGTGTCATAACCTGCTGCACAGCAGCGTCCAGTTGCTCGTACGGTACGTAGCCTTTGGCGATCAGGTACAGCTTTTCCTGCGTTGCCATGATGACGCTCGGAAAACCGTCAATGCCCCATTGCCCCACTTGCTGGAACTCCTGCAGGGTCGCCTGCTTGAATTCATCGGCTTGCATTTTGGCAATAAAATCCAGCGAGTCCAGCCCGAACTCCTGCGCCAGCTTGCCATACGCTTGCATATCTTCCGGTTCCATGCCCTCGTGGTAGATGGCCCGTTGCAACCTGCCCGCAAATTCCAGCGCCTGCTCCGGCTGCTGCGATTTAAAAACCGTCAGCGCAATGCTCGGCGGCACCGAGTTGAAAATGGCTTTGCCGTCTTCCAGCACTTGCAGGAAATCCGCGCCAAACTTAACGCCCGTGCGCTCCTCCACCGTTTTGTACGCCTCGCTGATGTAGCCCGCCACCTCGCCGATGGGACCCACGCGCTCGCCGCCGATCATGCCGCCCGACAGCACCGTGAATTCTATCTCGTCTTTATAATTTTCTTTCAATCGCTGCATCACCGGGCTAAAGCCATAGCACCAGCCACAAAGCGCATCATAGACATAAATAATCGCGTAATCTTTCATGCTTTTAGTTGTGTTTTTGTGATGATTTACCCATCACCGTTTATACAGCCAACAGGTGAGCAGGGAGAAAGATCAATAAAGCGCTGGTTTTCTGGGAAATTGTACCGGCGACTTTCCCGAAGGGATAGCTACGCCGTAGTCGGCACAGGTCAGCACCCAGCGCATCAGCAATGCTCGCACCCAGAAGATATAATTATTCTGAGCTTAATAAAGATTTCATCGTATCTAAATGGATGGTTTTGACCTTCGGAAATTCAATTTCCTGCAAAATATTGAAATGCTTGTCATGCGTAACGAGATAATCTGCTTGACCCGCGACGGCGCAATCGACAAATTTATTATCATCAGGGTCAGCCGTTATTAAATACCACTGATAATAGGTTGTCATCAGTTCGACATTGGAAAGCTCCAACAAAAAGTCCAGTTGATTTTCAGAAAGCGATATGCCATATTTTTCACTACATTTTTCGAGATACTCCGTCAGGATTTCATTACTGACCAGTAAGGTATATTGCTGGTTCAGAAGTGATTCGAATACCTACCAGTATTTGTGATGCGGTAAGATAGAAACCAAAAACACATTGGTGTCAAGAACCAATCGAAGTTTATTGCGCATCCTCTTCCAGCCATTGATCTAAATCGGCATCGCTAATGCCTTTTGCTGCCGCCGCTTCGGCAATGTCGTCAGTGAAGCGGTGGGCAAAAAAACGCGCCAGCATATTCTTCACTTCGATCAACTCCTCTTCGGTCGGTTCAAACGCATAAATCTTCAGCAACTCCAACTGTAGGGCAGTAAGCTTCGATTCCGACTGGTTGTTTATGATCATAGTACCTGCATTTATGTTGACAAAGATAGCTGTTATTTTGGTGGCAAACAAGTAGCGCGTTCTTGTACCGGCGATCTTCCCTGACCGCCTTTGGCGGTAGTCGCCGACGTAATCAGTAGGGCGGCGACTAAAGGTCGCCGGTACTACTCGCGTAGTAACCTCCGCACCCGCGCCACATCCTTGTGCGTAATGCCTGCCGCTTCCAGTTCGTCCAGATCGGCTAAAAAAGTAGCCGCATAGGTAGCATCGCCGTAGGGCTGATCTTTCAGGCGCAGGTAGATGGCTTCGGCTGCTTCGTACTTGCCCTGATAGAGCAGCGCCAGCGCCAGGTTGGTGTTGATCCACTCCGCCGCGGTGCCGCCGAGGGCGATGCCCTGCTGTGCCGCTTGCTCGGCTGCCTCGAACTGCTCGGTGAAGAGGTAGTACCACGCTAGATTTTCATACTCAGCAGCCATAGAGCTCTTGATATACTGACTATCTGAGTTGGTCTTTATAGACAGGCGTTAAATATAGGTCAAGAATGAATCTGCTCACGTGATAAGACGGCTATGCGCTTGATCTGGAATGGCGGTTAGCGTGCTGGAACTTTTCCCAATATTTTGCAATCAAGCTTAGGTCATTTTGAGCTATCCTCCGGTCAATCAACCGAAACTCCTTGTAGCGCGCCAGATGATCGCCACATCTCTTGATTTTTAAACCACTGCCACAGTAGCACAAGTCATTAGGTCGCCATTTATGGCGCATAATATGTTCTTGCAAAACTCGGCCAATGAGGCGGAGATCATAGATGCCCAGAATATCTCGGTAACTTTCTATAACGCCAGTACACCATGAGCATACTCGCCCTGAGCATATTCGCCGTTCAGCTCATAGTAGGAATTGTTCCAAAGGAATGGAAGCAGTATCTTCTCGAAAAAATCGGGTAGGGTCTTGACCTTTTTCTTGAGCAAAATAGTTTCTCGGGTATTCGTCGTAAAGCAAAAATGACCGGTATCTTCGTACACATGGCGGTCAGCCTTGCGCGGGATGCGCTCGCCGGTCTCGCAGACCAGCGGGAACTGCTCTGGGAAAATCGAAATGTCTATCTCTACTTCATAGCAGTCATTGCTTCCCGCCTCGATCTGCCCGCGAAACCGTTTGCTGGGGGCGTCATACCTCAAACCCGGATGGGCTTTCAGTACTTCGCTGATTTGTTGCTCATTCATGATAAGGTTTGTGGGTGATGCCGGAACCTGCTATGGCGGCGCCGAGTTCTCGGCTTTTGGTGTCTCCGTCCTTGTCTTCGCCTTTGGGGAATCGGTCTCCGAACTCATGGATCAGGTATTCGCTAGCGGTTTTGAAATTTGTCTCCTGCTCCGCTTTTTGGCAGACTTCTACCAAGCTGGACAAGCAATCTAGGAAGTTCTTCTTCCTGGTTTCCGAATAGTCAGCAAACACATCTTCGCCTTTTGGGGTGGTGGGGCGCAAGCAACGGAAACCGCCAGGATAGTTGAGCGCTTGGCTCATCGCCTCTATACAAAGGCGGAAGGCTTCGTCGTCCTTGTCTTTGGAAGTGTAATACTCGACGGCGAGGATGGTAAGCTCAAAGCCGCTGGGGAGTTTCAGATTGGAACGACGGTGCTCTTGATAGTTCTTCCATGCTTTTAGACAGCGAACTATGCGGCGAAGCTGCGGCAAATCAGGTTGAGAATTAAACCAATCCGTGAAAGCTCTGGGGTCGCTTTCAATCCATCCTTTGCTGCGGTGCGCCAACTCCGGGATATCACCATCCATATAGTATATCGGGAGATCAATATGATGCCCATCGGCAAAGACCACGCGGATGCAGGTCGTTTTGCGGATTGTATCTTCCTTTGTGTGATCCTGAACTGCATCATACACCCAATCGTGTAGCGTCTGGACTCCCCTCCGATTATCTTCCCCTTCCTTTTCGATGAAGTAGATCCCATAATCTAAATCGTATTTCAGCAATTTATTTCCCTCCTCGTCGTATTTCGGAATGGGGTTGACCGTAGTGTTCATTTCAAACGACCCTTGTCCCCGGAATTTTGGGGCTAGTTCGTTCGTTCGGTTTTCTTTAAACCAGGCTTTTATCGTTTTGCGGAGCGCTTTTCTGCTAGCTTTCAAGCTCTCTTTTCTTTGCTGAGTCAGTTTGATCTTTTGGTCGAATGCGTTGAATTCTTTGTGTAAAACTGCCATGTCAAAAATTATTTTTGAGATTATTGGATTGGTGCTTTACTTCCATCACGCCCTTGGTCTGGGGGGCGCGGTTGGTGTAATAGTACCCTTTCAGAAATTTTCCTTCTCCGTTGCTGATTAACTTTAGGATATTAGTGCCATAGTGTGGTTGTCCTTGACTGTGGATGCGGGTGCCTTCATTCATATAGTTGAAAACTAGCGAGTAGCATTCATCATCTTCTTTTATAATACTCTCTACTAAGCTCTTCGATGCGCTGGGTTCATTTTTAGTTTGATGCTGGAAAAAGCACCTCACTTTGAGTTTAGACCCTGTCTGAAATACCTCAACCACGCAGCGTTTTTCGTCAGAACAGTATGTAATAGGATTGGTATAGCGGATAACCCCTTCATACCTGCCCGACATATCAGGCACCCAATACAGCCATTTGAATGGTGGGTATTTCCAGAGATAGCGGTCAATCAATAAAAACGCTACTACGATAATGCCAGAGATGGAAATGTTGTGACCAATGCTGGCTGCCATGTATTGGTTAGTCAAGTATAGGCTTATCGCGAGTAGGACAACCAATGACAAGAGCACTCGTGGCTTTAGATATCGGAAATGCGCACCAGTCATTTATTATTTTTTGTTTATACACCAAGATAAACAAAAATGTTGCCAAATTTTAAAATAAAAATATTTTGTGTCAAATTGGCAGTATAAGAGATAGATACCTTATGCCAATTTCAACTGATTATGACGTGCTGGTAAGTGTTTTAAGAAATGATTTTCAATTACTTATAGTTTTCATTTTCCAACCTTCCACTTTCGAATTGGCATTATTGCTATAGCCCTTCATTCTGCCAATTTTGCCCTGACAGGTTTTTACTTACAGATTGGCAGGCAAATCGTTATATCAAATTTTTTAGCAAGGGAATGGGCCTCAATGATGTTCAGGTTTTGCAAATCTCTGAGATTTACAAAATCTCATCCACTCCTCTACAACTTCGCCCGCCGTCCCCACTGCTCCAGCTCCTCTGCGCTCCACAAGTCCGGGAAGTAGGTGATGCGCTGAAAGCGTGGCGGGAGGTATTCCTGCCAGTTGGTGCCGCCGGTGGCTTCGATGACTTTGGGTTGCTTTTCCAGGTAGCGCGCGGCGGATTTCAGATGCGAGAGCGCCCAGCGAACATTCACATTGAAATCATATTCGCGGAGCAGATCATTTAGTTCTTTATCCTGCTGCTGCTCGGGCGGGAGCTTGCGGTAGGTTTGGCGCAGGTTGCAATCCTGCACTTTCTTGATGAGCCACTTGAATTCGCGGGCGTATTTTTCCTCAAATTGCTGTAGGGTGAGGGTCTTTTTACCGGTGGCAAGCTCGGTGGCGCCGGATTTCCAGTAGAGATAGGGATACAATACCTCGGCGGAGGCATTTTGGTCCAGCTCCTCGCGCTTGGAGGCGTGCACGAGGTTGAACAGGTCGGTGCTGAGGAATTCAATCTTGCGAAATTGCCCCGACTGGAAGCCACTGGCGGGCAGCAGGCTCATGCGAAACTTCAAAAACTCTTCCTTGTCCATGCCATCCACCATAATCTCGAACGACTGGATCAATTGTTCGAAGTAGCTGTTCAGGCGGCGCACCTGGCGCTTGAACAGCGCTAACTCCGGTTCGTCGGCGTAAATCACCTGCTCGATCGCCTGGATTGTCATTTTAAAATACAACTCCGTGATCTGATGGTAGCTGATAAAAATGTACTCGTCCGGAAAGGGGGTCTGCGGGGTTTGCAGGCTCAGCAGGGTATCGAGGTGGATGTAATCCCAGTAAGTCAGATAATCGGCGTACAGCAAACCATCGAGATAAGAGCGGATGTCCTGCCCCATCACGGCGTATTTTTCTTCCAGTTTGTCGAGGCGGTCGAGGATTTCGTGTGTCAATTGCATAGTCGTCCGGTTTTATTTTGGAATACGGGCTTTCAAAGTCGGAAATCGCGCCGAAGGCGTCCCTTCGGGAGAAGTTCGAAATCGGAAATCGCTTTCAAGCTTGAATCATTTTCATGCCTAAATATATACAAAACAGACAAATCAGCAGACTCGCAATGATGTTTATCATGGCAAATACCCATTGTCCATTCGCGAAAAGCGTGAAGGTTTCATTGCTGAAGGTGGAAAAAGTGCTGAAGCCGCCGCAGAAGCCGGTGAGCAAGAGCAGGCGATAGTGGGGATGGATGATCTTGTCGTGCAGAATGAGCGCTGCCACTGCGCCAAAGACAATGCAACTCAGCGCATTGGCGAGTAAGGTGGCGTAGGGGAAGGCAAAGTTGTGTTTGCTCAACAGGTGACTAATACCATAGCGGAAAATGCTGCCGACGCCGCCGCCGAGGAAAACCAAAAGGTAATTCATAATTTCATTTTTATAGTGCTTTTCGCTTTTCGCAATGCAAGCAGTTGGTAATGAAAGATTTTAAGTAGGTGGACAATGTTATTTGTTAATTGGGTTGACCTTTATGTGTTTGAAAATCAGTGTTTTATAAATGAACAGACAGGGTTTACGGGATTTTCAGGATTCAGGATGCCGTAAATCTTCGATTTACGACATCTTGTCAATCATGTTAATCCTGTCAAATAGAAAAATAAAATTGTCCATCTACTTAACTGGTTTTTGTCAAAAAGTTAATCAAACAACTATTAATAAGTGGCTATGAAGACTGCGCTGCGCTTTGCTGCACTTTTTTCTTGCGCGTCACCGTGAGGTGCAGCCAGAGCGTGAGCGCTGTCGCCAGTCCTAAAATGCTAAAAAACAGCAGATGCAGATTCATTTTATCATGAAAAGTAAATACAAAAACGATGAATAAAATATTCACCAATACCAAAATGGTGGTTGCCTGCATGTGGGTAAAGCCATAATCGATCAGCAGGTGATGAATGTGCCGCCGGTCGGCATGAAAAGGCGACTGCCCACGAAGCATACGCGTGACGAATACCCGCAGGGTATCAAAAAGCGGAATAATCATAATACCGAAAGCGACCGCCGGCGAAGCATCAAATTTGAAAAGCTGCCCGTCTTCCATGATGTAATTAAGGTGAATAAATTTGATCGCGAGAATAGCACAAACGATGCCGATGAGCATGGCGCCCGTGTCGCCCATGAAGATTTTGGCAGGGGTGTAATTATATTTTAAAAAGGAAATAACTGCACCGACCGTTGCGAATGCGACGATGGCAAATTCGATGTGGTCGGTCAGGAAAAACCAGCAACCGAAAGTGCCCGCGATCAGCGCGCCCACGCTGCCCGCCAGCCCGTCGATGCCGTCGATCAGGTTGAAGGCATTGATGATAACGAAAATGGTGAAAATTGAGATCAGCACGTGAATCGGGTAGCCCAGTTGATCCTGCAAGCCAAAAATATCATACATGCTGGCAAACAAAATATCGGATTTGAATACCAGAATACTTGCCGCCAGTATCTGTCCGGTCATTTTCTTGGAGGGTGAAATGGGCGAAATATCGTCCTTTGCACCGATCAGAAAGATGATGAGAAACGCGCAGAGGATGTACTGCAAGCTGCCAAAATCGTTGAAAGGCGTCCAGAGTACAATGGAAAACAACACCCCGGCAAAAATGGCGATGCCGCCGAGGGAAGGCGTTTTCACCTTGTGGGAACTGCGGTCGTTGGGTTCATCGAAGAGGTGCTTTTCCTTCGCAAGACCAATGATGGAAGGTATGGCGAAGTACGTCAGCGTGAACGCCGTCAGAAAGCCGAGGATAATTGCATACATGGGAGTTATATTTGCAGTGCTAAAGACAAATTTACACAACTTTCGCGAACTCTGCTGTCAGAATTTTGAATCATCTACACCCGCCAGCCATTCTTTGATAACGGCAACGGCCATCTCCACTGCATCCGGCTCGAAGGGCGACTTCAGGTTCGCATAATCGACCAATTCGACAAACGATTTGCTGCCGCCGATCTTGCACAGGCGCGCGTAATCTGCCCAGGCTGCTTTGTGATCTTCGCGATCCCGCTTCCAGAACTGGAACGCGCAAATTTGCGCCAGCGTGTAATCGATATAATAAAAAGGTACTGAAAAAATATGACTTTGTTTGTACCACATGCCGCCGCGTTCGAGCAGTTCGTTGCCGTCGTAATCGAGGTGCGGCAGGTATTTCTGCTCGATCTGTTTCCAGGCATCATTGCGCTCCCGGGGCGTAGCGTCCGGATTTTCATAGACAAAATGCTGGAACTCATCCACCGATACGCCATAGGGCAAAAAGCAAACCGAGTTAGACAGGTGGTTGTATTTAAACTTATCCGCTTCTTCCGCAAAAAACAGATGCATCCACGGCCAAGTGAAATACTCCATGCTCATGGAGTGGATTTCGCAGGCTTCGTAAGTCGGGAAACCATATTCATTGATACCGATGTTGCGACTTTCGTACATCTGGAAGGCGTGCCCGGCTTCGTGTGTGAGCACTTCGATGTCGCTGCTCGTACCGTTGAAGTTAGAAAAAATGAACGGCGCTTTGTACGTGTCGATGAAAGTGCAATAGCCGCCGGTCGCCTTGCCCGGCCGGTTGACCAAATCCATCAAATTGGCATCCAGCATGAAATTGAAAAATGAGCGCGTCTCCGCCGACAGCTCGCCGTACATCTGCCGCGCATTTTGGATGATCCAATCCGGCTCGCCTTTGGGCACAGGATTTCCCGAGGGGAAACGCACGTCCACATCGTAATACTTGAGCTTTTCCACACCGAGGCGTTGGCGTTGCTGCTCGTACAATTTGGAAGCAATGGGGACGACGTGTTGGCGAATTTGCTCGCGATAAGCCGCTACCATTTCTGCATTGTAATCGGAGCGGCGCATGCGTGCGTAGCCGAGCTCGACGTAATTTTTAAAGCCCAGTTTCTGCGCGATGCGGTGGCGCACCTTCACCAGTTTGTCAAAAATCGTCTCGATGGCTTCGGCATTTTCCGCGAAAAAAGCCCACTTTATTTCGGCGGCAGCCTTGCGCGTCGCGCGGTCTTTGTCCGTTTCAAATTTTACGATGGAAGACAAATTGTGCTCCTCGCCCCGGAAATCGATCTTCGCACCTGCCTTCAGCTTCATGTACTCGCTGCTGAGCTTGTTTTCCTCCTGTAGATCTTCCATCACAATCGGATCGAAGGTTTTCTGCGCCAGCTCTGCCAGCGTGAACAATTGCCTGCCCCACTTCTCCTCCAGCGCTTTGCGAAAGGGCGACGCCAACAATTTTTCATAATATTGACTGATGAGCGCCTGATAAGTCGGCATCATCTGATCGAAAAAATTATTTTCCGCTTCGTAAAATTCATTCTTGGTGTCGATAGAATGCCGCACGTAGCAGATGTTGTACATCGACTCCAGCTCGGAGCGCAAATCGTTGATCCCATCAAGCGCAGCGCTCTGCATTTGCACGCTTTCCGCCTGTTCAAATTTTGCCAGCAATTCCTGAAAATGGCTCGTGAAAGCATCCATATCCGGGCGCTGGTACGTAAATTCACTAAATTTCATAAGTTCTGGTTATCTCTCAAATGCCGCAAGATAAGACCAGTTTAGGAGCTGTGCAATCAATCTGACAAGGAAAGCACAAAACAATGAAGCCAAGTTTCTTTCTTTTCTTAACTTTGTGCGAATTTTTGGCTAGCCTTTCGCAAGCAAAAGGAAAAGAATGCGTTAGCGACTTATGGTTGAAGCAGTTGGAATGGATTTAAAAGCTCAAATAGACGTCGATAAGCTACCCCGACACATTGCCGTCATTATGGATGGGAACGGGCGCTGGGCCAAGCAGCACGGTAAGCCGCGCATTTTTGGGCATCGCAACGGCGTGACGGCCGTGCGCGAAACCACTGAAGCAGCGGCAGAGCTGGGGGTGTCCTATCTGACCTTGTACGCTTTTTCTACCGAAAACTGGAAGCGGCCACACACGGAAGTGAACGCGCTGATGGGCTTGCTGGTGGATACGCTGCGCAAGGAGATCGAGACGTTGATGAAGAATGACATTCGGCTCTGGGCGATCGGCGATCTGTCGAAATTGCCCTCTTCCACGCACCGGGCGCTGCTGGAAGGTATCGAAATGACGAGCCAAAATAAACGCATGACGCTGGTGCTGGCGCTCAATTACAGCGCTAAGTGGGAAATTCTGGAAGCTACGCGCAAGCTGGCGACGCAGGCGGCAGCGGGTGAACTGAAGCCGGAGGATATTGACGAAGTGGCTTTTACCAATGCACTGAGTACCAGGGGTATTCCCGACCCGGAACTGCTCATTCGCACCAGCGGCGAAACGCGGCTGAGCAACTTTTTGCTGTGGCAGATCGCTTACGCGGAATTGTACTTTACGCAAACGTTCTGGCCGGATTTCCGAAAGGAACATCTGTACGAAGCGATTATCAATTATCAGCACCGGGAGCGCCGTTTTGGAAAAATCAGCGAGCAGATTGTAAAATGAGATACAACCAATTGAACTGTATAAACCTCTTTTGAAATGAAATCCAGTTACGTGCAGCAGCAATTTCGCGAATCGTACGTTTTGAAGAATAGCTTGCCGATGGCACGTAACGAAAATCAATAACCGGAAATTTGGAATGAGACACATACGCTTTGCCTTAATATTATGCTTTTTTGCACCGGTTTTTATGCTGGCGCAAACACCCGACACCGTGCAGGTTTTTGATTATACGAATCCAAAAGATTACGAGATCGGCGGAATCGAAGTAGTGGGTGCCGAATACAGCGACGACAATGCCATTATCAACATTACTGGTCTTCAGGTTGGCGATAAGGTACGCATACCCGGCGCCGAAATTCCCAAAGCCATCAAAGCCTTATGGCGGTTACGGTTATTTACCGACGTACAGATCATACTGACCAAAACCATTGGCGATGTTGCATTTCTGGAGATCATCGTGCAGGAGCGCCCCCGATTGTCGCGCTACACCTACCGGAACATCAAAAAAGGCAAGCACGATGACCTGAACGAACTGGTCAACAAGCACTTGCTGAAAGGCGGAATCGTCACCGAGAATATCAAGGTGAACGCGCAGAAAGAAATTGAAAAATATTTCATCGACAAGGGCTACCTGGATGCGCAGGTACGGGTAGAAGAGTTGGAAGACACGGCGCGGGTCAATTCCGTCGTACTCATTTTTGATTTAGAGCAGAATGACCGGATCAAGATCAAGGATATTTCCATTGATGGCAATGTAGAGGTGAAGGAGAAAAAACTCATCAAACAATTCAAGGAAACGAAAGAGAAAAGTCGCCTCTTTGCTTCTTCCAAGTTTATCAAAAGCGAATTTGAAGAGGATAAAAAGAAACTGATTGAGTATTACAACAAGGAAGGCTATCGCGATGCTCGCATATTGGGCGACAGCATCTGGCGCAACGAAAAGGGCGAGTTGATGATACAGGTGAGGTTGAATGAAGGCAATCAGTACTATTTCCGAAACATCACCTGGAAAGGCAATTCTATTTATGATGACCAAACCCTCTCAGAGGTGCTGGGTATTGCACCGGGCGATGTTTATAACAAGGAACTGCTGCAAACGCGCCTTTCATTCAGTCAGGATGGTCGGGACATCAGCGCGCTGTACATGGATAACGGTTATCTGTTTTTCCAGGCAGACCCCATCGAAGTAGCCATTGAGGAAGATTCTATTGATCTGGAAATGCGCATTTTTGAAGGGCCGCAGGCCAGCATCGACAAAGTAGTAATCGCCGGCAACGACCGCACGCACGAGCACGTAGCCCGCCGTATGCTGCGCACCGTACCGGGCGAAAAATTCAGCCGTTCGGATATTATCCGCTCGCAGCGCGAACTCATCAACCTGAACTACTTCAACCCGGAAAGCCTGGGTATCAATACGCCGGTCAACCCGGATCGGGGTACGGTGGATATCGAATATACCGTAGAAGAAAAGCCTTCTGATCAGTTGGAGCTTTCTGCCGGCTGGGGAGGACTGTCACGGGTAATCGGTACGTTGGGCGTTTCGTTCAATAATTTCTCTCTGCGAAATATTTTCAACAAGGAAGCATGGCGACCGCTGCCACAAGGAGACGGGCAGCGCCTGTCGCTTCGCGCCCAAACGAATGGCGACTTCTTCCAGTCTTACAATGCTTCTTTCACCGAACCGTGGCTGGGCGGCAAAAAGCCCAACGCGCTCACTGTTGCCGGATTTTACAATCGCTTTGCTTTCGGGCGGCGGGGCACGGATAACTACCAGAGCTTCAATATTATTCAGGGGTCTGTCAGTCTTGGTACGCGCCTGAAGTGGCCGGATGATAACTTTATTTCAACGACTGCCATCAACGTACAAACCCTGAACCTCAATAACTGGGTTCGCGGTTTGTTCCGCAGTGATGACGGGCAACTGGTTTCGAGAGGCAGCTACAACAACTTCAGCATTCGCCAGACGATTGCCCGCTCCACCATCAACGACCCGATCTTCCCGCGGGAAGGCTCACGCATTCAGCTTTCGGTACAGTTGACGCCACCCTATTCGCTGATTAGCGGTAAGGACTTCTCAGATGCGAATGTGGCGGAGCGATTCGAATATCTGGAATATCACAAATGGCGCTTCGATGCCGAATGGTACGCGCCGATCGTCGGCAAGCTTACGCTGATGACTTCGGCGAAGATCGGTTTGCTGGGTTATTATAATGCAGACATCGGAACGTCGCCGTTTGAGCGCTTTCAGTTGGGGGGCGATGGTATCAACAACCAGCAGTTTGGCTTTGCCGGTTTCGATATTATTTCTTCCCGGGGTTACGAAATTGCTGATTTTGAGGCAAATCTGGATCAGACCGGCGGTACTTCCGCCAGACCAGCCTTCAGCAAATATACCGTTGAATTGCGCTATCCGATCTCGCTGAACCCCAGTTCCACGATTTATGTCCACACCTTTATGCAGGGGGCGAATGTCTGGCGCGAATTGCGGGACTTCAACCCTTTCGATATCAAGCGTTCTGCCGGTTTTGGTGTGCGGGTGTTCCTGCCGATGTTCGGGGTGCTAGGGTTTGACTACGGATGGGGCTTTGACAAAGATCCGGTGGATGGCTCAAGGGGCGACTTCAACATCGTTCTTGGCTTTGAGCCGGAATAAATATAGTGCTTTTCGCTACTGGTTTTTCGCTTTTTGCAATGCAAGTAGTTGATAATGAAAACTTTAAACGAATCTGTTTCGTCAAAAAGTTAATCCAACAACTATAATTGCGAAGTCGGAAGTTGAGCGCAGCGAAATCCCGCACCGCAGGTCGGGATGGGAAGTTGAAATGTGAGATCGGAATTTAACTTCCGGGCTCACATTTTTTTAGTAAAAATACGTCTCCATCCAGTCCCAAAGGCTTACGCGGTTGAAATAAACCCAAATCGCCAGTGCAATAAGCGCCACCAGCCCGATTCGCTGAATCGCACGCCCGGTCGCTTCGTTTTTCTCGCGGCGGCTCCTGTAATTTCGTATTCTGCTTTGATATGGCATGTTTTCAATTTTAGTGTTACGGTGCTTTCTTCCCTTTGCGGCTACGAAAATACGAAGGATTCACAAAAAGGCGGTGACAATATTCCAATCCGCCATAGGGCGGACAAGTATTCCAACCCTAAACCCCCCGGTGGCGCTCCCAATAATTCTGGTCTTCGACTTCTTCCAGAATGGTAAGGTAATTGATATATCGCAATTCGCTGATTTCGCCTTGCTCGATGGCAGCTTTCACCGCACAGCCCGGCTCATTGCGATGCAGACAATTACCGCCAAATTTGCAGTTTTCCGAAACCGCAAAAAACTCCCGGAAGTTGTGTGCCACATCCTGCGGTTCCAGGTTGTTGAATGCCAGTGTTTTAATGCCCGGTGTGTCGATGATGGCGCCGCCAAAATCCAGTTCGTGCATCTCTGCGAAAGTCGTGGTGTGCTGCCCTTTACCGGAATAGTCAGAGAGGTCGGTCGTGCGCAGGTTCAAGTGTGGCTGAATAGCATTGACGAGGCTCGATTTGCCGACTCCCGACTGCCCGCTGATGAGCGTCGTCTTACCCTTGAGCATGGCGCGTAGCTCATCCAAGCCGGTCATTTCAATAGCTGAAACGATTAGTACTTTGTAGCCGATACTCTCGTACATATATTGCAAACCACCCACAATTTGCATGGTATCTTCGTCGTAAAGGTCTGCTTTATTGATGACGATCACCGTCGGAATTTCGTAAGGTTCGGTCATCAGCAGAAAGCGATCGATGAAGCCCTGCTTCAGATTGGGCTGCACGATGGTGGTGATAAGCACCGCCTGATCGATATTACTTGCCAGCAGGTGCAGGTCATGTTTTTTGCGGGGTGACTGGCGCACGACGTAATTGCGGCGCGGCAAGATTTCCTTAATGACGCCAGTTTGCTCTTCTTCGCTATCCGCCTCCAGTTGTACTTCATCGCCTACGGCGACCGGGTTGGTCAGCTTCATGCCATCGAGGCGAAATTTGCCTATGATTCTACAATCCCAGACTTCGCCATTTGGCAATTTCACCTGATACCAGCTTCCCGTCGATTTGATTACAATTCCTTTCTGCAAATCTAATTCGCTTTTTTTATCGTTCCTGCTTTATTTCAACCCCTATAACTACCTTCGGAAAAGAATTGTTCCGCAACGACGAAGCTTCCGGGGTTAGTCGGTCTTGATGGCATCCGCAATTCGCGCAGCGATTTCGTCCAGTTCTTCCCGTTCCGACTTCAGCGGAGAGAGCGAAAGCTTGATGCGCTGGTGGTCGCCGCTCAGGCGCGGGATGATGTGCACGTGTACGTGATAGACCTCCTGCCAGGCGCTGGCACCGTTGTTTTGCAGTAAATTCGTGCCTTCGCAGGCAACGCCAGCCTGCCAGAGCGCCCGCTCAATGCGCACCGCGACACGGAACAAATGATCCGCTAATTCCAGCGGCAAATTGCGCAGCAAGGTATGGTGCTCTTTCGGGATAACCAGCAAATGCCCTTCATTCACCGGGCGAATATCCATGAATGCCAACACTTGCTCATCTTCATATACTTTGCTGGCGGGTATTTCTCCATGGATGATTTTACAAAAAATGCAACTCATACTTTGAAAATAAGTTAGGGGTAAAAAGTGTTTTGCCCATTAAAAATAAAGCTTTGTTCTTAAAATTCAGCGGTAGATTCACGGATTATTAAATAATCCACAAAAATACCTGAAGCTGGAAAAGTCAGCATTCTTTCGGGTTCCTTCTTTCGGTTAAATTTGAGTAACGAAAGGCACGTCGTTACTTCTTCGCTACATAGTATTTGATGCCAATCATCACCGCACAAACGCCCACGCCCAGCCCGATGATCTTCCAATCGCCGTTCCAGGTGGTAACATTGCCCAGGAAACTGACGCCGAGAATGACGACCACCACGTCGAGTAGTTTACTTTTTAAACTGCCAAAATCTTTTATAGTGAGCCATTCCGGCAATTCGAGCGTGTTATCAATAAATAGCTCGTACAATCCCAATGCAATGATATAAAATGCAACCGAGAGCAGAAAAATATCAATGGTTTCTACAAATGCAACGATCATCTCCTTGTCCTTTGCTTCCGGTACAAAAAGTTTCAGGGAAAGCGTGTAGGTCTTCTGGATGCCATAAAACATCAGCACCAGGCCGGAGAAAAACATACCGACTACCGGCACAATAATCAGAAATCGGGTAGCAGCCAAAAGCCGCCGGATGAATGCGCTCATTTTTTGTGCTTATTTGCATTCTAAAATATCGATATTGGGGAAAATGTTCGTGCTAATATGCATTTGCATTAGAAAGTATAATTGGCAATGAACAATTCCTTGCCGATTTGGGAAGCATTTTTAGTCACATTGCGCATGCCGTAGGTGAGATCCCAGGCTTGTACACGCGCGAAAGCGTACAGGTCGCGTATGTAAGGGCTGTCGTCACAAGTCATCAGCCAGCGATGCGGGCAGTGCTGCAACGTGGCCGCCAGGCGTTCGTGATCGAAATCTTTGTGCAGATTGCCGTTTTTGCCGTAAAGGGCAGAACCTTTGGCGCTGTGGTAAGGCGGGTCAAGAAAAAGCCACGTATTTTTTCCCGGTGCATCGATGACCGACTGGTAATCTTCATTGCTGATTTTGACCCCGGCTAGCAGCGTGGCAAACTTGCGCACCCGCGCAATGCTCGACTCTGTAAAGCGCCCTTTGAACGCTTGTTCAGAATAGCCGCCGGATTCGGTCGTGCCGGAAAACGTGATGCGATTGAAAATGAAAAAAGCAGCGGCGCGTTCAGGTTGACTGAATTCGGCAAGGTTTTCGGATAAGAACCGGTGCAGTTCTTTGCCGACCGGAAATTGATTGCGCCAAGTGAGAATTTGCCCGATCAGCGTATCCACATCTTGCTGGCAAAGTACCCAGAAGTCGTGCAACGCCGGGTAGAGGTCATTCACCCAAAAGATGGAATCCGGAAATTGTTGCCTGACAAATGCAAAGACCGACCCCCCGCCCACGAAAGGCTCGCGGTATTCGGCAAACGGCGGTATCAGCGCGGCGATTTGCTGCACAGCGCGGCTCTTTCCACCAGGATAACGAAGCGGGCTTTTGATCATTGGGTTGGTATATTTTCACAAAGTTGATATTTTACAGCCAGATATTCAAAATTGGAAGTCGGAAATTGGAAGTCGGAAAT
>CAZFBU010000013.1:36532-40794 GCA_964517175.1 uncultured Saprospiraceae bacterium
GAAGTGGGAAGCTGAGCGAAGCGAAATCCCGCACCACAGGTCGGGATGGGAAACCGGAAGTGAAATTCAACTAAAATCACCAATATGCAAATCAAATTCTGCGGCGCAGCGCGCGAGGTAACCGGAAGTGCACACGTGGTCATGCTGGACGATGGCACGAAAATACTGCTCGATTGTGGCTTGTACCAGGGAAATTCCAAAGCAATGGAGGAATTCAATCATTCGTGGTTGTTTGATCCGGCGGAGATCGGCTGCGTGGTGTTGTCGCATGCGCACATCGACCACAGTGGACGGCTGCCAAAATTGGTGAAAGATGGCTTCAAGGGTACGATTTTCTGCACCCATGCTACGCGGAGTTTGTGCGCGATCATGCTGCTGGATTCGGCAAAAATACAGGAACGCGATGCCGAATATTTCAATCGGCGCAACGAGGAAGACATCGAAAAGGGTAAGGAAGACGCCGCGGAGGCGCTCTACACCAGTCTGGATGCAGAGGCCACGATGAAGCAATTTGCAAGCTATGGTTATGATCGGTGGTTTCGGATTCACGACCGGGTGGAGGTTTTATTTCGAGATGCCGGGCACATTTTGGGCAGCGCCAGCGTGACGCTTCGCATTACAGAAAATGGCAAAACCACCATGCTGGGCTTTACGGGCGATATTGGCCGTCCCAACCGACCCATTCTGCGCGACCCTGCGCTTATGCCGGAAGTGGATTACCTGCTGTGCGAATCGACCTACGGCGACCGCGACCACGAATCAGCGCCCGCCGAAACGCAGCATTTCCTGCAAATCATCCATCACACCTGCGTGGAAAAACGCGGCAAACTCATCATTCCTGCCTTCAGCGTGGGGCGTACGCAGGAGTTGGTGTATATCCTCGATCAGTTGGTGACCGCCGGAAAACTGCCGGAGGTGCCGGTGTATGTCGATAGCCCGCTGGCGGTGAATGCCACCACCATCTTCGGTGCGCACCCGGAGTGCTTCGACGACCAATTGAACGAATATATGCTCACCGATGACAACCCCTTCGGCTTTAACCGGCTTCATTATGTTCGCTCCACCGACGAGTCCAAAAAACTCAATACGATGGAAGATCCCTGCATCATCATCAGCGCTTCGGGCATGGCAACCGCCGGTCGCATTCAGCATCATTTATTCAACAGCATAGACCAGGCGCGCAATACTGTGCTGATCGTAGGTTACTGCTCACCGGAAACCCCCTGCGGATTGCTGCGCAATGGTATTGAAAATATCCGCTTCTTTGGAAAATGGAAACCGGTGCGCGCTCAGATAGAAATCATGGACTCCTTCTCTGCACATGCCGACCGCTGGGAAATGATTGATTTTCTCAAAAACCAGCAGGAAAGCGCGAAGAAACTGTTCCTGGTACATGGAAATCACGATGCGCAAAAAGCATTCCGGGGACTGCTGTTGCAGCAGGGCTTTCAGGATGTGGAAATCCCAAAGCTGGGCGAAGTATTTGATTTGTAAAGTGGGCGTTTTTCTGTAAAAAAACACAATCGGAGAGACTTTGGCGCGGATTTTGCTCCGAAAAATGAGGTGACCAATTGCTGTTTTCCATTGATACGCTGCAAAATAGTGCGAATAATGTCGTGTACTATCCCAATCGCGTTATTTTTTCATGTGTTAATTATTTGATTTAATGACAGACAAACATAACTTTGTAGAGAGATTCCCGAAAAATTACACTTCTGACCCTTATTGTACCAATCTCCGTAGCATCTACCCGCTTTTACAAGCCAGGCAAAAACCGTTGAAAAGCAACGCGGAAGCTATTATCTTTGTTGCAGATTTGCGAACAAAGGATACACGAAATGAGCTTTTATTGTTAGCGTACAATGTCCAAAACCGATTTGTGTAAAAATAATCATTAATCCCATGACAAAAATCTACGAGAGGTCGTTTTCAATGCGGCGTATATGTTCCGCAATTAAAAGGATGAAAAAGAACACCTGTTTTTTTATTTTCAACCGAAGCGTCCTGGCTACACTGGCGCTGTTATTCATCTCCGGGGTGGTTCTTTCGCTGCACGCCCAGTCTTTCCCAGTCGAAATCGAGACGTTGCCCACCGGCAAAAAGATCATTATTACCTACAAGGTGAAAATTGTCAAGCCGCTTGATCCGCGCACCACGCTCACGGTCTCCGACCAGGCATTTCTATCGGCAGATGACTATGGCACCCTTTTCAGCAACGACCCCGATACGCCGGAGGCAGATGACGCTACACTTACCTCGGTTTTGGGCTGCAATATAAGCAGTATCACAGCCGGCGTGCCGTTTTGTGGCAACGATAACCAGTACAGCGTTGACGTGACTGTTTTGCAAACTGAAGATGCGCCCCTCACTGGAAATCTGGTGATGGAAGCCGGCGGGCAAATCTTTGAAACACCCGTTGCGCCCGATCAAACCGCGCAGTTGCTCACGATTTCGCTTCCCGCAAATGGGGACACGGTGGATGTGCGTGCCTACTACTCGGAACTGCCCGAGTGCGAACTGCTGGTTGAAGATTTGTTCATCGCGCCCAAAGGCTGCGGTATCATTGGCAACCGCGTATGGGAAGACCTCAACGGCGACGGCATCCAGAATGACGGCTCAGGCGGCATCGCCAATGTGTCGGTGACACTGCTGGACTGCACCGATCAGCCGGTTACCCAAACATTGACGGACGAAAACGGCAATTACCGCTTTACGGAACTGCCGCCGGGCGATTACAAACTTCGCTTTAATCTTTCAACCGCCTCACCCATCTTTGCCAGCGCCGTATTCACAATGCCGGGCGCGGCGGAGGATGATTTTGATTCGGATGTGAATCCCGCAACCGGCGAAACCCCTTGCTTCAACCTGGAAGCCGGCGAGCAAAATTTTAACTGGGATGCCGGGCTGTACGTGCCGGGGCAAATTGGCAACCTGGTCTGGGTGGACCAGAACCGGAATAATGTTTATGACCCGGCTGTCGATACCCCCCTGGGCGGCGTTCGTGTGCGCCTGTACCATTGCAGCGACACACTAGGCACTGCCCCCATTGCCACGCAAACAACCGGGGGTAATGGTATTTATTTATTTTCAAACTTGCCGCCAGGCAGCTACAAAGTTCGGTTTGATATGCCTACGACGGGCGTTTACGAGCGCATCGTGCCAAATATAGGGCCGGACGACCGCGACAGCGATGCCGACTTTGACGGCTTCACGGGCTGTTATACGATACAGTCGCGATCGCAAAACCTGACCGTCGATGCGGGCTACTTGTTTTGTCCGCCGGGCATCAATATGGTGTGCCGTGGCAGTGTCAATGTGAATATGGGACCCAGTTGCGAAATTGTCGTTACGCCGGCAATGCTACTCACCGTTGCGCCGCCCTGCCCCGACAAATATGAGGTGCGCATTCGGGGCGAAGATGGCAGAAACATTGGCAATACGCTGACCAGCGAACACGTGGGCAAAACCTTGCAGGCAACCGTCATCGATAGTCAGACGGGCAATTCCTGTTCCACGGACATCACCATTTTTGATCAGCGTGCTCCCGAAATTACCTGCCCGCCGAATACCAACCAGGCGCAGTATGCCCAGCAGGTGCAGTTGATTGCCGGCACGTTGGCCAGCATTCTTGGCTCTGCGAACCTGTCGGGAATCAGTTGCTTTCAGCCGGTGGTAAGCCCCGGTGGTGGTCCGCATTATTATGAATTATACACCTTTACCGTAACCGAAGATGATGTCTATACCTTTGAATTGTCGGCGGAATTTGGCGAGGGCGGCGCGCTGCTTTTTCTCGGCGAATTGAATGGCGGCAACCTCTCCTGCCAGAATATACTTGCCCAAAGCTATAAAAGTTTCACTACCGGTATTTACTTTACTGATCTCAACCCGATCACGCGCATCACTCAGCAACTGCGGGCGGGCGAGACCTATACGTTGGTGACCACTTCGCGCGAACCATTGGAAACCGGCGCTTATTTCTGGGCGGCGTACAGCGATAGCAACGGGCGAATTTCCGGTATTCAGCTTATTGATACCCAGGCGAGGTACGATCTGATTTGCAATGACATCAATCAAATCCTCAACAATCCGCAAAGCCTTGCCTACGTTGGAGCACCCGTCGCAATGGACAATTGTGAAGTAGCAGATGTTACCTTCACCGATGTTTTGAATGCCGGCAATGATTGCACCGGCGACATCATTACCCGCACCTTCACGGCGACGGATCCTTCCGGAAATACGACGCAATGTTCGCAAATTATCAG
>CAZFBU010000013.1:40894-43292 GCA_964517175.1 uncultured Saprospiraceae bacterium
TTTGTGGATATTAACTGCTGCGATACCGACAGCTCTGTTTATGTTGAATTGCGAGTGATCGACAAGGCAGGAAATTTCAACGAATGCATCGTAAATGTGATTGTGACGGACATGATTCGCCCGTTTTGCATTGCGCCGCCGCCCGTTTCGGTCACTTGTACGTCGCTGCCGGATATGTTTAATCCTTATGATACGACACAACTGCGGCAACTGTTTGGAGTAGCTACGCCAACCGATAACTGTATAGCCACCTGGGAAGAACTGGCACCTACGGTCAATCTGGACGATTGCAAGGTCGGTAATATCATCCGGCGCTTTCGTACCACGGATCGCGCCGGTAATACATCCGTGAATACCTGTCAGCAGATTATTACGATCACAAAGGTTAACAATTATACGATCAAGTTTCCAAAAGACACTGATGTGCAGTGTGGCATGGTCTCAGCGGATACGCTCGTGGTGAATGCGGTTGCCTGTGACCAAATGTCGGTCAGTGTTTCGGAAGAAACCTTTTCGCCGGTAGGAGACGAATGCTACCGCATTTTCCGCACGTATCGGGTGATCAATTTTTGCGAATATGACGGCGTTTCGCCGCCTATCGTCATTGGTCGGGATGAAGATTGCGACAATCGTTCGGGTGATGAGGATATCTGGGTGTTGCGTCGTCCCAACAATACGTTCATTGATCGCAATGATTCGGAAACGGATAACATTCCGGCAGCCAACCAACGCGGTTGCAGCCCCACCAATCCGAGGGGTTACTGGCGCACGGCAACTTCCATCGGTTATTGGCAATATACCCAGATTATTCGGGTTTATGATACCATTGCGCCGGAAGTGATGGTTGTAGCGCCATCGCCTTTCTGCTCGAATAACCAAAACTGCAATGCACCGGTAAATGTGCCTTTCGTCATTACAGAAGGTTGTACCCCCAATTCGGTCAACATTCAGGTAACGGTCGATATTGGCGATGATGGCGTCACGGATGGCAACTTAGCCAGCTTCGGCGCTACGCTGACGGGCATCAACCCGAATTATCAGATCAGTGGCAATTTCCAGCAGGGCAAGCACGCATTCCGCGTACGGGTGTCGGATGGTTGTGGGAATGAGCGCGTACGTCGCATACCGTTTGAAGTGGCAGATTGCAAAGCGCCGGAGCCGATATGCGTAGATGAGCGTACCGTAAATTTGCTGGTCATTAAGCCTCCGCGCGATATAAATGGGGATGGCATCCCGGATGCGGGAGCGGCCATCTTGCGCGTTGCCGATTTTGTGAATGGCGTTACAGTTGATTGTTCAGAGCCGATTCGCTATTCGATCAATAAAGTGGGCGAATTGCCAAATATCAACCGGGATAGCATCATCGTAACCTGTAGCGACCTCGGCGCGCCGATTTTTGTTGAAATTTATGCCTGGGATAGCGCTACGAATCCCTACGCCATTCAACCCAATGGCATTATCGGTGGTCCGAATTATGGTTTTTGCACGGCTTCCGTGCTGGTTTCTGATGAAACGCTGGGGGCATGTATTCCGCCAAAAGAAGGTCGGGTGACGGGTATTGTAAAAACCGAGCGTAACAAACCGCTGGAGGGCGCGATGGTATCTCTGAGCGGGCAATCCGCTTCTACTACCTACACGGTGCTGGACGGTACGTACGGATTCAGCGAGCTGGAAGAAGGGTACGACTACACCCTGACGCCCTTATTCGACGAAAATCACAGAAATGGTGTTTCAACAATTGATATTATTTTGATAACCAGGCATATACTAGGCGTGGAGCCGTTGAACTCTCCTTATAAAATGATCGCCGCCGATGTAAATTCTTCCAAAAACATTTCCATTCTCGACCTGATCGAGGTACGGAAGCTGATTCTGGGCATTGATAACGCTTTTGCCAGCAATACCAGTTGGCGATTTGTGCGCTCCGCCTACAATTTTCCTGTGCAAACGAACCCCTGGTTTGAAGCATTTCCGGAAGTAATCAGCATCAACGATCTGGCCGGAACGATGGGCAATGCCAATTTTGTTGCCATCAAGATCGGGGATATGGACCTGAGTGCCAGCACAACCGAGACGGCACTCACCGAAGCGGAGCCAAGAAACAGGGCGGGCAATTTTGCTTTTGCTGTTGAAGACCGCGAACTACGCGCCGGAGAAACCTACGTTGTGGACGTAGAAGCGGATATTTCGGGTATCCAGGGGTATCAACTGACATTTGCGTTTGATCCGGCAGTGCTGGCATTGGAGGACATGGCATACGACCGGGCGCAGGAAGAAAACTTTGGACTCTTTGCGGTGGATCAGGGCTTTGTGACAACCAGTTGGCATGAACTTCCGGCACAGCGCCATCTCAACGACCGGCAGGCGCGGCTCTTCAGTTTCGTTTTTCGCGCCAGGC
>CAZFBU010000014.1:0-42747 GCA_964517175.1 uncultured Saprospiraceae bacterium
GCTCTTCTAAGTGCTCATTGTAATTTAGAAATGTCAACTTCACTATTGATATTTTGCAAGGCTTTAATTTCCTTTAAAGATTGATTGTAAGTTCACCTCAAATGTTAAAATAAGAATTGCAGCTATCAGAATGAGGTATAGAACAAAAATAATCCCAAAAGTGACCTTGTATTTATCTTGAGCACGCTTCAATGGGACGTCCACAAATTCATTAAACTGCTCATCAGTTAAATAGAGGTATATCTTATTTCTCCATTCCTTTAAAGTTGTTTTCAAATTTTTATAAAACCAGAAACCAATTCTTGAATTTAGGAGGATACTTGCAAGCAAATAAAAACAAAGACCAATGCTTAAAGCATCGAAAAATATATCTGGTAATTCGGGCTTTTTTAATGCAAAGTTTAAAAACATGAGACCTAATACTGCAGTAAAATCCTTCCACATTGAAGCTACTAAATTAGATGTGTTTTCTCTTATTTTACCTATATAATCGAAAAGTACTTTATTTAAGTCGATCAAGTTATTCATTAATTGCTTGCTAACATCCTGCATTAAGTATCTATAAGCTAATATGCTATTTTCTAATGCTTTTTTTAATATTTTTGCAAATTCTTCTAAAGAGCCTATTTCTTCATTTATTGCTAAAGAGATTTGATGATTGAAAATGCTATGTCTGCTGTCAATGTCTTTTCCATCAACATATATCCATTCTGCAATAGAGTTTATGGTGAAGAAGTAATTTGATGCATCAAATTCTTCTAACTTTAATTTTATACGTTTATAGCTGTCGCCTTTAAAATTTAATTCGATTGTATCACTGTCTACAGAAAACTCTGAAGTAAAAGTGCAAATTAGCCTCTTACTAGCTATTGGTCGCCAAACATCTATAACATTTTTTATATTTCCATCCGTCTCAGGGGTAATCCAAGAAAGTATATCTTTTGGAATCATTTCTTGGGCTTCCGAATTTAGAGCCTTCACATATTTTACTCCTGACAGTTTTACTTTATTATTTACGTTTTCTTGGCTTCCAGTTGAATCTATTGGAATAAATTTTACATTGTATGTTTCAAAACCTTTTAGAATAAAAACTAATTTTATATAACGAATATCAACCAAATTCTCTTTTTGTAAAAAGATTGATAACCCACTTTTTGTAAAAAAAAATATTTCATCAGAAGCTTTGTTTATTTTTATTATTCCATTGATTAAATTATAATCTTCTTCAAATTCCTTATCCAAGTCAATTATTTCATAAAGGTCGTTTGATGAAAAGCTCAGACTACCAAGCCCGTAAGTCTCAATAGATGATTTTAGCTGTTGTAGTCGCAGGAAATTATCCTTGTCAAGAGGGAAATTATATATCCTAAGAATAGTGGAAGTTTCACTTATCTCATATACCTGTTCAAGTTCTGATATTACTTTAATATCTTCCATGATTATTTTTCTACAACAAGCTTAGTAGTTGTAATAGTGATAATAGTTTTATCAGGTTGATCATTGTTAATATTGACTGTATCTTCAGCATCTTCAGAATATTGGATTAAAACACCTTCGGCGGTTTTGTACTTAATTTCTCGAGGCTTTGTTATCGATTTATCAAATGAAAATTCTTCACCAGAAATATCTTCCTTTTTTAGGTTTTTGTCAAACACGTTTTCCATCAGGTCTTTATAGTGCTCACCAAAGATTTTCTCTACAAAATCGTCTCTCTCAAAACTGTCATTGTTCTGTACAAAATCATAGAAAATGTGACTGGCTCTACTTGTATAATCCGTGGGCAATTCGTCCTTAAAATTTCTAACTGTTGCGAGAAAGGCTCTTCGAATTTTATCTGTCAAAGTTTTTGACTCATATTTTCGGATAACTCCTAAAAAACCTTTAAAAAATTGTGTTATATTTTTTCTGTCAGATTTATCAACAATAATCGCTCTTGGTTTTTGATCTGACAAATTAACAATAGCTGCTTTTTGCAAAGCACTTTTACTTTTACTAAAAGTATTTGATATTTCTTTTAATATAGCTTCGTTTCCGTCTTGAACATAGGTTAAGACATTTTCGTGGTCATATTTTATCAAAGCATATTGTGGTACATCTTGTATTCTCACCCTCATCAAAATCATAACTCCTGGTGCGATTCTACCATCTTGATGTGAATGAAAGTCTTTAGCCATTTCTTTGCTGAGAATGGTAAACCTTTGAATGTTTTCGTCAATTAACTTCATTTTTTCTAAAAAACTTGAGTCATCATCAAAAAAGAAGTTATTTCCATCAATAACCTCTGATAACCTTTCTTTAAAAAAACGCTCAAATCTTCCTAGAGGTGTATTATCCAATAGAATAGGTTTATCCTCTCCATGATGTATCACGTGGAAAATGAAATTAGTAATATCAATTTCATCAATTGGAATTAAACTTCGTTTTGCCATATTGAAATATACTTAAGCAAGGGTAAATCAAACAAAAATCCGCCCACAAGCCCCTACGATACCTGTGTGACGGATAGCCTTTCTCAGTGTGCCCCCAAATTACGCGAAAAAATCATAATATGCAAGTGGAAGGTTATTGCGTTTTGTATGTCGTGTTTGGGGATGTGCAGGTTTGCGGGATGGATGGCGGGGTTAAAATGCTCCGCATGCGCTACACCGTCCTATTTCTCCACAATTTTTGCGGGGCGGTCGGTTTTCTTTTTGGCGGATTTTTGCGTAAGTTTAAACAATTGAACGAGCTGTCTCTGGCAGGGATAAACATGTAAGTTTTTTAAATCAATAATTTTTTCATGTGTTTTTTGCTGGCAGGAGTTAACATGCTGTTAATATAGAGGTGGATTATCCACAAACAAAGGGTGGCTTTTCCACAAATGTGGATAACAGTGCGTTTTTTTACATTCGTAATTCTCCGGAAGAAGCGTTAGTTTTGTAGGTAAGGAACGATCAAACAATAACTTCTTGCTTTATAACGGATTTTTTGGGCGTATTCTTCGTTAAAAAGCCTCGGCTTAGCGCTGCTATGCCTACGTTTTTTGCCTCGACTGCACCCAAAATATCTGGCTAAAAAGCTAAGATTCATCATTTGCTCGTTCCTAAGGAATGATCAAACATTATATTTTTTCACGATATAGCGAGATGGCAGAACCGAATAAGACATCGAAGGAGTTGAGCAGTACGTCGCGCAGACTGACCGGCAAGAAGCGGAGCGAGGAACTGTCGGACTACGTGTTCGGCAAGGTGCCGCCGCAGGCGTTGCCGCTGGAGGAGGCGGTGCTGGGCGCGATTATGCTCGACAAGGATGCCTTCTCGGTGGTGCTGGATATTTTGTACGAAGAGAGTTTCTACGCCGATGGACACCAGGCGATCTACAAGGCGATGAAGCGCTTGTTTGAGCGCTCGCAGCCGATCGACATGCTCACGGTGATGGAAGAGTTGAAAAAAGAGGGCGACCTGGAAGCTGCCGGCGGACCGGCTTATCTGGCGTCGCTGACCAATAAAGTTGCTTCGGCTGCCAATATTGAGTACCACGCCCGTATTATTTCGCAGAAATTTATGCAGCGCGAGTTGATCCGCGTTTCCACTTCCATCATCAAAAATGCTTTTGAAGATACCACGGACGTATTCGACCTGCTGGATGAAGCCGAGCAGGGGTTGTATGGCATTGTGCAGAAAAATATGAGCCGCAGCTACGAGCAGATCGGGTCGCTGGCGAGCAAGGCGTACAAGCAGTTGCAGGAATTGCAAAACAAGGAGGACGGGCTGACCGGCGTGCCTTCGGGCTTCACCGATCTGGACCGCCTGACTTCGGGCTGGCAGCCTTCGGACCTCATCATTCTGGCGGCGCGGCCGGGCATGGGAAAAACATCTTTCGTACTTTCCACCGCGCGCAACGCAGCGCTGGAATACGAAAAATCAGTGGCGATTTTCTCGCTGGAAATGTCGAGTGTGCAATTGGCGCAGCGGATCATTTCGATGGACGCGGAGGTTTCTTCTTCCAAGTTGCGCAACGGCAATCTGGAAAAAGATGAAATGGAACGCTTGGTGGCAGCGATTGATCGCATCAGCGAAGCCAAGATTTTTATTGACGATACGCCGGCGATCAATATTTTTGAGCTGCGCGCCAAGTGTCGCCGAATGAAAATGCACCACGGCATTGATCTGATCATCATTGACTACCTGCAGTTGATGAGCGGTGGTTCGGAAAATCAACGCGGCAACCGCGAACAGGAGGTGAGTGCGATCTCCCGTGCTTTGAAAGGACTGGCGAAGGAATTGAGCGTGCCGGTCATCGCCTTGTCGCAGCTGAGCCGGGCGGTGGAAGTGCGCGGGGGGAGTAAGCGTCCGCAGTTGAGTGACTTGCGTGAATCGGGGTGCCTGACCGGCGATACATTAATTCAGGATGCGGTATCCGGCAAACGCATTCGTATCAAAGAATTAGCCGAGAGATCAACACCGGAGAATTTTAACGTACTGGCGCTCGATCGCTGTCACCGGGTACGCCCCCACGCTCTGCAAAAAGCATTTTACTCGGGAAAGAAACAGGTCTTCGAATTGGTAACCCGCAGTGGGCGGAAGATCAAAGCCAGTGCCAACCATCCATTTTTAAAGATAGAAGGCTGGACCCCGCTGGAGCAGCTAAAGGTAGGAGATAAAATTGCAACGCCTCGCAACCTTAACATCAAAAGCCCGTTTTGCCCCCTGTCGGACGATGAATTGACCCTGCTTGCTCATTTAATCGGGGATGGTTGTATTCTGCCCCGTCAACCTTATCATTATACCAGCGCTGATGAGCAAAACATCGAAATTGTACAAAAAACGGCTCAAAGTTTATTTGGTATAAAGGCTAGAATAGTAGCGCAGCAAAACTGGCAGCACGCTTATCTGCCCAGTCCTTATCAGCTCACGCACGGACGGAAGCATCCGATCACCGAATGGTACGAAAAATTGGGACTGCAACGGGTTCGTTCTTACGAAAAACGACTCCCGGAAGCGATTTTTCAGTGCAATCCGGCTCAGATTAAACTATTTCTTCATCATCTTTGGGCTACCGATGGTAATATCAGTTGGAAATTATTGAAAGGTAGAAAACCCGCGGGAGCAATCTACTACGCTACATCCAGCAAGCTTCTGGCTACCCAGGTTCAACACCTGCTTTTGCGGCTCGGTATTCTTTCGACCATCAAGACTTCCAGACAGCAAAAAGGCAAATATCGAGATAATTTCCACGTGTCTATCCAGGGCGTATCTAATCAACTTTACTTTCTGAAAGATATTGGTTGTTTTGGTAAAAGGGGCGAAATCGTTACGGAAATGGTTAGCGCTCTGGAAAAAATAGAAGAAAATCCTAATATTGACGTCATACCAAAAGAAGCATGGGATCAGGTTATCTATCCTGCCATGCAGCGACAGGGCCTTACTTACAGAAATGTATTTGATAAACTGGAACAGTCTTACTCCGGTTCGGTGAAGCGCAATGGCATTTCGAGATCTCGGATGCATCGGCTATCCGAAGTCATCAAAGACGATATTTTGAAGAAATATGCCCATTCCGATATATTCTGGGATGAAATAGCGGTCATTCATCCTTTGGGAGTAGAGGATGTATATGACCTGACCGTACCGGAGGTTCACAATTTTGTCGCCAACGATATCCTGGTGCACAATTCCATCGAGCAGGATGCGGATATTGTGTCGTTTATCTATCGTCCGGAATATTACGGCATCACCGAAAGCCCGGAAGGTGAATCGCTGAAGGGCATCGCCGAGATCATCGTTGCCAAGCACCGTAACGGCGCACTGAAGGATGTGCGGCTGAAATTTACCGATCATTTTGCGCGTTTCTCCGATCTGGATGACCCGAATTTCGGCGACTTCCCGATGGGTGGCTTTGGCGAAGATACCGCATCGCCGGGCATTATCACCCGTCCTTCCAAAATGAATGAAGACGAAGACATCCCGTTCTAATTGTATGTTTAAATCAATTTGTAGCTTTGCAGTGTTATGGTATTGCTTTCAACAGGGGTTGAGAGCTGAGTGAAAGTTTTGAGGAATAGAAAATCAAAGGAATGGATCGTCGGAAGAAACCAGAAAATAAGCGGACCAACCAGCGTCGCCAGAAGTCAGCCTTCAATCGCAAGCGCCCGCCCGCGCCGCGCCGGGAAGCGCCGGAGGTGGAAGGTATGCGCCTGAACAAATACGTGGCACATTGTGGTATTTGCTCGCGCCGCCAGGCGGTTGACCTGATCAAAAACGGGCAGGTGACGGTCAATGGCGAACCCCGCGAACCTTTCTACCCGGTGCAGCCAGGGGATGAAGTACACTACAAGGGTAGGCTCATCAAGCCGGAAGAGCGGCGGGTGTATATTTTGATGAATAAGCCCAAAAATTACATCACGACGACCAGCGACGAGAAAGGACGGCGAACGGTGATGGATTTGTTCCGCGATAAAATCGACGAGCGCATTTTTCCGGTTGGCAGGCTAGACCGGGCAACCACGGGTTTGCTGCTGTTTACCAACGATGGTGATTTGGCGAAAAAGTTGTCGCATCCGAGCCATAAGGTGAAAAAATTCTACCATGTTGCGCTGGATAAACCAGTGACCAAGAAGGATCTGGAACGCATCCGGGCTGGTATGGAACTGGAAGACGGCATAGCCGAGGTGGATGGGGCGGACTATGTAAAAGATGCCAGCAACAAGGAAGTGGGTATCGAAATTCACATCGGCAAGAACCGCATCGTGCGTCGTATCTTTGAGCACCTGGGCTACGAAGTCAAGCGGCTGGACCGCGTGTACTACGGCGGATTGACCAAGAAAGACCTGCCGCGCGGGCGCTGGCGTCACCTCACCGAGCAGGAGATTATTATGCTGAAGCATTTTACGTAGCGCTGATCTTTGATCGGCGCTGCGAAGCAAACACGCTCACGCCAACTAAAGTTAGCGCTGCACTACCGCACCAGCCCACCTACCAAACGTTGCAATTCTGTCTCTGTCGTTTTGAGATTGAAGATCGCATTCAGGCGCGATTGCTGCGCATTGATATACGACAACTGCACATTCCGGTAGTCAAAAACGTTGATTAAGCCCGCCTCGAAGCGATCACCCGCGATGCTCAGGCTTCGCTGCGCGTTTTCCACCAGTTGGTTGGTTACCTGCACCAGTTGCTTTTGGTTGTTGTAGGTCGCCAGCGTATTTTCCATTTGTGTCGTTAACGTTCGCTTTTGATCCTCTATTTGAAGTTGGGCGTTCAGCTCCCGAAATTTCGCATTTTGGATATTGCGCTTTCTCACGCCCCAGTCGAGCAGGTTGTAAGTTGCCGTAACCCCAACAAAAGTATTGAACGCATTGGTTCGGACTCCGCCAAAGTCCCGCTCGTCTCCAGCTGCAGAGGTTGCCGTTGAAAAAATATTGTAATTGATATTATCTGTCGTCGTGCCCCGAAGGTTTACCGTCGGATAATTTGCCGCCTCTGCCAGTCGGGTATCCAATTGTGCAATTTCGCGATTGATAAAGAGATTTTGCAGGGTGTTATTCTGGGAGAGCATTTGCGCACGCAGATTTTCCACCTCATAATCTTCAGCAATAAACTGCAACTGATCGGTCAGTTCAAACCGCAGACTCATGTCATCCATACCCATCGCCAGATTGAGGTCGCGCAGGGCATTCTGGTAAGTGTTTTCCTGAATCAGATAACTGGTAGAATCATTGATATAAGCATCCTGAGATTGCAATACATCGAAGGAAGCCGCTTGCCCAAACTCTACACGCACCCTGGAATACTCAAGTCGGTCGCGCGACAGGTCGAGCACTTCCTGGCGCACGCGCAGTTGCTCCTGCTGCACCAGCGCCTGATAATAAGCCAGAATGATGCGCTGAATGGTATTTTCTACTTCAATCTGTATATTGCCCTCACTCAGGTTTTGTATCTCTTCGAGCTGTTGTTTGGAGACGCGTACCCGTGAGCCGTCGTACAACGTCCAGGTGATCTCCGCACCCGGTACTACGCCGGAAGACAAAGACTCGATTTGTGGGAAGAAGGAAGCCGGATTGTTGTTATTATTGTAGCTGTTGTTCCAGTTGAGGTTCAGGTTTATCCTCGGATAGCGCCCTGCAATTGCCCAGTCATTGCTGTTTCTTGCAATTTCCAGGTTGCGTTCGGCGATTTTGACCTGGTAGCTGTTTGCCAAACCAATCTCAATGGCTTGTGCCAGGCTGAGGGATTCCTGTGCCCATCCCATCTGTACAAAAAAAAGTGCGGCAACCATCGAAGTAATAATGTTCTTTATCATGAATCATTAACATTTTTATTCTACCGAAAAAATAAAGCCATTATCCTGAAGCACTTACATCCGAAACGACTGGCGAGCATACGTAACGGAAAATAGCAAAAATCGTCAGAAGCGTTTCGGTCGTTCTACATTTGCCTCCAAAAAAACTCGCATCGCTACAAAACGATTAACATTATTCAGGGTTCAGCGTTTAGACAACAATTGAACTGCTTATTTTCCTTCTGCCATTTCCTTCCGGAAAAAGGCACGTATTTCTTCCCAGTTGTTCACGCGGGTGAAACCGGTCTCGTGTATGTTATGCGAGGCTGTGAAAAGTAGCCCTTTGCCTTGAAAGGTATGCAGATTGTGGGGATGGTCGTCGATCATGTAATGAGCATTGATGACGCTTTTGTCGCCGCAGAAAACGAAGTTTTTCCAGTGTATGAAAGGGAAGTGTTGCTTGAGCCAGTCGTATTTGTCTTCGAGCGACATGCGAAATTCCATTGCCGCCGTCGTAATGAAAATATCGTAATGCGCCATCAGCTCCCGAACCACCTCCTTGCTGCCTGGCATCACCGGCAGATCAGCGAAGAAGCCCTTCTCAAAGAGGCGTTCCCGAATGCGGTCGGCGCCATTGACCTGGTATATTTTCTTGCCCCAGTAATCTTCGCGGCTTGGGCGGTAGCCGAATTCTGCTTCGTAGAGTTCCAGGAATTTGGGCTGTACATCGGCGATCACCTCGTCCATGTCCAGCGCAATACGCTTCTTCATAATATTCAATGGGTTTGGCTTGGAATTTCTGAATTTCTCGTTATAAATTACTGATTGTTAGTTGTTTATTTTTATGTCAATCTGCAATAAATAATCAACAATTAACAATCAACAATTTCTAATTCAATGAAAATGGCACAATTGACTCGTAGGAATTGTGAAACATCAACTCCGATACCAGCGGCTCCATGTAGGGGCTCAGCGGCATATCTGAGATTATCTCCAACACTTCGAATTCCGACTCCGCTTCGGCGATTACCCACAGGCGCGAGCGATCAATCGCCAGCGAGTAGGATTTGATCTTCCCATCCGACATCAAATTGTTGATAACGTAGCGCTGGCGCGGGATCAAGGAGAAAAATTCTTCTGTTGGCTCTTCCGGCAGGTCGAATTCGATCATGAATGTCTTTATCATACATCTTTGTTTTGAACATTCTAATTAATGCCTCAGCTACCGATAAAGTTCGCTTCTTAACAGATTCTTAAGGTAATGGCTTAGAACATTTCCGCCGGCTCGATCAAATCCCAAAGATTGCCGTACAAATCCTCAAATACAGCTACCATGCCGTAGCTTTCCTCGGCGGGCGGGCGCACGAAGTGGATTCCTTTTTCTACCATCGCGTTGTAATCCCGCCAGAAATCATCGGTATGCAGAAAAAGAAAAACCCGTCCGCCGGTTTGGTTGCCGATGCAGCTGCGCTGCGCTTCATCCGCTGCTTTCGCCAGTAAAAGCGCGCAACCATCCGAGCCGGGCGGCGCAACGACCACCCAGCGCTTGGTTTCGCTCAGTTTGGTGTCTTCAACGAGCGTAAAATGCAGCTTTTCGGTATAAAACCGAATCGCTTCGTCATAATCTCTAACCACCAATGCAATGCGGGCAAGTTGTTGTTTCACAAGATTATCGCAATTTTATTTCCGGCTCTAAACTAGAAAAAAGCGGGTAGATTTCCCGATTGAAAGTTGCCCTTCTTCTAATTATCTACTGCTTCCGGCAGGCTCTTATCCGGGTTCGCCCAGGCAGGCATGAGCATCCGCCGCTTGTCAAACGCTTTGGAAAAATGCCAGTCCCAGATTTGCCCGGTCATTACCAGCTTCCTGTTTTTTTTGTAAAAAATGCGATAGCGGGTTGGCATTAAAAACCCTTCCACCCGTTCGTATTCGTCAAAAATAAGGAGCGAAACCGGCTGCTTATCCATTGAAGCATAGGTCATATCGTATTCCAGCGCCTGTAGCTGATGGCTCTGCGAGTCGATGTACAATAGATAGTAATCCCGGGGGGTATCGCCGGTACCCGGATCGAAAGTCATTCTGACTTTAATAAACTCCTGATCGTCCAATTCGGGCAGGGTGCCCAAACCATCGAACGTCGTTTTTACCCCTTCATCGTGAATGACGAAAGGGATATTAAACAGGAAAAAATTGCGCCAGGCAATCAGTTTTGGTGGTGCAGCAGCCAGCCCTTCGCGCTTGCCAATCGACCAGGCTTGTCTGCCATTGTAGGCGATTTGCCCTTTTGCCTGATTGCCCAGCGGATTGGTGAAATCAACATAGGCTTTGCGCTGGGTAGGGTGCACGGCAACGTGCTCGTAGTATTCCGGCATCTGATAGATTTCGTCGTGGATGTGCGTGCGAAACTGAACGCTCGGCACCGCGCGCCACCGCTCCAGACCGCCGTGCTTCTTTGTCATTTTTTGAACGACATAATCTGTACCTGCCCCAAGTTGTGCCTGCAACAAGTTTGGCAGCAAAAGCAGGAGCAGGAATGATAAGCTTGCAGCACCGGCGAGGCAGTTTGAGTGTTTCATATCGGTTATTTTTAAAATTTCTGCTGATACAGAAAAGTCATCCCCGCACCCTGTACAAGTTTGGGAATAGAATGAAGGTAAGAGTAGTTCGTACAGCGCATTGTCGCACGGGCTACTTTTCATTAATTACGATTGAAATGATTGGTGAAGATTAAAATTACAGAGATTTTTACGCTACATAAAAACCCATTTTTCCCATCTGATAATCACGCATGGCTTGCAGAATTTCGGTCTGCGTGTTCATAACGTACGGACCCCATTGCGCTACGGGTTCGTCGATCGGCTTCCCCGCCAGCACGAGCACACGCGCATCCTGTATGGCAAAGAGCTCGATGCTTTCGCCGTCATTTTTGAAATGCAAAAGCGTTTCCTCGGGGTAATCGAAACCGCCGCTGGTTTGCACCGCTCCGCTCAGGATATACGCCAGGGCATTGTAGTTCGCCGGAATGTCGATAGCAGTTTTGCCACCAATTTGCAGGTCAACTTTTAGCGCCAGAATGGGCGTGTGGGTCTGTGCCGGGCCCTGCTGGTCGCGGAATTTACCGGCAACGACACTGATGCGGACTTTTCCATCCTGCTCGCTGATGACGGGAATATCCTTCGCTTTGATGTCCTGATAGCGCGGCTGCACCATTTTGTCTTTTTTCGGAAGGTTGACCCAAAGCTGAATGCCTTCCATCACGCCGCCGGTTTCCAGGAATTCGCGGGACGCCATTTCGCTGTGAATGATGCCCATGCCGGAGGTCATCCATTGCACATCGCCGCCGCTGAGGATGCCTTCATTACCGCGACTATCCTTGTGCCGGATGCCGCCGCTGTATAAAAAAGTGACCGGCTCAAATCCCCGGTGCGGATGTGGACCTACGCCCAGCGGATCCTGCCCTGGCTCAACCTCCGTCGGTCCGAAGTGGTGGAGCAGCAAAAACGGATCAACCTGATCGACGCGCACGGTGGGCAGAGGTTGCTTGACTTCGGCGCTGCCAACGTTCAATTGCTCGCCTTTCAATATATGGGCAATGGTTCTGTTTTTCATGGCTAATGAGTTTAATTAAAGTTTAAACATTGAAATTAAGAACAAACAGTATGCCCGATCGGTTGCAGTGCCATTTTGGCAGATATATCAACGAGAAACGATGCGAAGTTTTTCGATCATATCCCGCGAAAGCGAATTGGCATACGCACCGTAAGCATCCACGAGCGTGCCTTTGGTGCCGTCTTCGGTTTCGATGAGGAAAAGCACGGAGCTATCGTCCGGATTGGTCATGCCTTCGAAGCGATGCACTTCCACGACGTTGAACTGATGCGGATGGAAATTCTGTTGGATCGATTTGCATTCGATGCAGTTTTCCAGCAGGTTGAAATCAAAAGTATAGCCGCGCTGTTGCGCATCCCGCAAAGCTTCTGACAAGGTGTCATACGTTTTCATGGCGATAGACTTTTTGTTCGCATTTATCCTTTAAAGTCGATTTTCCGGTGCGTGCCGTCGCAATAGGGTTTATTGCCCGAACCGCCGCAGCGGCAGAATGCCGTCACCCGGTGCTCGCGCGATTCTTCTCCGCCGTTGGCGTGCCTGATGGTGATGTTGCCATATACCATGAGCGGGCCGTTGGGCGATATTTCAACAATTCGCTCATTTTCCACTTCCTTTTTTTCGCCGGATCCGTCGTTCCGATAGAAAGAAAGTGCACCGGACGGGCATTTTTTTACCTGCTCGATGATGCGATCGGTGGTGGCGCCATCGGTATTTACCCAGGGGCGGGCTTGCGGGTCAAAGACTTCCGGCAAGCCGTTGAAGCAGATTTTGCTGTGCATGCAAATGTCTGGTTTCCAGACAACCGTGACTTCTCCGTTGGTGTATTCCTTAACGACTGGTTTCTTTTCCATAGGTTGTACGTGCTTTTTAGTTGTAACACCGAGACTTTTTACAAGTTCTTGAACGATCTGGATATCTATACTGCCTGACAAGATTTTAATCAAAAAAGTGAAATAAGCACATGATTTGTGCATATATTTACGTTTTATGCAAAAAAGTGTATTTCGCATGAAAAGACAGCCTCTGACTTTGACAATCCTTTTTCTGCTCCTGCTGAGCGGCAGTATGCTTGCGCAAAATTATTACAAGATACAAGTTGGTAATTTTTTAAATGCAAAGCAAGCCGATTTTGAAGCCCTGCAATCAGTTGGCTTCGTGCACGCGACGGAGGGCGCCGGTGGTTTATATACGGTGCTGATTGGCGGTTATGACGATCGAGCTGCCGTCGAACGGGCGCTTTCGGAAGTGCGCAGTAAGGGTTACGCCAATGCCTTTATTCAGGAAATGTCGCTGAATGTCGGGCGGGAGATCGCCATTATTCAACTGGCAACCAAAAGCTCAACCCGCCCGATCGACTGGGAAACCTACGCCCGCGTAGGGGAGCTGTACGCGTTGATAGAAGGCAGTGCCGTGAAAATCACGACCGCTCCTTTTCCAAGTCTGGACGCAGCGCGTTTAGAACTGAACAATATCCGCGCAATGGGCTATGCCGATGCTTTCGCGAAAACGATTAATTCTGTCCATCTGCACCGGATTACGCAATTTGAAACGGGGCTGAAAGATGAACTCATTCCTTTATCGCTGGACAATCGTCCCCGCGATTATAATATAACCCCCTATGGAGATGCGGGAATGACGCCAAAAACGGCAGAAACTACCGCTGCCCCGCGTACTGTTGCCGCACCTGCCATGCCGCGCATTCGCACCAGCGTGAAGCGACGTTCGGTACTGGAATTGCAGAAGGTATTAAAAGCAGAAGGTTTTTACAAAAGCAGTCTCGATGGCTATTATGGCGATGGCACCCAAAGCGCCTACGAAAGCATGCTTGAAGGCGACCGTCGCTTGCAAAAGTATGCCATTCTGGCGGAGTATATGGCATCGCCGGTACAACCGAGCACCAACAGTCGTTTGCAACAGGCGATTAATGACTTGCCGGTTGACCGGGAAGCGGCAGCCTTTGTACAAGGCTCTGCCAATCCCGTTGCACAGGCATATCAGGCATATTTGCTCTATACGTCGGCAGGGCCCGGCAGCCGGGTGAATGACCTGATGAACAGCGCCATCCGTGCTGCTTTTGTCGGAAAACGATTTGCATCGCCGCCGCCATTCGATTATCGCTCCACCTACGCTTACGACAATCTGGAACAGTTGCTCCTGCATGTTCATTACATCCACAGTGCTCCGGGCAATGAAGTGGCAGCGCCCTGCTGGTTGTTCCAGCGCCATCCGCAGGAAATGACCAAAGTGTTCGAGCGCTATGCCCGCGTCGCTACGCCGGATTTTCCGATCCAAGCCTGTGATCAGTTTCTGAGCTGGCCGGAAGTAAACATGACACAGACTATCGCGCTGGACCTGAACCCCGATGCCAAACTCGATCCGCAAAAAATGGCGCAGGGCGCTTCGCTGCGGGCGCTGCTGTTTCTGACACCCCAACCGCTTAACAACAGCGACGCCGCTGATCTTGACAACTGGAACAACCGCCTCATGGCAGGACTCGACGGTTGGGCTGCGCGCGATCCCCTGCACAAAAGCATTGTCAAGGCATTTAAGGTGACCTATTTTCAGGCGCAGGTTCGGCTGGAGGATTATTTCATGGATAAGGGGTTTGACGAAAAACAAGCCAAGCCGCTTGCACAGGCAACGCTGCGCACCATTGTGGGGTATCATCTGGAGCGGTTTGTATAATCTTTCGCGGCGTGCAAAGTTTAAAAAAATACCTCCCGATTGCCAGAATGGTGACCGGGAGGCAATGCATCAGCTTTCAGGTTGTTAATTCCTTCTGCTGCGTCGTAGCGTCATCACTTTTTCTTCACAATCGGCAGCTTGATCTGTGATGGATACTGCTCTGAGTGGTGAATGCTGTTGCGAGCTACCACACCTTTGGTTTCGGTGACGTTGTCGCCGCCAGTATTCATATTGCGATCAAAACGCGGGAAGTTACTGCTCGAAATTTCGATGCGAATGCGGTGCCCTTTCTCAAAATAATTGCTGGTGGACATCGGCGTCATCTTTATTTCGTAAACCTTGCCTTTTTCCATAAATACTTCCTTGTCGTAGCCTTCGCGGTAACGCACGCGCTGGATGGTCTCGTCCAGGTTGTACGCTCTGCCGTCGGGATATACGTCGATCAACTTGATCGTGAAGTCGGTATCTTTTGCATCCGAAGAAACATAGAGCATAGATTCGATAAAGCCGCTCACTTCAACGCCTTCCGATAGGGGCTCGGAAGTGTAAACCAGAATATCGTGGCGGGTTTCCATTTCCTGCTGGTCCATGGAGCCGCCCTGCACGGCATTGCCGGTACAGCAGACGTTTCCGCCGTAGGATGGTACCGGATTCATAGGATCGTAGGCAAAGTTATCGGGGTTATCCTGCTTGCCAGGCTTAGCATTAGAAAGCTTACCGTCGCCATAGAGGCTATTGGCTTTGCCGCCGCTGTTGAGGTAGAAGGTCGTCATTTCGGCGGAGGCGGGCGGCCACGTATCCGAGCTTTGCCACTTGTTCATACCCATCGTGTAATACTGCACTTTCGGCAATTTTTCCAAAATGCCATTTTTTTCACCTTTCAACCAGTAATCGAACCAGGAGTTGATTTGCGCTGAATAATTCAGGCGCGCATCGCCCACACTGCGTTCGCCCACGATGGTGTTTTCCGTTGCCCGGGTGTAGGCGCAATGCAGCGTCGGTGCGATCACGAGATACTGATTATCCCGAACCATTGGGTCTTTTGCAGTAGTGCGAACGTGATTGTACAATGCTAAATTCGGGCTGCTGGAAACATCATACCAAGAGACAAACCAGAAACCGGGTTTTTCAATCGGCATGTTATCGTGGTACAAACCACCTTTGTACCAGTCTGGGTCATTGGGCTTACGCTTAATCATATCTTCGTAAGTGCCAACGGGACCATTCTGGTTGGTAATAATATCCTGCACCGGGAGGTGGCGCAATCCCTCTGCCCAGTCCACGCGCGGACGCTCGGGCGCCAGGTCGAAAAAGCGAGATGCCCGGAGTAGCTGCTCCTGCGTTGCATCTTTCGGGAACATCGGGCGAATTTCGTCATTCTGCACGCCGTACAACCAGGTCGTAAACAGCATTTGCTGCGCGCCGCCGCGGTACCAGTTGCCTTGCTCGTAAAATTCTCCCACGCGACCAACACCGGCACCGAAGCCTTGTGGCACAAAAGTAGTCAGGCCCGGCGGATCCATAGCAACAACTGCCATTTGCCATTCGGCTGTGGAGGAGCAGCCAATCGGCGCTACCTTGCCATTGCTCCAGGGTTGCTCCGCCAGCCACTTGAAGGCATCGTAGCCATCGGTCGTTGGCGGGCCAAGAATATCCCATTCGCCTTCTGAGAAGTAGCGACCGCGCTCGTTTTGCACCACGTAGGCGTAGCCACGTTTCACGTAATCCATAGCGGTTTGGTAGGTGCGGGTGCGCATTTCGCCGTCGCCCCAGGAGTTGAAATTGTAAGGCGTTTTTGACAAAATGACCGGCACGGGCTGGTCGGTCTTCGGGCGGAAAATATCAGTGCTCAGGCGAATGCCATCGCGCATCGGCATCATCACCTTTTGGTCCACAATGGCGATTTCTTTGAGTTTGTCCAGAATGTCTTCATTCTGTGCATTGACATTCACACCGGTCAGCAACCAGGCGGCAAATGCGATCAGAATGTAGTGAAAATGTAATTTCTTCATGCTTAGAGAATTTTGTTTGAAGACTAATTGATATGTTTTTTGAAAATGAGTTTTGGTATCTTCAAATTTACTTAAAAGAAAATACTATCCGTAATTAGACAACCAAAACAAAATTTTTATCGGAAAGCTGTCATAAAAAAGCCGATCTGTATTTTGCGCAGACCGGCATTGTCATCATGATTGTATGTACAAATCTATCTCTATCGATTCGGTTCGATGGTTGCCTGGGCTGCTGCGAATACATCCCCCGGATATGACTTTTTCCAATGCATTTTCAGGGCAGGTCGAAAAAAGCGATAGAATGTTTCAGGAAATAGCGGCTTCATCGTAACTTGAAGTCGTTTTTAAAAAACAAACAACAAAAACCATGAGATTAACCGCTTTTTCCAAGTTTTTAATTGTTGCAATTATTCTAGCAGCTGCCTTTTTCGCTTTTCAATACTTCCTGGCAGATCAGTCTGTTGTGAAAGGTGACGAACGGGTTACATCCGATGAACAAACTTCCGATACGGATAACGCCCAGACCGCCGATCTGGAATCGAGCTTCAACTTCACCCCTCCAGCCCCGGAAAACGGCACACTGAAAGGCGTAGTGGAACTGGGCGCATCGGGTTTCAATTCTTTTATTGTGGAAATTGACAATAAGAAAAACTGGGCTTTGAAAAAGGCGGAATTTGGCTCCAGCCTCGTGCACGAAAACATGGCCAGTTCGGCTGACATTCGCGAGGGCTTGAAAAACTACATCGCCAATATGCTCAACTACGGCGTTTCCGGCAAGGGTATTCACTTTGTGGTGAGTTCGGGCGCTGCCAAATCGGAGCAAGTAACCAAAATCAGCGCCGAGCTGAAAAAACTGGGTTACGTGGTCAATCCCGTCACACCGGAAAAAGAAGGACAACTGGCGCTCCGCTGCGTACTGCCGGATGCGTATCAGAATGATGCATTTGTAGTGGATGTTGGCTCCAGCAATACGAAAGTTTCCTGGATGCAGAATGGAAGCGCTAAGAGTTTTGAAACCTTCGGCTCCAAATATTTCCAGCGAAATGTAAACGATGAGCAAGTATATAACACCGTCAGGGAAGAGGCGTCAAAAATTCCCAATGATCGGCGGCTGGTATGTTTTATCATTGGTGGGGCAGCATTCGACCTGGCGAAAACCCACCGCAATGGCAAAGAACGCTACACCGTGCTGAAAGCGCCTGATGAATACGATGCCGAAGAAGCAAAAACCAGGGCGGGCATCAACATCTACAAAGCGATGCGCGATGCCACCGGTTGCGATACTTTCGTGTTCGATTGGGATGCCAATTTCACGATTGGATTCTTGCTGTCGCTATAAAATCCTAGTGCCTCGCAACACAAAGTTGCGGGGCTTTCCCTATTTTTCTTTCACATTTTCCATAAGGCGAATGTAGCTTGCCCGCTCGTAAGCGTCCGGGTCGGAGGCATTCTGTCGGCTCATTGCCCCACGAAATGCTTCCACTATCCTCAAAAGGGTGACAGAAGATGCCTCCGTGAATTGCAAGCGTCGGGTAAAAAAGTCACATCAATTTCAAACTTAGTTTGCAACTAAAACTAAGTAAACTTACCTTTGTTTCTTATTTGAAAATTGAAATACAAAACCGGTAAGCCCGTATATCGCTATACCGATATACCGCTCAACCGTAAAACCAAATTTCATGAAAATCGCCATCGCGCAATTAAATTTTCACATCGGTGACTTTGAAGGCAACCTCGCCAAAATGCTGGATGCCGTGGAGCAAGCCAAGGCTGCCAAAGCCGACCTGATCTGTTTTTCGGAACTCAGCGTTTGCGGATACCCGCCGCGCGATTTTCTGGAATTCGACGACTTTATTCGCAAGTGCGAAAGCTCCATTGAGCAACTGGCTGCCGCAGCCCGAGGCATCGCCATCATTGCCGGTTCGCCAAGCCGCAACCCGATATTGGATGGTAAGGATTTATACAATTCTGCCTACTTTCTGGAGGATGGCAAGGTGAAGCAGGTGCAACACAAAGCTTTGCTGCCCACGTACGATATTTTTGACGAATATCGCTATTTTGAGCCGACAACGGAGTTTAAAACGATCGCGTTTAAAGGCAAGCGCATCGCGCTGACCATCTGCGAAGACATCTGGAACCTGGGCAACGAAAACCCGCTATATACCATCGTGCCGATGGATAAATTGATGCCGGAAAAACCGGACCTGATGATTAATATTTCCGCTTCGCCCTTTGCGTACGATCATGCGGAAGAGCGCATGCACGTCATTCAGGCGAATTCCGAACGCTACAGGCTGCCAATGTTCTACGTCAATCAGGTGGGGGCTTACACGGAAGTCATCTTCGATGGCGGATCGCTGGTGCTCGCGCCTGACGGCAGGGTCTTCGATGAGTTGCCATATTTTGAAGATTGCGTGCGGGTATATGCACTCGACGACGTAATTGCCGGTAGCCAGGAGCAGGAACAACCCCGCGAAAAATATCAACTCATTCACGATAGTCTGTTGCTGGGCATTCGCGATTATTTTCACAAAAGTGGCTTAAAGACAGCTATTCTGGGGCTATCCGGAGGCATTGACTCGGCAGTAACGGCGGTGCTCGCGGCGCGCGCGCTGGGTCAGGACAATGTGCGGGTTGTGCTCATGCCTTCACAGTTTTCTTCGGATCATTCGGTGAATGATGCCCGGCAACTCGCAAAAAATCTGGGTGTGCAATACGATACCATTCCGATTCAGGACATTTACGAGTCTTACGACAAAGCGCTGAAACCGCATTTTTGGGGTTACGAATTCAACATTACGGAAGAAAATATCCAGGCACGCATTCGCGGGATGCTGCTGATGGCATTTTCCAATAAATTTGGCAACATCGTACTGAATACCAGCAACAAAAGCGAAATGGCGGTCGGCTACGGCACGCTCTATGGTGACATGTGCGGCGGGCTTTCCGTGCTGGGCGATGTATATAAAACGGAGGTGTATGAACTGGCGAAGTACATCAATAAAGACGGCATTGTCATTCCGGAAAATACCATTATTAAGCCGCCTTCGGCAGAACTTCGCCCGGATCAAAAAGACTCCGACAGCTTACCCGATTACGATATGCTGGATAAAATTTTGTATCAATACATTGAAAAGCGGCAGGACCCCGATGACATCATCGGCATGGGCTTCGACGAAGCGCTGGTGCGCCGGGTGCTGCGCCTGGTGAATATCAACGAATTCAAGCGCTACCAGACCGCGCCAGTGCTGCGGGTATCGAGCAAAGCCTTTGGCATGGGGCGCAGGATGCCAATCGTTGGGAAGTATTTGAGTTGAGCTTCAATTACTCAAAGTTTGAAAAGTGAAATATAACTCTTAAATTGAGAGGGATTTAGCACAGACCTCTATGATAACCAGAATCGAAATTGATGGATTCAAGACTTTTAGAAAGTTTCAAATGGAATTTTCTCCCTTGACCGCTATCGCTGGTACCAATGCCTCTGGGAAAAGTAATCTATTTGATGCATTACAGCTTTTATCCCGGCTGGCCGATACCGATTTGAAAAAGGCTTTCAGCGAACAAAGAGGAGAAGCAAGTGAATTGTTTACACAATATGGGGAAAGCAGCTATGCAAAGGAAATGTGCTTTGCGGTAGAAATGCTTGTAGATAAAAAAATTAAAGACAATTGGGGCGGAGAAGCTGAACTCAAGTATACTAGATTAAGATATAAATTAAAAATACGTCGAGAAATTAATGATCGAGGGTTAGAAGATTTGGTTGTTATATATGAGCAATTGGAAAATTTAAAACATACCCAAGATGATTGGATAAAAAAATTCATTCCCAACAAACTCAGGGAAGCATGGCGTCCGAAAGTGCCGACCGGAAAACGAGGTATTCCTTATATTTATACGGAAAAAAAAGAAGGTATTCCGACAATTATTGTACCACAGGATGGTCGAACAGGCAATAAGAGGGAGTTCCCTGCTAATAATATTAGTCAAACTATCTTAAGTGGTTTCAACTCTGTTGATTTTCCCCACGTATTTGCCGCAAAAGAAGAAATGAGAAGTTGGAAATTTTTGCAGCTAAACCCAGAAAACTTAAGAAAACCAAGTCCTTATTTTGCTACTGATATTATTACACAAAGTGGTGAGAACCTAGCTGCTGCTTTGCACAGGATAAAAATAACGGATGAGTTCGCGCTTAAGGACATTTCAAGAAAGCTGAATAACTTGCTACCGAATTTTATTGAAGTAGTTATAGAGGATGATAAAGCCAATAAACAATTTATCATTAAACTCAAAAATGAAGACGGGAGAGAATTTTCTTCGCGAGTATTGTCAGAAGGCACCCTCAGATTATTGGCGCTTTGTGTTTTTCAGTTTGATGAAAAGCATAATAGTTTATTATGTTTTGAAGAACCAGAAAATGGAATTCACCCTGCAAGAATGAAAGATCTAGCGCAATTGCTTTTAGACTTGAGTGTCGATTTTTCTGAACCAGACACCCCTCTTCGTCAAGTAATTGTCAACACTCATTCTCCTGTACTTTTGGGAGAATTATTCCATTCAAAAACAGAGGTTCCGACCATAACAGTGTGGTTATCAAAATTGGTAACCTCCATATCAGAAATTGAGGATAAAAAAATAAAGTTAAATATTAGTAAAATTCTACCCATTGAAAAAAATATATCTCAATTGTCATTAAGTTTTTCTGAACCGGAAAGAAAACTCACTATTGCGGAAGCAAAGAAATATCTTCAGAGTGCAGATTTAGAAAAAGCCTTACAAGACCTGAACTGACACATGAGCAATATTGTTATCGCTGGCTTTACTACGGAAGGAAATACCGATATTCGGTTTTTAAAAAGCGTAATACAACGCACCTTTGAAGATGTAGCCAGTGAATGTAATAGTGAGATAGAAGTGCATGATCTTCAACATATTTCTACTGGAAAAGGAAGCTTTAAAGAAGAAATCCTAAATGCTGCCATTTATGCCGATGAAATTGGGGTAATGGTATTGTGCGTACATACTGATGCAGATGATGAAAATGATAGCCGAGCCTTCGAAGAAAGAATTGATCCAGCTTTCACCTATGTCAACGGAAATGATCGAGACATCTGCAAAAATTTAGTTGCTGTTGTGCCGGTGCAAATGACCGAATCTTGGATGCTTGCAGATACCTTATTGTTCAAAGAAGAAATTGGAACATCTCTATCCGATGCCAACTTAGGGCTTGAAAGAAATCCAGAGGAAATTTCTAATCCTAAAGATGTCATTAAAGACTCTATTCGAATTGCATTCGAAGATATTCCTCGTCGAAGGCGAAGACCCAATATAACAGAACTATACCAGCCCCTAGGTCAAAAAATTGAATTACGCATGCTTTTAATTTTACCTTCTTATCAAAAGTTTAAAGAAAGTGTTAGGGATGCGTTCAAAAAGTTAAATTATTTGCAATAAAATTCAATTGAGATCATAGCCTGCTTATAATAATCCGCAGGATGCCAATCGTTGGGAAGTATTTGTCGTGAACCATGCATTGCGCTTCTTGCAGCAATATTCTGGAGAAACACTCCTCTGGCTCGCCTCCAATGGGGCAATTGAAGATGCCTGCGTTCCGTCGAAAAACGGATTATTGTCAAATGTTAAACTCGGTTTTTTTAAATAAAATTGTTTTATTTTTGTGCCAGTATTCAACAGTTAAAACAGAATAATCCAAGCGCTTTTTCGTTATAAAACATCGGTGAAAACGACCTCCATACATGGCAGAACAAAACACTACTCCCCAACCAGAAAATAAAGACTTCGCTGAGCGGCTGAGCGCCGGTTTGCAAACGCTGCGCACGTATGCATATCAGTTTTGGCAGCGTACCAGCAACTGGCTGCGCGAACCCGCCAATCGCCGAAAGCTCCTGAAATGGGGGTTGCTCACCGGAGTAGCGGGTGCAGTGTTTCTGTTCCTGTTGGCGACGCTGACTTACTTTGGGGCATTCGGCAAGCTGCCTACCTACGCCGAGCTGAAATCCATTCGCAACAACACCGCCTCGGAAGTATATTCGGAAGACGGGCTGATACTCGGCAAATACTACATTCAAAATCGCGTAAATGCGGATATCGATGAAATTTCGCCAAACGTTATTAATGCACTGATTGCTACCGAAGATGCGCGCTTTTTCGAGCATCAGGGAATCGACTTCCGCGCCTGGGTGCGGGTATTGCTAAGAACGGTTTTGCTCATGGACGAATCGGGCGGCGGCGGCAGTACGATCAGTCAGCAATTATCAAAAAACCTGTACGCCCGCCAGGAATACCGGTTTTTTTCGGTTTTTATCAATAAAATGAAGGAAACCTACACCGCCCGCCGTCTGGAAAAACTGTATTCCAAAGAAGAACTCCTGAATTTATACCTCAACACCGTACCATTCGGCGGCGACATGTACGGTATCAAAGTTGCTGCACAACGTTTTTTTGGCACCTCCCCCAACCGCCTCCAGCCGGAAGAAGCGGCGATGCTGGTGGGTATGCTGAAAGCAAATACCTATTACAACCCGGTTCGGAATCCGGAACGAGCACTCTCCCGACGCAACGTCGTGCTGGGGCAAATGACAAAATACGGTTATCTCACCGAATCGGAACGCGACTCTCTGCGGCAGTTGCCACTCGAAGTGGACTATTTTCGCGAAGGCAATAATGAAGGTTTGGCTACCTATTTTAGGGAGCATCTGCGCCTCGAATTGGAAGAGGTATTGAAAGATTTCAAAAAAGCAGATGGAACCCCCTATAATTTATACACCGACGGACTGAAAGTCTATACCAGCATCAACGCCCGTATGCAGCGCTATGCCGAAGAAGCTATGCGCGAGCACATGGCACAATTACAGGAAAAACTCTACGAGAACTGGAAAAAACGCACCGCGCCCTGGGATCGGGACTACGTAGTGGAAGGCGCGATGAAACGCTCTGCACGCTACAAAGCTTTGCAGGCAAAGGGGTTTTCTGAAGAGAAAATACGGGAAATTTTCAATACGCCGATCCAAATGACGATTTTCAGTTGGGAGAAAGGCGAAATAGAGCAAGAGATGACACCCCTCGATTCGCTGCGTTACTACCTGAGCCTGCTGAATACCGGCTTTCTCGCAGCAGAGCCGGGCACAGGACTGGTACGCGCCTGGGTGGGCGGCATTGACCATGAGTATTTTCAGTACGACCACATCAAATCGCGCCGACAAGTTGGTTCTACTTTTAAACCGATTGTTTATGCGGCAGCCCTCGAAAACGGCATGCTTCCCTGCGAATATACCGCCAACGAACTGGTTACCTACTCGGAGTATAACGACTGGCAACCCCGCAACGCCAATGGCGAATACGGTGGTGTATATTCTATGGAAGGCGCGCTGAGTCAATCGATTAACTCAGTTTCGGTGGATATCATCATGCGCACCGGCTCCGATCCGGTGAGCAGGCTGGCTAAACTCATGGGCATTAAGGGGTCTATTCCCAATGAACCGTCCATCGCATTGGGTACGCCCGAAGCTTCGCTCTACGAAATGGTACAGGTATATGGCACTTTTGCCAACAAAGGACGCCGCCCCTCTTTGCACTACCTCGATCGCATCGAAACGGCGGAAGGCGAAATAATTGTGCAGTTTCGCCGCCCGGATTCCGGTGAGTCTCCGCAGGTATTGTCGGAAGAAAGAACCGCTATGATGGTAAAAATGATGCAGGCGGTAGTGGATAGCGGCACAGCACGACGATTGCGCTATCGCTACGGCTTGCGCAACGACATTGCCGGCAAAACCGGCACAACCCAGAATAACTCTGACGGGTGGTTTGTGGGCTTTACGCCAAAAATTGTCGCAGGCGTTTGGGTCGGTGCAGAAACGCCGCAAGTGCACTTCCGCAGTACGAGCCTGGGGCAGGGCGGTTACTCCGCGTTGCCGATTTGGGGCAGCTTCATGCAGAAAGTCTATCGGGATAAAAACCTCCGCGACTGGCACTACGGGCAGTTTACGCCTCCAGCGGATAGCATCCTGGCGCTGATGGATTGTCCGCATTTCTTGCCGGAGATGCCAATTTTTGTGAACGACTATGGCGTGCCGGATACGTCCAGCTTTTTTCAGCGATTATTCAACAACTTTCGCCGCCAGGAGTATGAAGATTATTATCGGGAAGCAAATTGGCAGGAAATGCCGCAGCGGCGCGATGGCGAATCTGACCGATCCTACGAGCGCCGCATTCAAAAATGGATGCGAGAGGAACAACAGGACAATGACCAGGACCGGGAAGCCCGCAAAAAAGCTTGGAGTAAAATTTTGTTTGGCAACGACGAAAAAGAAAAAAAGGAAGGAGGCAATAGTCGAAGGCAAAACAACGATTAACATAGCCTGGCCTTGTTTTTAAGGATTTAAAATTTCCCACTCCCCGTCCAGCGCGGCAAGCACGCCAACCTATCTCCCTAAAAAAACGTTTCTCATCGCATAAAAATCGCGGGAGTTATTTTTTAACTGTATTTTTACAATTCAATTCAATCAAACATAGGATGAGCGATCATATCAAACACGAATGCGGGCTGGCATTGGTTCGTTTGCTAAAACCATTGGAATATTACCAGAACAAATACGGCACTTCGCTGTATGGCTTGGATAAATTGCGCTTGTTGCTGCAAAAGCAGCGAAACCGGGGTCAGGATGGAGCGGGCATGGCTTCGGTGAAAATCGGCATGGAGCCGGGGGTACCTTACATCGACATCAGGAAGAGCATCGCGACGGATTATATCAACGACTTGTTTACCAAAGTAAACAAAACCTTCCGCAAGTTGCCACCAGAGCAACTAGAAGATGCGCACTGGCTCAAACACAACATGCCCTACACCGGGGAACTACTGCTGGGACACCTTCGCTACGGCACGCACGGGGACAATTCAATTGTCACCTGCCACCCTTTTCACCGGCAAAACAACTGGATCAACCGCAACCTCATCCTTGCCGGTAATTTCAACCTGACCAATGTGGACGAGTTGTTTGAAGAATTGGTTGAGTTAGGGCAATACCCAAAAGAAAAATCGGACACGGTTACCGTGCTGGAAAAAATCGGGCACTTCCTGGATGACGAAGTGCAGCGACTACATACCTGGCTCAAGCCGGATGGCTACAGCAACAAGGAGATTAATGAGCTGATTTTCAAAGACCTGGATGTACAGCGTTTGCTGCGGCGCGCCAGCAAGAAATTTGACGGCGGCTACGTGATCGCGGGCCTTATCGGGCACGGCGATGCCTTCGTGATGCGCGACCGCAATGGCATTCGTCCGGCATTTTACTATCAGGATGACGAAATCGTGGCAGTGGCTTCGGAACGTCCGGCGTTGCAAACTGCATTTGACGTGCATATCGGCAAGGTTCAGGAACTGAAACGCGGGCACGCGCTCATCATCAAACGGGACGGGCGAGTCGATGAAAAGCCCTACATCGAACTGGCGGAGCGGCGCGCCTGCTCTTTCGAGCGGATTTACTTCTCGCGTGGTTCCGACCGGGATATTTACCTGGAACGCAAAAAAATGGGCGAGTTGTTGGTGGATCGCGTACTGGCAGCGGTTGGTTATGATTTCAAACACACGATTTTCTCCTACATTCCGAATACGGCGGAAGCATCTTTTTATGGGCTAATCAAAGGCGTGGAAGATCGTTTGAATCAAATCAAGAGCGAAAAACTGCTCGAATACATTGGCTCGTCGAAGAAGACAAAGGATTTGAGTGATAAAAAAATCGAGAAAATTCTGTCCATGCGGCCACGCGTGGAAAAGCTGGTGGTTAAGGATGAAAAGCTGCGCACCTTCATCACCGACAACTCGCACCGGGGCGATCTGGTATCGCACGCCTACGATGTGACCTACGGCATTGTCGAAAACGAAAAAGACACCATTGTGCTGATCGACGACTCCATTGTGCGGGGCACGACGATGCGCGACAGCATCATCCGGATGGTGGCGCGCCTGCGCCCGAAGAAGATACTGGTGGTTTCTGCGGCACCGCAGATTCGCTACCCGGATTGCTACGGCATCGATATGTCCAGAATGAAGGAATTTGTGGCTTTTGAAGCGCTGCTGAAATTGCTCGAAGAGCACGACAAGGAATACTTGCTGGATGAGGTTTATGAACGCTGCAAAGCGGAAGAATGCAAGCCGCGGGAGGAAATGACGAATCAGGTGGTAAGATTGTATGATGAGTTCGGCTACGAGGAGGTATCGAAGAAAATCGCGGAGATTCTTACGCCGGAAGGCATTATACCGGAAGTGGAAGTGATCTATCAGACCATTGAAGACCTGCACAAGGCGTGCCCGAACAACAATGGCGACTGGTACTTTTCCGGCAACTACCCGACGCCTGGCGGCAATCGCGTGGTGAACCGCGCATTCATCAACTTTATGGAAAAGAGCGAAGCGCGCGCGTATTGAGTGTGGAAAAGTTATTGTGCGGAAACTTCTTTTTTGAATGTTTTGTTTGAATATTTTGAAAACGGTAAATGAGCATTTATGCCTGAATTTGAATGGGACGAAGAAAAAAATAAGTCAAATCAAGCCAAACATAATATTTCTTTTGAAGATGTAAAAGGCGTTTTTGACGACGAAGACCGCATTCAATATATAGGCAGCAAACGTCGCTACGGAGAAAGGAGGTGGAAAACAGTTGGCAGTATTTTCGATGTGATCATTACAGTTATTTACACGGTAAGGAATACGGTTTTCAGAATAATATCCGCTCGAAGGGCTAATAAAAAGGAAAAAAGAGATTATCTTGAAAATAAATAGCGAGCGATGAACAAAGCAAAAATATCTGCGAAGGAAGCATTGGCAATGGTCAGGGAAGGTAAATCACTGGATTTATTTGAAGTAGAAGTAAATCACAGCCTGGATGCTATGGATGCTTTTCACTTGCGCAAGTACGGGGTGCATGTCCCGGAGAAGTTGATCACCTATGAGGATGAAGACTTGGCTTATGATGAGGATTTTGATGACGAGGAATGGCAACGCCTCGAAGGCTTGGTAGATGAAACCGATCCGAACATTCAGGTGGAACTGATAGTCGAAAAAGAAGTGAAAAAATGGATCAAGGACAATGACATACCGCTGAGCGATTTGCTGTCCCGGCTACTGCACAATTACTATCGTACCGAGCAGTTGATACACAAGAAATAGCTAATACCTACACCTTTTCCAAAACCATACAATCAACCACCGTCTTCAGCGTAATAAACATCGCTTCGCGGGCTTCCTTCGTCACGATGGGGTCTTCCTCGTCATCTGCGAGGGCATCTTCGACGAAAGCCAGCAGGTCTTCCTGCGGGTAATTCTGAAAAAACGAGTCCAGCCGCTCTTCAAATTTTTTAACAGTGATACCCTGCATTACTTCCCAGTTTTTTTCTTCTGCCTCACCCAGTTGTTTTTCATTAATCGGAGGCTGTTCGCCATTTTCCGATACGATTGCCTGGTGCATGATGGTGGACAGCAGGAGCATGTACTCGCGCTCTTCGGCGGTAAAGACGTCGAAATCTTCCGAAAAAAGGTAGGAAAAGAGCACTGGTTGTGCCTTTTGGAATGCCTCGACTGCTTTCTCGTATTCGGCATCCGAATCATCGAAACGCTCGACGATTCTATCCAAAACATTTTCAGATACGAATTTCATGCAAAAAATTTTGCCAAAGGTACAACCAATTTTCCAACCTTGCTACACATCGTAGGTCAATTCCACTTCGTCAGTTGTCGGATGCGACTGGCAGGTGAGCACGTAGCCCTGCGCGACTTCTTCATCGTCCAATGCGTAGCATACATCCATCTTCACACTGCCCTTAGTCACCTTTGCCATGCAAGTAGAACACGCTCCGGAAGTGCAGGAATACGGCGGGTCGTATTTATTGTCCAGCAAAGCGTCGAGAACAGTCTTATTGGGTGGGACGATTACTTCAACGACCTTGCCATTGAGCGTAGCACGTACAAGGGCGCCCTCCGCGCCGCGTACTTTCCTGTTTTCGTCAGCCGGATCCGTCGTGAAACGCTCGGTATGGATGCGCTTTTTGTCGATGCCGCGCGCCTTGAGTGCTGCTTCCACCGCATCGATCATAGAGCCGGGGCCGCATACGAAATACTCCGCATCCTTGGTTCTTAGCAGATGCTCCTCCAGAAATTTGTTCACCTGACCGGCATCAATGCGCCCGACTTTCCCCTGCCAGCTCAAGGTACCTTTGCTAAACAGCCCCTTCAAGCCCGGCGCTTTCTCGCGCTTGGGTTGGCTGAGTATATGCTCCACAAACAACTGCCCGGCGTAGCGCTTTTCCAACGCACCGAGTTGTTCCTGAAAAATGATGCAATCCTCATTGCGATTGCCATAGAGCAAATGCACCGTGCTTTGCGGCTCTTTTTCGAGGATGGTTTTCAAAATGGACATCAGCGGCGTGATCCCACTACCCGCACCGAACAGATAATACATCTTGCGCTGGTCGGCATTCAATTCCGTAAAAAAGCGACCGTCCGGCGGCATCACTTCGATCTCATCGCCGGCTTTCACCTTATCGTTAATGTGATTGGAAATCAAACCACCCTTCAGGCGTTTCACGGTCACTGCCAGATGATCTTCGATCGGGCTGCTGCACATGGAGTAAGACCGGCGTTCTTCCTTGCCGTTTATTTGAAATTTCAGGGTAAGATACTGTCCTTGCGTGTATTCAAAGGTTTCTTGCAATTCATCAGGCACCTCGAAAATCAGCGATACGGCATCCTGCGTTTCGGGTCTGACTTCCCGTACCTTCAGATTATAAAACTGTCTGTCCATTATAGCGAAAATTTGCTAAAATTTTATTTTTGTACTAACTTGAAACAGCTTTTGGCTATTTCGGTTGCAAATTTGACAAAAGATGTCAGCAATCGGGAATGATCGCCAGTAAAAAACGATAATTTCTAATATCAGAATTCGACTAAAAAAAACATTATGCTTCGGGATGCAAAATATTTGATCGCTTACATCGCCCCGCTGGCGGGTTATCTGGGCATTTACTACGGCGGCGTCTGGTCGTTCGGTAGTGTTTATATTGCTTTTGTAATGATTCCGCTGCTGGAGCAATTTTTACCAAAATCTGACGAAAACTTCCCGCCGGAAGTGGAAGAAAAAAAGGCTACGTCCAGATTCTTTGACCTGCTGCTATACCTCAATATTCCGATTTTATATGGCTTGATCGCCTTTTTTTTCTGGCGCATCAGTCAGGGCGGTTTGGCAGCGTACGAAATCGTGGGCATGATCTGCAATGTGGGCTTGGTGATCGGCACCTGCGGCATCAACGTCGGGCACGAACTCGGGCATCGCGCTACGAAATACGAGCAAATCATGGCGAAAATCCTGCTGCTGCCGGCATTATACATGCACTTTTTCATTGAGCACAATCGCGGGCATCACAAGAACGTCGCGACGCCCGAAGACCCTGCCTCCGCACGCCTTGGCGAAAGCGTGTATGCCTTCTGGTGGCGCTCGGTGACCGGCGGCTACCGCAACGCCTGGAAACTGGAAGCCGAGCGTTTGCAGCGACAGGGTAAGCCGGTCATTAGCTGGCAAAATGAAATGCTGCGGTTTCAGGTTTTTCAGCTTGGCTATCTGGTAAGCGTGGGGCTCGTGTGGAACTGGGCAATGGTGGGCTATGCCGTAGCGATTGGGGTATTTGGTTTTCTCATGCTGGAATGCGTGAACTACATCGAGCACTACGGGCTGCAACGCGCCATGCTCCCGACCGGGCGCTACGAACCAACTACGCCGCAACACTCCTGGAATTCCGATCACGAACTCGGCAGAATTTTCCTCTACGAACTCACGCGCCACAGCGACCATCACTACAAAGCGAGCCGCAAATATCAGGTGCTGCGGCATTTCGACGAAAGTCCGCAACTGCCGCTCGGCTATCCGGCGTCGATCCTGGCATCGTTGGTACCGCCGCTATGGTTTGGGATGATGAATGAGCGGGTGAGTGAACTTGAGAGTAAGTAATCGCTTATTCACAACAACAACTTCGCCTGGCTCTGCAGCCGCTGCGTCATCAGGTTGAAGATACGGCGTTTGAGTTCCGATTCGTCGGCACTGTAGGCATGCCACTCATCCAGTGTAAACTGCCCGACCACCGTGCCCAGCAGCACACCGCGCAGGCGGTTGTCTTTTTGCAGGCTCTGCTCAATCCACGCGAGGCGCTGTTCTTTCGACATGCCTTCGTACTTGACTTTTCGCTTTCGCAGGTAGTGTTTGTAAACCGCAAGGAGGAGGTCGTTCTGCATTTTCAGGATGGGGCGCAGCACGTCATTCTGGAATTTTTCCGCTTCGCCTTGCGCTGCTCGTTCGGTGATGATTTCCGGTCGGATCGTTTGCCGTAGGTCTTGCATAATCCTTTTTTGTTTAAACCTGTTATAACTATTATATGTTTAAGCAAACTTCGATATGGCGATCGAATTGTTTAAATTCGCAGTAAATCCGTATTTTAGAATAATAAAACCAGTTCAAGTAGGTATGGTAAAAAAGAACATTAGAGAATTACTGAAGGAACGCATTTTGGTGCTGGATGGCGCAATGGGTACGATGATTCAGCAGTATCAACTGAAGGAGAAAGACTATCGCGGCGAGCGATTTGCAGATTTTCACACCGACGTTCAGGGCAATAATGACCTCCTGAGCATCACCCGACCCGACATCATTGAGAACATTCACAAAGCGTACCTGGAAGCAGGCGCGGATATTATCGAAACCAATACGTTCAACGGCACTTCCATCTCGCAGGCGGACTATGACATGCAAGAGCTGGCCTACGAAATCAACTTCGAAGCAGCAAAAATCGCGCGCAAAGCAGCCGATGAATTTACCCGCACTAACCTGGAGAAGCCCCGCTACGTGGCGGGCGCTGTCGGACCAACGAACAAAACCGCTTCCATCTCACCGGATGTGAATAACCCCGGCTACCGGGGCATCACATTCGACGGATTGATGGATGCCTACTACGAACAAGTGACCGGGCTGGTGGATGGTGGCGCAGAACTGCTGCTGGTAGAAACCATTTTCGATACATTGAATGCGAAGGCAGCGCTCTTTGCGATTGATCGCTTGTTTGAAGAGCGTGGCATCGAATTGCCGATCATGATCTCCGGCACGATTACCGATGCCAGCGGGCGTACCCTCTCTGGTCAGACGGCAGAGGCATTCTGGGTTTCGATCAGTCACATGCCCTTGCTGAGTGTGGGCTTAAACTGTGCGCTTGGCGCGAAAGAAATGCGACCGCACATCGAAGCATTGTCGAATATTGCCGATTGCTTCGTGAGTGCGTATCCGAATGCCGGTTTGCCGAATGAATTTGGCGAATACGACCAGGGCGCAGAGGAGATGCGCGAGTACCTCCGCGATTTTGCGAGCAGTGGTTTTGTCAATATCATTGGCGGTTGCTGCGGCACGACGCCCAGGCACATCAAAGCGATGGCGGAAGCGGTGGTCGATGTTCCGCCCCGCAAAATTCCGGAACAGCCGGGTTATACCATGCTCAGTGGCCTGGAGCCATTGATCATTCGACCGGAAACGAACTTCGTGAATGTCGGCGAACGCACCAACGTGACCGGCTCACGCAAGTTTGCCCGATTGATTAAATCCGGCGATTACGACGCGGCGCTTTCGGTTGCCCGCCACCAGGTGGAAGGCGGTGCGCAGATCATCGACGTGAACATGGACGAGGGTTTGCTCGATTCGAAGGAAGCTATGCAGACCTTCCTGAACCTCGTTATGGCGGAACCGGAAATTGCCAAATTGCCGATCATGATCGACTCGTCGAAGTTTGAGGTGATCGAAGCGGGTTTGAAATGCGTGCAGGGCAAGTGTATTGTAAATTCTATTTCAATGAAGGAAGGCGAGGAACAGTTTATCCACCAGGCAAAGCTGGTGCGACGTTACGGCGCGGCGGTCATTGTGATGGCATTCGACGAAAAAGGACAAGCGGATACCATTCAGCGAAAGGTGGACATCTGCGAGCGCGCATACAAAATTCTCACCGAAAAAGTTGGCTACAAACCACAGGATATTATTTTCGATCCAAACATTTTTGCGGTGGCGACCGGCATCGAAGAACACAACGAATACGCAGTCAACTTCATTGAAGCGACCCGCCAGATCAAGGAGCGCTGTCCCGGCGCTAAAATCAGCGGCGGCGTGAGCAACATTTCCTTCTCCTTTCGCGGCAATGATAAAGTGCGCGAAGCCATGCACACTGCCTTTTTGTACCACGCCATCAAAGCCGGTATGGATATGGGTATCGTGAATCCGGGGCTGATCGAAGTGTACGAAGATGTGCCGAAGGATTTGCTGGGTTTGGTGGAAGATGTGCTGTTCAATCGCCGCCCGGATGCGACGGAGCGCCTGACTGATTTTGCGGAAAAGGTCAAGCAGGATGGCGGTCGCCAAATGAAGAAAAATCTGGAATGGCGGGAAAATTCAGTAGAAAAGCGACTGGAATACTCGCTGGTAAAAGGCATTGTCGATTACATCGAAGCGGATACGGAAGAGGCCCGACAGAAATTACCTGCGCCGCTGGAAGTGATTGAAGGTCCGCTGATGGATGGCATGAACGTGGTCGGCGATTTGTTTGGTTCGGGCAAGATGTTCCTGCCACAGGTGGTGAAAAGCGCCCGCGTGATGAAGAAGGCAGTGGCTTATCTGACGCCTTTTATTGAAGAAGAAAAAAAATTGAGTGGCAGTACCGAAGCCAAAGGTAAAATCCTGTTGGCAACGGTGAAAGGCGACGTGCACGACATTGGCAAAAACATCGTCGGTGTGGTGCTGGGTTGCAACAATTATGATATTATCGATCTGGGCGTGATGATACCAGCGGATAAAATTTTGGATGCCGCCGAAGAACATCAGGTGGACATCATTGGCTTGAGCGGTTTGATCACGCCTTCGCTGGATGAGATGGTGCACGTGGCGAAGGAAATGGAGCGTCGTGGCATGAAAATTCCGCTGCTCATCGGCGGAGCAACTACGTCCAAGACCCACACGGCGGTGAAGATTGAGCCACAGTACAGCAGCCCGGCAATCCACGTGCTGGATGCATCGCGGAGCGTATCCGTGGCGAGTGCGCTGCTATCAAAAGATGAAAATACACGCAGCAATTTCATTCTGGATGTGAAAAAAGATTACGAGCGCGTACGCAAGCTACGTGCCGGTCGCAAGTCGAATAAAAAATACCTCACGCTCCGGGAAGCGCGTAAGAATAAGGTGGAGATTGACTGGTCGAATTATCAGCCGCCGAAGCCCAATTTCACCGGGGTAAAAGTTTTTGATGATTATTCGATTGAGGAATTGACGAATTACATCGACTGGTCGCCGTTCTTCTCCAGTTGGCAATTGAAAGGCAAATTTCCGGACATTTTCGAAGATGAAAAAGTAGGGCAGGAAGCGCAAAAACTCTACAATGACGCCCGCAGCATGCTGCGTCGTATCATCGATGAAAACTGGCTGCAGGCAAAAGCGGTAGTGGGCATTTTCCCGGCGAATCGGTCGGACGATGACGACATTAAAGTTTACGGTGACGATAGTCGGGAGGAAGTGAAATTTACGCTTCGTAATTTGCGACAGCAAAGCGAAAAAGCGCCTGGATTGCCGAATTACTGCCTGAGCGATTTCGTTGCACCGGATGGCGAGGACTACATCGGTGCATTTGCCGTTACGACGGGCGTTGGCATTGAAAAGTGGGTGAAAAAATTTGAAGCCGATCACGATGATTATCAGGCTATTCTACTAAAAGCACTGGCGGATCGTTTGGCGGAAGCCTTTGCCGAGCGGATGCACCAGCGCGTGCGCAAGGAATTCTGGGGCTACGCCTGCGACGAGAACCTGGAAAATGATGAGCTGATCTCGGAAAAATACCAGGGTATTCGTCCTGCGCCGGGTTATCCGGCATGCCCGGAGCACACCGAGAAAGGCATCCTTTGGGAAATGCTGGATGCAGAAAATAACACCGGCATCAAGCTGACCGAGAGCTTCGCGATGTACCCGGCGGCGAGTGTAAGCGGCTGGTATTTCTCGCACCCGGAGTCGAAGTACTTTGGTCTGGGGAATATTTCCAAGGATCAGGTGGAAGACTACGCCGAGCGCAAGAACATGAACCTGGAGGAAGCCGAGCGCTGGCTGGCGCCGGTGCTGAATTATGATGTGTAAATAAAAAAGAGCTACGATCAACAAATTAAGTATCGTAGCTCTTTCCTTTCTGAAATATTCCTTACTTCTTGAATTCAATCGGTACGCTGACCATTGTATCATCCCAGCCGATGAGCATGTTTGCGCCGTTGTCGGCATCTTCGAACATGATCGCCATGGCTTCTACGGTGTCGCTGGTTTTTTGCGTTGGAACGGTAATCGTTGCTACGTTTTTGCTGGCATCGTAAGCGTAGTGTCCCCAGCCGTCGAGGTCTTTATTAAAAATAATTTCCCAGGAACTTTCACCCGGGACGGCATAAATTGTGTAACGCCCCGGCTTCACCGCTTTGCCGTTGATCGTTACTTTCTTCATGAAGGTAATTTCGGTAGATTCATTTGCGCCCACGCGCCATACTTCGCCGTATTTTACCAGATCACCAAAAATGGTGCGCCCTTTCGCTTGTGGCCTGGAGTAAATGACACGCATAACCGGCTTGGCATTTTTCTCGGCTTCGGTTTTGGCGAAAGCCCGGAAAGCCACGCGCGGCGGGTAGTATGCCATGTCCATCGGGCTGGCGTCTGCTTTTGGAAAGTCTTGTGCAAATGAGGTAGAAACGCCCATTATGAGCAGGAATGCAACGGATAGAATCAGTCTCATCGTTTACGAGGTTTTAGTAAGTGAATATGCTGAAAACACCTGAAGTGGCGCTTAGTTGGCAGGACAAGGAATGTTTTAACAAAAATTTTAACGGCAAATGCTTACGCAACCAGCAATGCGGCTCCAAAAACGCCCGCGCTGTCGCCGAGTTTGGGTTTCAGGAAAATGGTATCGAGCCGGTCGATATGATGCGCGCCGGTATTGAAGACAAACTCCCGGGCGGCGTCCACGCCATCGGTATAAATTTCGGGGATATTGCCGACACCGCCGCCCACGACGATCACTTCCGGATCGAGAATATTGATGAGTACCGAAACGGCTTTACCAAAGTAGTAGGTCAATCGCTCAATGGTTTTTTTTGCTGCTGCATCTTCCTGCTGGGTCGCATGTATTTCGCGAAGTTTTTTCCTCACTCCGGTCAGGCTTTCGTAGTAGCGTTCCAGCCCGGTACCGGAAATAATGCGTTCTACGCAGCCGATTTTGCCGCAGTAGCATTCGCCGCCGGATTCGTCGAGAAAATTGTGCCCCCATTCACCGGCAAGCCCCTGCTTGCCCGCAATGGCCTTCCCATTGAGCACGACACCGCCCCCTACGCCCGTACCCATGATAATGCCAAACACCACTTCCGCATCGGGGGCTACCTCCCACGCTGCGCCAAAGCGTGCTTCCGCTACGGCGAAGCAGTTGGCGTCGTTGGCCAGGGTAAAGGGAATTTTCAATGCCTCCTGCAAATCTTTCGGAAAAGGTTTTCCATTGAAAGCGGTCGTATTGCTGTTTTTCATCGTTTGCAGCCTCGGGTCAAGCGTTCCGGGCGTGCCCATGCCAATACGCGCCGGCGTAAATCCAGTTTCTTTTTTCAACTGGTCAATCAGCTTGCCGATTTGCCCGATGATGTGCTCATAGCCTCCTTCCTGCTCCGTGGGTACGCGCAGCCGGGCGAGCACTTCCGGTTCATCTTTGCTTCTAATAACCACACCCTCGATCTTGGTACCGCCTAAATCAATGCCCCAAAGTGGATTCATTCGCTATGTAAGTTTTAGTTAGTGCGCTAAAAATAAAGAAAACTGGATGGATTTTTCTAAAGATGCCGACAAGCTTCACCGATAAAACTAAAATTTGGGGTGTGCGCATTAAAAAACTTCGTTTTTTGTAACTTTACGCGCTAATTTTTTACCAAAAAATCGGACTTTAGCAGGAATTTTACTTTTTTACAAAAATTCCCCTGGCAAAAAAGTGTCTTTAGCTTAATAGTGACGTCTGAATTGAAAAGGGTAATTCAAAGTGAATGACGGAAAAGGCAGCATCAGCTAATCATATTATAAAAGATGAAATTCTGACCTTCGAACTGACCACCTCGGACGAAGGCAATCTGCCTATTTACGTTTCTGGTAATTTCAACGACTGGAATGCAAATGATTCTGCCTTCCAATTACAGAAAATAGCCGTCGGAAAGTATCGCCTGCAATTGCCCAACCGGGCAATTTTACCCGCCGTACTCGAGTACAAATACACGCGCGGCAACTGGCAACGGGTAGAACTGGACGTACACGGCAATGAAGTGGAAAACCGGCGGGTAAGTGCTGACCGGGCGCTCATCCGGGATGAAGTACCGCGCTGGAAAGTAGATGGGTGGGCGTACAACCCAAAGTTTCTGCCTAAAATTATCACCATTTCCGAGGATTTCGAGATTCCGCAGCTTATCAGAACAAGGCGAATCTCGGCTTTGTTGCCTTACGACTATGATGAAACCGACCGGCGCTACCCCGTGCTGTACCTGCAGGATGGGCAAAATCTGTTTGATGACCATGCGCCTTTTGGCACTTGGGCCGTAAATAAAAAACTGGCCGTTTTAGCCGAACGGAACATGGATGACGTCATTATCATTGCCATTGACCATGCCGCAGAAGACCGGATAGAAGAGTTTACGCCCTCCATCAAAACCAAGCTGGGGCGCGGCAGCGGCAAAAAATATGTGCGCTTCCTGGCCGATACGCTCAAGCCTTATGTGGATAAGCACTTCCGCACCAGACCCGAGCGGCAGCACACGGGCATTGGCGGTAGTTCTATGGGCGGGCTTATTTCGATTTATGCCGGGTTTATGTACCCGGAAGTATATAGCAAACTCCTTGTTTTTTCCCCCTCCCTCTGGGTGGTACCCGGTATTCACTTTGAAATTATGAGTTTTGATGAATCGTACGACATGCGCATTTACCTCTATGCCGGAGGCGAGGAAAGCCGGTTTATGGTGCCGAATATAGAGCGGTTTGTCGCTACGGTAGAAGAACAAGGACTTGGAAACAGTATAAAATTTAATCTTTCGATTGATCCAAAAGGGAAGCATAATGAAACTCGCTGGGGGGAAGAATTTCCCAAAGCAGTGGAGTGGTTATTTTTCAACGAAGGATCCCAAAAAGCGTAAGCAATGAAGATTGCCATCAAAAACACACTTGACCAACAACCCCCCGTTTTGATTATACCCATAGCGGGCAACGGTGCGCACCAGCCAGCGCTGGAAGCAATAGAACGAGCAACCGGCGTTTCGGCAGCGATGCTTCAACAGGATTTTAAAGGCGAACTCGGCGAACGACACATTCTGTATCTCGATCATCAGCGAATTTACCTGCTGGGGCTGGGACCAAAGCCTGCCTTTGCCGATGTGCTGAAAGCCTTCCGAAGTTTTTCCCACAAGCTGAGAAAAAAGCTGTCGTCACAGATAGCGGTTAGTTTTTTGCATGAAAATGCAGGCGATCCCCCCGAGCGTTGGGTGGAGGCCGCTGTAAACGGACTGGTGCTGGGGTCGTATCAATTGGGGCGTTACAAAACGAAAAATTCGGAGCATCATCCGTTTGAATCTGAAAATGCGGAAATTCAGATTTTTATCGACAAAATTGATAGCAAGCTGGCTCTGGCTGCCGCCGAGCGTGGCAAACAGGTTGCAGAAACGCAAATGAGCGTTTACGACCTGGTGAATGCGCCCAACAACAAAAAAATTCCGGCTGACCTCGCCAACTGGGCAGTCGAATCCGGTAAAAAATATGGCTATCGGGTAGAAACCTGGAGCAAAGAGCAAATTGAAGAAGCAGGGCTGGAAGCGCTCCTGGCGGTCAATTATGGCAGCGAACATCCGCCTGCTTTCATCATCATGGAGTACGTCCCCGAGCAACAACCGGTGCGCCGGGTCGGGCTGGTGGGCAAAGGCGTAACGTTCGATACAGGGGGACTCTCCATCAAACCCTCCACCAACATGCACCTGATGAAAAGCGACATGGGCGGTGCCGCGGCAGTTTTTGGCACGATGGAAGCGGCGGCTAAGTTCAAGTTGCCCATTCACCTCATTGGCATTATACCTTCAACGGACAATGCAGTGGATGCGAAATCCTTCAAACCGAGTGACGTTATCGGCTCATACAGCGGAAAAACTATCGAAATCATTGATACCGACGCCGAGGGACGACTCTTACTTGCCGATGGGCTGGCGTATATGATTAAGCATTTTCAGCCGGAAATACTGATTGACTTGGCGACTCTGACGGGCAGTTCGGTGCGCACCCTGGGCTACCACGCCGCCGCGCTGTTTTCCAATAATGACAATCTGGCAGAGCAACTCTATCGCATGAGCGAACAGACGGGCGAGCGCGTGTGGCGACTGCCCATCTGGAATGTGTATAAAGACGAGATGAAATCGGAAATTGCCGACATTCGGAACCTGGGCTCGAAGCCAACGGCAGGTGCGATTACCGCCGCTAAATTTCTGGAATTTTTTACCAATGACCACCCTGCCTGGGCGCACCTGGACATCGCCGGCGTTGCCCTGGTCGATTCGGAGTTTTCATCGCAGCGCAGTGCCACGGCTTTTGGCGTTCGGCTATTGCTGGAATTTTTGGAAGATATTGCAAAGGAATCCTGATCCGTAAAACCATGTTATATTTCGCTCTTTGCTATTGGCTGCTCGCTTTTGATAAATGCAAAGAACTGATAACAAGCATTTTAGAAAAAATTATTTTATCAAAAAGTTAGTCAAAACACCATAATGGCTAAGAACCCATCCATTCACCTCTAAACCCTTACAAATGACCTTCTTTTGCGTAGCAACTTTCTTCAAAGGCGTCGATTTTCTTCGTGCCAGCAAGGCAGCCGGCAACACGGTGTATCTGCTTACGAAAAAATCGCTGGAACACAAGGACTGGCCCTGGGATTCGATCGACGAGGTTTTCTATGTGGAAAAGGATGATAATTCGCCCGAGAACCTGCACCTGATTGCCGAAGGTTTCTCCTATATAATGCGCAACCGGAAGGTAGATCGCATCGTTGCGCTCGACGATTTCGACGTGGAAAAAGCGGCTTACCTGCGCGAAAACTTCCGCATTCCCGGGATGGGACAAACCACCGCCCGCTATTTTCGCGATAAGCTGGCCATGCGACTCCGCGCGCAGGAAGCAGGCATCAACGTGCCGCCCTTCAGCCCTTTGTTTAATGACGCAGAAATACATGCCTATACGCAGCAGGTATCGCCGCCCTGGGTGGTGAAGCCGCGCACCGAAGCCTCTGCCATTGGCATCCGAAAGGTGCACAACGCTGAGGAGCTTTGGAATATACTGGGACAATTGAGCAATAACCGCCACAATTTCCTGATCGAGCAATTTAAGCCGGGCGATGTCTATCATGCTGATTCACTAATTATGGATGGGGAGGTGGTCTTTTGCAGTGCGTCACAGTATCTGGATACGCCGTTTGAGGTGGCGCACGGTGGCGGTATTTTTCGCTCGGTAACCTGCGAACTTGAAGGTAACGATCATACAGATCTGCAAAAACTAAATGCCGATGTCATGCGCGCATTTGGTATGAAATTCAGCGCTTCACACACGGAGTTTATCAAGTCGAAAGAAGATAGCAAATTCTATTTTCTGGAAACCTCTTCCCGCGTCGGCGGGGCGCACCTGGCAGAAATGGTGCACTATGCGACGGGCATCAATCTCTGGGCGGAGTGGGCACGCATCGAAGATGCCAAGGCCAAGAATATCCCCTACCAATTGCCATCGGCAGAACAAAACTACGCCGGTATTCTGGTATCTCTGGCCCGGGAAGAACAGCCAGACGACAACGGCTTCAACGACCCGGAAATCGTGTGGCGCTTGCACAAAAACTACCACATCGGCATGATTCTGCAGGCTAAAGAGCGCAGCCGTATTCTGGAGTTGCTCGACCAGTATGCCGAACGCGTACATCGCGATTTCCATGCCAGTACGCCCATGCGCGATAAGCCGCTGGATTGATGCAAAATCTTTAGTTTTCAGGCTCGTGCTCTGTTGGTTCTGCTTCGGAAATGGTCATCGGTATTTCTTTCCGTATTTCTTTCTGATAAGTCAGCGGAATTTCCTCAAAAAATTTGCCGTAGCGCTCCAGGGCGGCTTCGTTGTGCAGTTCGCGGTAAGCGGCGCGGAGTTCGTTGTACACCAAAAGATAAAATTCGTAGCTCGTGCCACGGTCATTTTGCAGAGAAACAATCGCCTTACCTGGACTGGCGGGTAGCGATGTCCGCTTTTCAGGATTGGTCACGAACGTTTTCACGCGCTCGCGCAGTTCCGCAATGTCCAGAATCCCCCCTTCCAGCATCAGTTGATCCTGCGCATTGATGAAAACGGAAAGCACGTTATTTTTACGAACGTCCATTGGTTTTTGCTGCTCGTCATACGGCGGCAATTTCACCAAAATTCCCTGATCGAGCAGAATGGTTGTTGTGACGAGGAAAAAAATCAACAGTAAAAAGGCGATATCCGCCATAGAACTGGCGTTGATCGCGTTCGCGAAACGGCGTTTTGTAGTTGGCATACCGAAAGTTTTGAAATTAGGAAATAACCCCGGTAGCATTTCGACTTTAGCCTTTTTTCAGGCTTGATAAAGGAAAAGATGAACTTCTTCTGCTTTTTGGTGGGAACAATTGGTGCGTTTTGCTATTTTTCCTTTTGTAAAAATTCAAATAATGATGACACCGACCACATTGCCCTATGAGGCTTCGCTGGCTTTCGCCAAACGCATGGACGAACAGGATGCCCTTCGAAAGTATCGGACGCAATTTTATTTTCCACAGCATAATGGGCAGAATTGCCTTTATTTTTGTGGCAATTCGCTCGGCTTACAGCCCAAAAGCGTGCAAACCTACCTGGAGCGCGAACTCGAGCAGTGGCGAGTGCACGGCGTGGAAGGGCACTTTCGCGGCGAGCATCCCTGGATGCATTATCACAAATATTTGCAAAAGCAAGTAGCGCATGTCGTCGGCGCAAAGGAAAGCGAAGTCGTCGTGATGAATACCCTCACGGTGAATCTGCACTTGCTGATGGTCAGTTTTTATCGCCCGACGAAAGAGCGTTTTAAAATCATCATGGAAGCCGGCGCTTTCCCTTCGGATCAGTACGCCGTGGAGTCGCAGGTGAAATGGCATGGCTTCGATCCGGCAGATGCAATTGTAGAAATAGCGCCCAGAGCTGGCGAGGAGACCCTGCGCACGGAAGACATCGTTGCGACGATTGAGGCACATGGCGAGCAAACGGCGCTGGTGATGTTTGGCGGGGTAAACTACTACACCGGTCAGTTTTTTGATCTCGCGGCAATCACCGAAGCAGGGCATCGCGCGGGCGCGCGCGTAGGCTTCGACCTGGCGCATGCGGCGGGCAATGTGCTCCTGCATTTGCACGATTGGAATGCGGACTTTGCCACCTGGTGCAGCTACAAATACATGAATGCCGGGCCCGGCGGACCGAGTGGGGTTTTCATTCACGAGCGCCACGGCAATAACCCCGAGCTGCCGCGCTTTGCCGGTTGGTGGGGGCACGACGAAGAGCGCCGTTTCCTGATGGAGAAGGGCTTTGTACCCATGCGCGGCGCGGAGGGTTGGCAACTGAGCAACGCCTCTATTTTCAGCTTTGCGGCGTACTGGGCGAGCCTGGACATGTTCGCGGAAGCAACCATGCCCGTACTGCGCACAAAGAGCGAACAACTGACGGGGTTTCTGGAATTTCTATTCAAAAAGCTGAATGCTGAAGGGCACGCTTTCCATATCATTACGCCGAAAGAGCCAATGGCGAGGGGCTGCCAGTTGTCGGTTTTAGCCGAGGCGAACGGTAAAAAACTATTCGATTACCTGTCGGAAAATGGCGTAATTTGCGACTGGCGGGAGCCGAACGTCATTCGCCTGGCACCAACGCCCATGTACAACAGCTTTCAGGATGCCTGGAAATTGTATTTGCTATTGCAAAAGTTTGATTTTTAGGAAATTGAATAGCATATTTCTAATAAATGGTTTAACTTGCTAAGAAAAGAATCTCGTGAAAAAGCTCTACTACCT
>CAZFBU010000015.1:0-5084 GCA_964517175.1 uncultured Saprospiraceae bacterium
CTTTGGAATGTGCCGAATATGTAAATCTATCTCCCAACTATTTGAGCGATCTGCTGCGCAGGGAAACTGGGAAAAGCACGCAAGAACATATTCATTATCATTTGTTAGAAATTGCTAAGAATCGTTTACTGGGAACTAATGATTCTGTAAAGGAAATAGCCCATTCCTTAGGGTTTGAGTATCCCCATTACTTTAGTAATCTTTTCAAGAAAAAAACAGGTGTGAGTCCTACTGAGTACCGAAAATGGAGTTAAGGTGGCTAACAACGTACATAAGCCATACCCCAGAGGATACGGCTCATATTCTAACCGTTTAAACTTATGTCATCTCACGCGAAGACGCAGAGAAAGCAAGCTCAAATATTCCTTTGCTGCTTAGCGCGCCTTTGCGTGAACTATCTTTTTGCTGCTTTGCAGCATAACTTTCAACGAAAGTTTAAAAATGAATTACCGCAGAGATTTCACCGTGTAACCCTCTGCGCGTAGCAGTGCAATGACGCCCATTTCGCCAGCCAGGTGCCCAGCGCCTACCGCAAAGAAAGTGGGATGCTCTGCCATTTGCTTTGCCATCACCGGTATCCAGTTTTTGTTGCGCTGCACCAGGAGAATATCACTGAATTCTGATACCTCAGCGCTGCTTTCCATCATTTTTTGCAAACCGTTGAGGTCCTGATTTTTGTACAACGCCACCATTTTATCCATCTCGTTGTTTTGACCAGTCGCTCCTTTGATGCTTTCCACCAGCATCTCTGCCTGCGTCTGATAGGGAATACTATCAAAAATACTCATCTGGAAATCCATAGTCTCCAGTCCTTCAATCGCTTTTTCTTGCTCCTGTGCCATTTTCATCAGCTCCATTTCGTAGGACACGCTGCCCCCGTCTTCGCCTTGCAGCGCGCTCATGTCACCTTCCGCCATTGCCGATAAAAACATGGGCTTGATGCGCTCCATCATCATCATGGGCAAGCCAGTTTCTTCGAAGTGCTTCTTCACGAGCCCATAGTCTTCTTCGCTGAGCAAGGTGCGAAGGGTGCTGCCATCACTCATAAATGCTTTCATCATCAATGGCATCAGCACGGAAATATCGGACATGTCCTCCATATCGATTTCAAAAGTGACGCGGTTGGTTTTCGCGAAGGAAGTTTTGGTGATGTCGGTCAGAATAAAATCCTCTTTCCCGATCAGGTGGATGGTGCCAAAGAGGTAAGAAGGTTGCTTCAGTCCTTTGCCGGAAATTTCCCAGAGCAGGGAGTTTTCTTTCGCTGTTGGGGCGTAAGATGCCGACTGGGCAAAAGCCTGTGCCATCAGCGCAACGGCCAGGAATAAAGTTGCAAATACATGCTTCATGTTGTCTGTTTTTTATAATCAGTCCGGTGACCGATGATGATTAAATTTTTTGATCAAACTCGTGCACGATGTGCAATACCAGGTTGATGTCGCGCATGAACTCCAGTACCAGATCGTAGCTCAGGTTGGAACGCAATATATAAGGTTCGAGCAGGTCTTTTGGTTCAGAAATGGCGACGAAAAAATCCCGATCGTGAAAGGCAAAATAAATATCCTTTCCGGTTTCACGCTGGTATTTTACAATGGCTTCCTGCATTGTTTCGGGCAGAATGCCTTCCACATGGGTGTTGGGTGTAGCGTAGGTCATAAAGATATTGCGAAACTCAAAATTATTGATTTCGTAATCCACGCTTCGGCCTTTGTCTGCCGTGAAATTTTTGATGGTACGGGTCAGGTATTTGCGGCGGCTGCGCGGCCAAACGATCATTTCGCCCCGTATGTCAGCCGTGAAGCGGGCTTGCAGGTAAATGCCCCGGAACACTTCGTCCAGGTCGTTGCGCACCGGCGAAATTTCCTTCACATTCAACTCGCACAACTCAAAGGTAATCTCGCCGATTCGCCCGCGGATGGTATCTTCGGCAGTATAATACTGGGCGGGCGTGATGAAGATGCCGCTTTGCAGAAACGCTGCTTTGGAAAAGCCGCTTTCGGCTTCGTATTCGAGTGGGAAATTGGCATCAAAATTTGGACCATTATCGATAAAATCAAGCAACAATTCTACGACATTCGGCTTGAACGTATTTTTAAACTGCCGAATCTGATACACGAGAAAACCGATAAAAATGACGTGCGGGATAGTGAGCAGCAGGGTCAGCGCCAGAATATTGAGGTACAGCTCGAAGGCAATCATTCCGGCCAGCAGCACAGAGGCAAATATCAGCAGCGCAACGAGTCGCTTGCGTCGCCGCTCCATACGCAACAGCTCCGGATAAATAGTATGATTGTAATAAAACCGAAATTCTTCGAGTCGTTCCATATTTATTGGTACAATCGTCAAAATTAGGAAAAGCTGCGCAAAATCAGGCGGCACCGTACAACCTTTCGTGCATTTGCGCCTTCTTTACAGGCGGAACGGCAGCAAAGATCGTAAAACGCTGTTTTCGATTTGCTTATCGCAAAAACAAAATTGCTTTCTATCGTAAAAAAGTGTAAATTTGCGTCCTTATGAGAAAAAACGTATTAACAGTCAGCCTGGCTGCCGGCTTGTTGCTTTCGCTAAGCGCTTGCAAAAGCCAGTTCGAGCGCATTCGTACCAGTGGCGATCCGGCGCTGATTTATGAGCAAGCGCAGTCGTATTACGAAAGTGAAGAGTACCAGAAAGCGCAAACGCTGTACGAATTGCTCATCAGCACTTACCGCGGGCGTCAGGAAGCGGAAGACATTTATTTCAAATACGCCTACACGTATTACAACCTGGAGCAGTATATTCTGGCGACGTACTACTTCAAAAACTTTGCGCAAACCTACACCAGCAGCCCGCTTCGCGAAGAAGCTACGTTTATGAGCGCCTACTCGAACTACCAGTTGTCGCCAACCTTTCGCCTCGACCAAACGTACACCAATAAGGCGATAGAAGAATTTCAACTATTTGTTAATACTTACCCACGCAGTGAACGGGTAAACGAATGCAATCGTTTGATTGATGAGATGCGCGCCAAGCTGGAACAGAAGGGCTTTGAGGAAGGTAAGTTGTACTTTGATTTAAGCATGTATCAGGCGGCGACGCACGTATTCGAGAATGTACTGAAAGACTTTCCCGAAACCAGAAATGGGGAAGATGTGCGTTATATGATTGTAAGATCCGCTTTCTTGCTGGCAGAAAACAGCGTCGTCGAAAAGCAGGAAGAGCGATATAAAGAAGCCCTGAAGCGGGCAAACGCCTTTGCAGCGCGTTATCCAAACAGCCAATACGGCAAAGAGATAAGTTCGATTATTAAAGATTCATCAAAAAGTTTAAACTAATTAATAATATGTCAGATATCAAAACGAAAGTTCAGGGACTTGACCCCAACGTGAAAGCCCGCGACGTGAAAGGGCTGGCAGAAACTACCGGCAATATTTACGAGGTATTGTCCGTCATTACCCGGCGCGCCAAGCAACTGAACGTGGATTTGAAATACGAACTGCACAATAAGCTCGATGAGTTTGCTGTATCTTCTGATACGATTGAGGAGGTGAACGAAAACAAGGAGCAGATCGAAATCTCCAAGTTTTACGAGCGGCTACCCAACCCCGTGATTATTGCCACGGAGGAATACCTGAGCGAAGAATTATACTATCGCTACAACGAGCGCAAAGAAAGAGCGCGGGACCAAGACGATTTTTAGGATGAAAAAGAGCTAGCCGGCATTGCTGCATGGTAATGCCAGCCAGCTATCGGCAACCTTCCCGCCAAAGCCAATTATGACAAACCTGCAGGGAAAAAAAATACTACTGAGCATTACCGGGAGTATCGCAGCTTACAAAGCAGCTTTTCTGGTACGTCTGCTGATCAAAGCGGAAGCCGAAGTACAGGTGCTGATGACAAAAGCCGCAACTTCTTTCATCACGCCACTCACGCTGTCAACACTCTCGAAAAGACCGGTTTTCACGGAAGTAAGTTCTGAGGCAAGCTGGAACAACCACGTGGAAATGGGACTTTGGGCAGATGCGATGGTCATTGCACCGCTCACCGCTACTACCCTGGCAAAGCTGGCGCACGGCATCAGTGATAACATCATTGTGGCAACCTATCTCTCGGCGCGCTGTCCGGTATTCTTTGCGCCTGCAATGGATGTGGATATGTGGCACCATCCAACTACGCAAGAAAATGTTAAACGTTTACAAAAATTTGGAAATCAGTTGATTCCGGTTGAGCATGGCGAACTCGCCAGCGGCTTGGTCGGAGAGGGGCGCATGGCAGAACCCGAGCACATTCTGGCACACCTCGACGATTTTTTTGGTCAAGAGCAGGATTTGATCGGTAAGAAAATAATGATCACCGCCGGACCAACTTACGAGCCGATTGACCCGGTTCGCTTTATCGGCAATCGCTCTTCCGGCAAAATGGGCGTTGCCATCGCCGATGCCGCCGCCAGGCGCGGCGCAACGGTTACGCTTATTTTGGGGCCGTCGAAAGTGGCGGCATCCCAGCCCCAAGTGCAGACTATTCGCGTGGAAACAGCCGAGCAAATGTACGAGGCGGCATTGCAGCATTTCACCGAGTCGAATGTTGCGATATTGGCGGCAGCCGTTGCGGACTACCGCCCGAAAGAACTGGCGACGCAAAAGATCAAGCGCAAAAGCGATGACTTCACGCTTGAACTGGTGGAAAACCCGGACATTGCGGCTACGCTTGGCAACCAAAAGCGAGCGGGGCAGGTGATCGTTGGCTTTGCACTGGAAACCAACGACGAAATTATAAATGCCAAAGCAAAGCTTGAAAAGAAAAATTTCGACCTGATCGTACTCAACTCTCTCCAGGATACTGGCGCAGGCTTCGACCATGATACAAATAAGATTACGATTATTGGCAGGGGCAATAAGTTGCGTAAATTTGAGTTAAAATCGAAGGCAAAAGTGGCAGAAGATATTCTCAATGTACTGTTTGAAGCGCAAGCATGAGGAGCTTTTCTTTCTGCACGGAGTGGTTGGGTGGAATGGTATAATCAATTTTTATCCGTCCCATATTACAGTAAAAAATAACAGCATGATGAGAAAACTATTTACGACGGTTTGTTTTCTTTTGGCAATGCAGGG
>CAZFBU010000015.1:5184-26163 GCA_964517175.1 uncultured Saprospiraceae bacterium
ACAGCATGATGAGAAAACTATTTACGACGGTTTGTTTTCTTTTGGCAATGCAGGGGCTTTGGGCGCAGGAACTGAACGCATCCGTGCGCATCAACATTCAAAAGCTGCAAACCGTTGATCCCCGTGTATTCGAAACATTGGAGCAAGGTATCAATGAGTTTTTGAATAATCAAAAATGGACGAACGACTACTTCGATCTGGAGGAACGCATCAACTGCAACTTCCTGCTTACTATACAAGAGGAGCGTTCACCGACCAGTTTCAGCGCCGAGTTATCTATTCAGGCTTCGCGGCCGATTTACAACAGCTCCGAGGAAACCGTGCTTTTCAACCACATTGATCGGGATGTAAGCTTTACCTATGAGCAGTTTCAGCCCATTATTTTCAGCCGCAATTCCTACAACGACAACCTGTCGCACGTGCTGTCTTTCTACGCCTACATCATTCTGGGAATGGACTACGACAGCTTCGCGCTCTATGGAGGTACGGAGTATTTACAAACGGCGCAGGATATCCTGAACAATGTGCCCTCTTCTGCTGCCGCCGCCAATCCTGGTTGGCGCTCCCTTGATGGCAACCGGAATCGCTTCTGGATTATCGAAAACCTCCTCTCCCCGCGTGTGCGGCCTTACCGGCAGGCAATATACGATTACCACCGGCAGGCGCTTGACGTGATGGCAGATGACCAGGCTACGGGCAGGCAAATGATCGTGGAGGCGCTGGAAAAAGTATCCGATGTCAATCAGGCATACCCCAATTCGATGATTATTCAGATGTTTAATAATACGAAATCAAGAGAAGTGATCGAAATTTTTAAAGGTGGCACATTGGCGGAGCAGGATAAAGTCATTCAGCTGATGTCGCGCATTGATCCGGCAAACTCCGCCAATTACCGGTCGATTAAATAGCCGTTCGCTATCTCACGGTTTGTGCATGTCATGGTTTTACGGCAACAGACAATGAGACAATGGAACAAGGAGATAATGCATCCATGAAAAAAATAGCCATTTTTGCATCAGGCACCGGAACAAATGCTAAAAAAATTATTGAATATTTCCGCATAAATCCGCATATTCAGGTTAGTTTTATCGTATCTAATAAAAAAGATGCGCCCGTGCTGGATATTGCGCGTGAAAATAACATCGACACGCTGGTAGTAAATCGACACGAATTTTACCAAACGGAGCAACTGTTACAACATTTACACAAACGCAACATCGATTTTATCGTACTTGCCGGTTTTCTTTGGTTGATACCCGAATATCTGGTGCGTGCCTATCCGAATAAAATGGTGAATATTCATCCGGCATTGCTGCCAAAATACGGCGGCAAAGGCATGTATGGCAAGCACGTGCACGAGGCCGTACGCGTTGCCGGCGATCGCGAATCGGGCATTACCATTCACTACGTGAATGAAAATTACGACGAAGGCGATATTATTTTTCAGGCAAAATGTGAACTGGCGCCAGATGATACGCCTCAAGATATAGCAAGCAAAGTGCAGGCCTTGGAGCATGAGCATTTTGCACCGGTGATCGAAGAATTGCTGATGGAAGATAATCAATTTTCAGTTGTTACACGAATTCAGCAATGAACAATCAGCAATTCAAAAATTATTTCATTTTAAAACATAACATCATGGCAACAAGAATTTTGCTTCTGGTTGTTGGATTGGGCATCAGTTCTCTACTCACTGCCCAGAGTAACCTGAGTTGGAAGAAACACAGAAACCTCGCAGATGAGCTTTTTGAGCAGGGTAAATATGCCGAAGCCGCCGAACATTATGAGAGCGCCTGGCAAAAGAAGAAAAAAAAGGAAGACCTCATCTTCAATGCGGGCGAATGCTACTACCTCATCAAAGAATATCGCAAGGCTGCCAATGCTTACCAGCAGGTAAAAGACAACAGCAAGGATTTTCCGCTGGTGGGCCTGAAATATGCCCGAAGCCTCAAACAGGACGGGCAATACGATAAAGCCAAGAACGCTTTCCAGGATTTCTTCGACAACTATACCGGTGACTCCAGGCAAATACTGGGGGATATTATCAAGACCGAAATCCAGGGGTGCGAACTTGGCATGAAACTGCCTATGCAGATCAATAAAGACATCGAAATGCGCTATCCGGGAACGGGCATTAATTCCGAAGCGACAGAGTTTGCACCTTTCGTCTTCTCGAATGATGTGCTTTATTTCTCTTCCACGATGGGTGGGCAGGCGCGCATCTATCGCTCGCAGCGCCAGGGTGATCGCTGGGCGAAGGCTTCCATCCCGGAGAATTTCCCCGTAATCCAGAATAACCAGCACTTTTGCAATGGCGTGGCTTCGCCGGATGGCAGCCGCTTCTATTTTACCATTTGCAATGGCGAGCAAAGCTGGAATAACCTGACTTCCCGCTGCGAAATTTTCGTAATTAAGCGACGCGGCAACACTTGGTCACAACCGGAACGCCTGCCGGATTTCATCAACATGGAAAACACAACCGCTACCCAGCCGAACATCGTGCATCAGGGCGGACGCGAGGTGATGTATTTCGCCTCCAACCGCGATGGCGGACGTGGCGGCATGGACATCTGGTACACCAGCCGTGACCTGGGCAATGACGACTCTGAATTTTCCTTCCCGGTCAACCTGGGCGGCATCGTCAATACACTGGGCGATGAGATCACGCCATTCTACGATGAAAAAGATGGTACGCTGTATTTTGCTTCCAACGGACAGGTTGCCATTGGCGGATTCGATATTTTTACCGCGAAAGGCGACGGTACGCGCTGGGCGCCCCCGGAAAATGCAGGGATGCCGATCAACTCCAGCGCCGACGACTACTCTTACGTGCTGAATGAAACCCGCAGCAGCGGTTTCCTGGCGTCAAATCGCTTGTTTGGCAGCCAAAAGACCACCACCCGCGATGCAGATATTTTTGAGTTTTCTACCGGTACGCAACAAATCGTTTTGCAGGGCAATGTATATGACCTGGAAAACGGAAACCCCATGAACAATGTCATGGTGTCGCTGTACGAAATGAACAACGGCAGAGAAAATCTGATCGATCAGGCTAACTTTACGAATGGTTCCTATCTGTTTGATGTGGAAATGGGCAAGCGCTTTAAGGTAACCGTTGAAAGCGTTGGTTATGAACCATATACGTTCCAATTTATGACCGATGACCCGCAACTGAATGTATATGGACAGCCGGTACAGATGGCTAAAAAGGCATCCCCAACGCCGGAAACTGTGAAAAATGAAACGACAAAAGAACCCGGCTACCCGGAAGCAGATTCGGCATTCGACAATACCGTCCGCGAGAAATATACGATCAACGATGGTGATTACGAGATCGTTACCGACGCGCCTCGTCACAGCGGCGTGTACTATCGGGTGCAACTCGTTGCGCTGAAGCGTTACAATCCGGATAGTGAAACTTTCCGCATTATCAAAGAAATCGGTCAAATTGAAACGGAATATATTACCGGCCGCGACCTCACACGTGTATTGCTGGGCGACTACTTTAGCAAGGAAGAAGCCGCAGCAGCGCTGAGCCTGGCGAAGCAGCATGGGTTTGAAGACGCTTATGTCATTGAATACGAAGACGGCATGCGTCTCGGACGGATTAAACCGTAGATAATTTTCAGGAAACCAAACCTCCGTGTGAGGTGTTTCCTAAGCATATTTTTCTTTGAAATAGCCACGGGTTTGCGAGCCTGTGGCTATTTTGTGCCATGAGATAGCTTAAAAAAATACCACATGATTGAAACACAAACTAAAAACTACACCTACCAATCTGTGCCGAATGATCCATTCGATGCCAAGATATACACTTTATCGAACGGGTTGAAACTGTTCCTCAGCGTTAATCCGGAAGAGCCGCGCATCTTCACCAACATCGTGGTGCGCGCCGGTTCGAAGCAAGACCCGGCAGATACCACCGGGCTGGCGCATTACATGGAGCACATGCTTTTCAAAGGAACGAGTAAGATCGGTACGCTGGACTGGGAACGGGAGAAGGCATTGCTGGAAAAAATTTCCGACCTGTACGAGCAGCACCGGCAGGCAACAAATGAGGAAGAGCGCAAAGAGCTTTATGCCGAGATCGACCGGGTGTCTTTTGAAGCGGCGAAGCTGGTTGCGCCCAACGAATACGACACGCTCGCTACCGCCATTGGCGCCAAGCACACCAACGCCTACACCTGGGTGGAGCAGACGGTTTATGTCAATGACGTCCCGGCCAATGAGTTAGAGCGCTGGATGCAGCTCGAATCCGAGCGGTTCCGGATGATGGCGCTGCGCCTGTTCCACACGGAACTGGAAACGGTGTACGAAGAATTCAATATCAGCCAGGACCGGGATTTCCGGAAGGTGAGCAAAGCCATCCGCGAGTCGCTTTTTCCGAAGCACCCGTACGGCACGCAGACGACGATCGGTAGTCCGCAGCATTTGAAAAATCCTTCTCACGTCAAAATTCAGGAATACTTCCAGACTTACTACGTGCCCAACAATATGGGCATTATCCTTGCCGGAGATTTCGATCCGGACGAGGTGGTGGAACTGGCGGAGAAATATTTTGGCGATTACGAACGGAAAGAAACGCCGCCCTTTACGTTCGAGGCGCAGCCGCCGATTGAGCAGCCCATTCGCAAGGAGGTTTTCGGACAGGAATCACCGAATGTGCAGCTGGCCTGGCGTTTTGGCGGCAGCCAGAGCGATGATGTGCTGATGTTGCTGATGCTGCACGGATTGTTGTACAACCACCAAGCGGGCTTGCTGGATATTTATTTGAATCAGGAACAGCGCGTGCTGGAATCCGAAGCCTGGCAATGGCATCACGAAGACTACTCGGTGCTGGGGCTGTACGCCGAGCCACGCGAAGGGCAATCGCTGGAAGCTGCCGAGGAGCTACTGCTCGCGATGATCGACAAATTGCGCAAGGGCGATTTTGAAGATTGGTTGCTGGAAGCCGTTGTAAAAAGTTACAAACTGGATGAACTGCGCAACACCGAATCCAATCAGGCACGGGTGCAGGCGATGGCGCACAATTTTATTCTGGGCATCGATTGGGCGCGCTACGTGCGGCAGTTGGATGACCTGGCGAAGATCACCAGGCAGGATGTCATCGATTTTGCGAATAAGCATTTGCAGGATAATTACGTTGTCGTTTATAAGCGACAGGGCGACGACCCCGACATTGTGCGGGTAGAAAAACCCAACATCACGTCGGTGCAGCTGAATCGTGGCGCCTTGTCGGCTTACGGCAAGCAATTTTTACTGAAACCTTCGCCACGTCTGGAGCCGGTTTTCCCGGATTTTCAGGAAGAAATAGAGCAAACGCGTGTGCAAAATAAAGTTCCGCTGGAATACGTGCGCAATGAGCAGAATACAATTTTCCGGCTGAGTTACATTTTTGAAATGGGCAAGAACCACGACCGCAGACTATCACTGGCGTTGAATTACCTGCCCTATCTTGGTACCAGTCGATATACGCCGGCGCAGTTGCAGCAGGAGTTTTTTCGCCTGGCGCTGAGTTTCGATGTGCATACGCAAAACGAGCGCTCCTACGTCACGCTGAGTGGACTGGAAGAGTCGCTGCTGGAAGGTGTGCAACTCATCGAGCATATTCTGGCGGACGCGAAGGAAAACGAGGCGGCGCTGCGCAATTTGATCTCGGATGTTTTTACCAGGCGTGCCAACGCCAAGCAGGATCGCAACGTCATTCTGCGGGAAGCGCTGGGCAATTTTGCGCGCTACGGAGCAGATTCGCCATTCACGCATCGCCTGTCGGTGGATATTTTGAAAAAACTGGATGCTTCGGAATTGACGGAGCGCATTCACCAACTCACCAGCTACGAGCACCGCATTTATTATTATGGTCAAAAGCCTTTGCGGGAGGTCGCCCAGATTCTGGAGCAGCATCACCGCACGCCGGATGCGTTGCAGCCAATTCCTGAGGTGACGCCTTTCACGCAGGTAGCCACCGATCAGAACCGGGTATTCTTCCTTGAATTTCCGATCGTTCAGTCGGACATCATGCTCGTATCGCGGGGAACGCCGCAGTTTAATCTCGACGAATACAAGCTACGCGATCTGTACAACGAGTACTTTGGCTACGGTTTGTCGTCGATTGTATTCCAGGAAATTCGCGAAGCCAAGGCGCTGGCGTACTCGACTTATGCGTACTACAGCTCCCCGAGCAAGCAGGATTTGTCGCATTATTTGCAGGCATACGTCGGCACGCAACCGGATAAAATCTCGGATGCCATTCCGGCGCTCCTGCAGATCATCGAAGATATGCCGCTGGTGGAATCGCAGATCGAAAATGCACGTCTGACCATTCTAAAGCAAATGGAAAGCGAACGCACGCCGCGTAAACGAATCTTCTGGGAAGCGTTGGCCGCGCGCGATTTGGGCTACGAGCGCAACCTGAATCCGGATTTGTACGAAGCAGCCCGGATGGCTACGCCGAATACGCTGGCGGATTTTCACGAGCAATTTGTGCGGGGCAGAAATTATTCTTTCTTGGTGCTGGGTAGTAAAAAACAAGTGGACTTGAGTTATCTGTCCAATTTTGGTGCGGTAGAAGAACTGACGATGGAGCAGGTTTTTGGCTACTAAAAAAATGTGGCACACCTTTGGGGAGGTGTGCCGCATATTCAATCCTGAATTAATATGAAAGAAGTTGCGTTTTTCGGCGACTAAAGGTCGCCGGTACCGTCGTCATTGCAGCACCACTTTGCTGACAAAGCCCTGCTTATCCTGCGTCACAATAATATACAACATACCTTTCGGCAGGTTATCAAAATTGAACATTTCCTGATAGTTGCCAGGGAAATTTTGGAGCGTCTCTGCGTGCACTTCCTTGCCGGTTGCGTCGATGATCCTTACGGTCGTTGGCTTGGCATCTGCCCGGAAACTTACGTTTAGCAGGCCTTTTGTTGGATTAGGCGTAGCGCGAAAATCCTTCAATTGCAAGACAAAATCCGGGGCGGGTGGCACGAATGCTGCTTTTGCGTCCGTTTGTGGCGCTTCTTTTGGTTCCAACTTGAAGCGAATGGGCAGGTTGAACTGCACGCGTACGGCTTTGCCGTTTTCCTTTCCCGGCGCCCAGCGGATGTTTTGCACTTGCATAAGATCCACCACACGCAATGCTTCTACACCGCAGCCATTACCAATATCGCGGACCATCTTCGAACCGCTGATTGAGCCATCTTTTTCGACGATAAAGCTCACCACGACCATGCCCTCGGTACCTGCGTCGCGTGCCACTTTCGGATATTGGATGTTTTTGTAAATGAACTCCAGCATCGCTCGGTCGGCGCAGTGCTTCCGTTCCGCATCATTCGTTGCATCCGGGCACGCCGCCGGGAAGCGTGGCATCTGCTCCACGACTTTGAAGACTTCATCGTTCATAGCGGAGGTATTTTTATCACCGTAACCAACCACGGTTACCTTGTTTTTACTATGGTCAACAGTGGTCATTGTTTCTTCGTAGGTCTCCGGGTTGAATGTAAAAACCGTATCGATTTGATTTTTTTCCGGAGTGGCTTGTTCGGTGTTGTCCAGTTTATAACGCACGGGCAAGTTGAATTGAACTCGTACCGCTTTACCATTCTGTTTGCCCGGAGTCCAGCGCATGTTTTGTTCCTCCATCAATTTCACTACTCGGACCGCTTCGTCTCCGCAGCCGTTTCCAATTTCTCGCAAAACCTTTGGCGTACTGATCGTTCCATCTTTTTCAACAACAAAACTTACCACGACCATACCCTCTGTTTTGGCATTGCGTGCTGCCGCCGGATACTTGATGTTTTTGTAAATGAATTCCAGCATCGCTTTATCCGAACAACGTTTTAGCTCCTGGCTATTCGTTGCATCCGGACACGCCGCCGGAAAGAGCGGCATCTCATCTACGACTTTAAAGATTTCATCACTTTTTTCCCCCAGCGTGGTGTTTTCTTTTTTCAACCAGATTTTCACCAAACTTTCCGGCTCTCGAAACACTTCTATCTTTTCAATCTCATTCGGATCGATTTCATCGCCGATCTGTACACTACTTGTTGTCGTTTTTATCGTTCCATCCGGGTAATGAATCTCATAGGTCGGGTTACCGGAAAAAGGCTTTGCCGATTCGGTAGATAGTGGAATCGTATCACCTACCAGTGAAATCCCTTCCTCAGCCTTCAAGGTTAGCGTACCATTCTCGTTGGTAATTTTAATGGTTTCACCTATACCAGTAAATGCCTCTTCCAGCGCCTCCGCCTGTTTTTGCAAGCTTTCCTGCGCATCGGCATTGGAAAAGAGCAGCATGACGCCCAGAGTAAGCGGTATGGCCAGGAGATACTTGAGCATTGCCTGGCGCTTGGATTTGTTTCGCATCATCATAAGAATTCGCTTTTTTAATTGTGAATGAAAGTGATTTGCCAGGGCAACCTGTGGTCCGGACTGTGATTGCCTGATTAACAAATGGCCATATTGTTTCTTTTTATTCGTGCGCAACACGACGGCATCTGCGATGTATTCGTGCACATTACAAAGGCTTTTGCGGTAGTAATAAACCAGTGGCGTACACCAAAATAAAATGCCGACTATTTCCAGCAGGATCACATCCACGCTGTGCAAGCCGCGAATGTGCGCGAGCTCGTGCTGCACGATTTGTTTTTCTTCTTCGGGTGTCAATGGGATTAATTTGCTCATAAACAAGCGATCAAAAAAGGAAAAGGGCTGGTGTATTTTTTGCGAAAGCACCAGTTCGTAGAAAGTCGTCCAGCGGCGCTCACTGTGGCGATAGAGTCGGGTGATTTGCCACAAGCCAATGAAAAACCGCAAGGTAAAAAACGCCACCCCCGCCAGATAAATCCAGCGCAAAACATCCATGAAATCCACGCCGGAAGCTACGGGCGTTGCGGTGACCGTCACCTCGAGCGTCTCCATGCCTACGGTAATCGGCTGAAAATAGACCGTCGCGATTTCGCTTTCTGCTACCGGTTCGGGCAGGCGCCATTCTACCTTTGGTATCGCCAGGCTCAGCACGAAGGTGCTTAGCAGGTACCAGCGATTGAAGTGAAAGAAAGTTTCTTTGCTCAGCAGCAGCGCGTACAAAAGATAGAACACGCCCCAGCAGATGCTTACTTCCAGAATGTAGGTTAGCATAGATTGTCAAAATTTATCTGGTAATTCCATAAATCCTTACAAAAACTCACTTTGCGTCTTCGTCGTCCAGCTTATCCAGCAAGTCGTTCAACTCATCGGTGTTGAGTTCCTTTTTTTCCACCAGAAAAGAAACCAGGCGGTTCATCGAACCCTCAAAATAGTCGCTGACCAGCTTTTTCAAAGTGCGGCTGCTGTAATCTTCCTTGCTGATGGTAGGATGATACACAAAGGTGCGCCCGTAGGCATCGTGCCGCAGGAAGCCTTTATCCGATAAGATGCGCAGCATGGTGGAAATGGTGCTGTGCGGTGGTTTTTCGCCCGCATTTTTTTCAATTTCCTTGCGAACTTGCCCAACGGAGCAGGGTGAAATTTTCCAAACGATGTGCATGATCTCCTCTTCGGCTTTCGTTAATGCGTTCATATTTTGTGCAATTTTTATGATTTATGAATTTGATGTATCGGTTTAGCGTCCTTGATTTTCTCATTGTTACTCGTGATCGGAAAAGTGGCTGTTTTGGATATGTCTTTTCCCAACTGTGGTTTGCCTTCTTTCTGAATTTGCTTTGTACAAATGTAAGTTCATTTTTTTTAAAAAGCAACTTATTAAATAGTTTTTTGACTAAAAAAATAGTTGAAGTTATTTTTTATCACTTTTTTGATGTTAAAAGAAATCAAAAAAGATACATTATTTGCCATGTATTGTCAATTTTGGTGTCCTAACAAGAAAAACTACAACTTACCTCTTTACAAGCATAACAAAAAGTCATAACTTGCGTAATTGTTTGTATATGTAAGTATTGTAATCCCGGAACAGGTCTGAAGCAAGACCCGAAAAACACAGGAAAATTGGAGAAAACGACACTATTGGGGCTACTGCTGCTGCTATCGCTACGAGTATTTGCACAGCAACCCTTGCCTCAGCCCGAAATTGAAGCATACCCGCAAGCCGGTTTTTATGACCAAGCCGTTGAGGTGCAACTCTTCGCGCCAACGGATGCCGTTATTTATTATACCCTGGACGGCACAACGCCCAGCCGACGATCCACTATTTACAAAAAACCATTCCTGGTTTCTGCTACGACCGTGGTGCGAGCCATTGCTTACGACAAAGGCGAAGCAAGCCCTTACTTTGCTCACACTTACTTTATAAACGAGCCAAAGACGAACTTCCTGACGATCTCCATCGGCGTCTCGCCATCCACGTTGTTCCATCCGGAGCATGGCATGTTTATGGCGGGCAATCAACTGAAAGACGACTCCTGGAAGATGCCCGGTGCGAACTTCTGGACGCGCAAGGAAGTGACGGCGCATGTCGAAATTTTTGAGCCCAACGGCCGCACGGTGCACAACAGCCTGTCGGGGTTTCGGCTTTTTGGCGGAATGAGTCGCCTCTTTCCACAGAAATCCCTGACCATCGTGGCGCGCGACCGCTACGGCGAAAAGCGCATTGAATATCCAATTTTTGGTGAAAAAGGATTGGATAAATTCAAATTTCTGGTGCTGCGCAATTCCGGCAGCGATTGGGGCAGAACCCACTTCCGCGATGCACTGATGACCGGGCTGCTGGAAGACTGGGATATGGAAATGCAGGGCTACCGACCAGCGCACGTCTATCTCAATGGTAGTTATTGGGGTATTTACAATATTCGCGAAAAGATCAATCGCTATTTCATTGCTGACCACGTGAAAGGTGTGCACAAAGATAGCCTCGACCTGATGGAGCACAATATCATTCGAAAACGTGGTAGTACGGTGCATTATCGTAAAATGCTCGAATTTCTGGAAGCAAACAGCCTGAGCGATCCGAAGAACTACGCCTACATCCAAACCCAAGTGGATGTGGATAACTTTATGAACTACCAGATTGCACAAATTTTCTTCGACAATCAGGATGCCGGTGGCAATATCAAATACTGGCGACCGCAAACCCCGGATGGGCGATGGCGCTGGATTATGTTTGATACCGACTGGGGCTTCGGACTGCACGATCCGCGTGCGTATCTGAACAATAGCCTGGCGTTTCACACCGAACCCAACGGCCCTGCTTGGCCAAATCCGCCCTGGACTACCTTCCTGTTGCGCAAGTTGCTGGAAAACGAGGAATTCAAAAACAACTTCGTCAACCGCTTCGCCGATCATCTGAATACGACGTTTGAGCCCGGGCGCATTGAGCATCGTATCGATGAACTGTACCAAATGCTGATACCCGAAATACCGCGCCACCTTAAGCGCTGGCGACATAGCGAACGGGAATGGCACGAGCACGTCAAAACGCTGCGTACCTTCGGGCGCGAACGCCAGTACTACACGCGCCTCCACCTGATGGATATGTTCAATACCGGCAAATTGCGCACCTTGCAGGTAGTGGCGGAAGGCGGAGGCAAGTTGTTGCTGAACGACCAGGTGGAAATTGGCGAACAACCCTATACCGGTCAGTATTTTGAGTATTATCCCGTTTCGGTTAAAGTAAAACCCTCCTATGGCTACCGGCTGGTGGGCTGGGAAGGGGCGCGTGCTGATCGGGAAACGACCGAGCTAACCCTGCCACTGAAAGAAGAAACAACGAGCATCAAAGCTATTTTTGAAAAATACGAACACCCACTGGCAGGTAAGGTAATCTTTAACGAAATCAGCGCCAACAACCGCCGCGCGGAAGACTGGATAGAACTGTACAATGCTTCGCGCGAAACGGTCAACCTGCGGGGCTGGATATTGACAGATTTGAAAAACGAATTTGTATTTCCGGACGTGGATATTGCACCCGGCGACTACCTCGTCATTTGTGAAGACGCCCAGGCATTTTACCTGGTTTTTCCGCAAACGTACAACGCCGTTGGAGGACTGGGGTTTGGTATCAACAAGCGGGAGGAGCGGTTGCAGTTGTTCTCTTCCTACGGCGCTCTGGTGGATAGTGTTTACTATCAATTGCCGCCAACGGATTCTGTTTTTACGCTGAGCCTGCTATTGCCAACACTGGACAACAGCAACCTCGAAAACTGGGAAATGCGCCCGGGCAAAGGCTCGCCCAATGCGCCGAATCCTTACTTCCTGGAGAGCCGTATCCGGCAAATGCAGCGCGCCTGGCTGGAAATCGGTATAGCTGTTGGCGTGGTAATCTTGTGTATTGGTTTGCTCATTTTGCGCCATCGCAACATCTTATAAAAAACCAGAGACATCAAGTCAGGAAGAGTGATGTCTCTGGTTCTGAGAAACGGTACGTCGCAATCCTGCCTTCAAACTGGCAATTGCAATTCCCGGAATGAATGCGTTGACGTACGACTTTCTGCCGGTTTACGGCGTTGTAATGCCCAGTTTTGCTTTTACCAGCGCTGTTACGTCCTGGGAAGCTTCTTTGTACAGCAGTATTTGTTCATCGAAAATAAACTGGAAATCATTCTCTTTTGCAACTTCCTGGATGGCATTGTTTACTTTTTCGAGAATCGGTTCCATCAGCTCGGCGCGCCTTGCCTGTATTTGATTGACCATTTCCTGTTCGTACTTTTGGAGTTCTGCCTGTGCGGTTTCGAGTTTCTGTGACTCTTCTTCCTGTTGTTTGGGCGAGAGCTCTCCTCTTTGTACTTTTTGCTGTACAGTTTGGTAGTTCTTTTGCAGTTCTTCTACCATGCCCTGTCCTTTTTTCTGCAATTGCTTTTGCAATGCTTCCAACTGTGAATCAGCCTGCTTGACGTCCGGCATTTCAGCCATTATTTCTGCCGAATTGATGTAGCCAAACTTTTGCGCCTGCACCGAAAGAGTTATACAAACCAGTGCAATTAACAAACCAGTGATCTTTAACGTAGCTTTCATTATTGTATGAATTGTGTGTTTAAAGCTTGCGAATTTTTAAAAACGACCGCAAAATTACGTTTTTTTTCGGAATTTAACTATTTCAAGCGTTGCAGAATATCCTCCGTTTTATCATACGCCGGATTGGAAAAAATGATGCCCGCGCTGCCAGACTTATCAAAAATAAAGTCGTAACCGCGCTCCTGCGCATAGGATTCAATCGCTGCGAATATCTTGTCCTGTATCGGGCGCACGAGGTTTTGCCGCATCTGGAAGAGCTCGCCTTCCGGTCCGAACTTCGCCCGCTGCATCTCCCGCACGTCCTTTTCCTTGTTCACGATTTCCTCTTCCCGCTTCTGGCGTGCCTCATCACTTAAAAGGACTTGCTCGGCCTGATAACGGTTGTACATGCCTTTAATATTATCGTATTCCTGGGCAATTTCCTGCCGCCATTTGGATGCCACTTGATCCAACTGGGTTTGTGCTTCCTGGTACTCTACGATATTTTCCAGAATTTCATTTACATCAACGTAAGCAATGCGTTGTGCATTTGCCGTAAAGGCGAATATCGCTGCAAAAGCAAAGATTGCCAGTGTTTTCTTGATTGTAGATTTCATATTTTCAAAAATTTGGTTTGTTTCAAAAGTGTGCTAAAATTACGATTTATCGCTTGCTTTTCATTCATTAGACTGTAAATCAATGAAAAAGTCACAAACGAGAATTTCAACGCAAAAGGCATATTTCATTCATAAAATCTTATCTTTTAACGATTTATCCATAGATTCTGTTAAAAATGGTGATAGGAGTTTAACTATTGTTTAACCAGCCCTTTGCTAAAAATTAACGAGCGCCCACATTTTCTCCGCCAAATTTCACTTTGCTTCAAATTGGTATGGCTAATTTTGCAGAAATTATTCCTAACCAAATACTTATGAAACAAACACATTACATTAGTTCTGACTACGTGAATCTGACGGTACTGCAAAGAATTGTGACCGAAGACACGGCGCTCGCCCTCTCGGATGAAAGCAGGCAAAAGATCGCACACTGCCGGTCTTACCTCGAAAAAAAGCTGGCGGATAGCGAAGCCGCTTTTTATGGTATCAATACCGGTTTTGGAGCATTGTGCAATATCCGTATTTCAAAATCAGAAATAGAAAAGCTACAAAATTACCTCATCCAGTCGCACGCCTGCGGCATAGGCGATGTGGTGCCGCCCGATGTCGTTCGGCTCATGCTTTTTTTGAAAATTCAGAACATGGCGTATGGCTTCAGCGGAGTACGAGTGGATCTGGTAGAACGGATGATTGATTTTTACAACCGGGGCATTTTACCAGTCATTCTCGAGCAAGGGTCGCTGGGTGCTTCGGGTGATTTGGCACCGCTGGCCCACCTGGCGCTGCCACTGGCGGGCATGGGGGAAGTTTGGTATCAGGGAGCCAGAAGAAAAAGCGCAGAAGTGCTGCAAGCACTCCATATAGCGCCTTTGCGACTACAATCGAAAGAAGGACTGGCCCTGCTCAACGGTACGCAGTTTTCTACTGCCTACGCGGTGCGGTGCTTATTGGCATCTTTGCGGTTATTTGACTGGGCAAATCTGTGCGCAGCGCTTTCGCTGGAAGTTTTTAATTGCCACGAAGCGCCGTTCGACCCAAAAATCCAGCGGGTACGTGCCCACCCGGGGCAAAGCCATACGGCTGAGCGCATTCGGGCATTGCGCCTGGGTAGCGAATTGCTTGCACAGCCGCGCACGCATGTGCAGGATCCTTACGCGTTCCGCTGCGTACCGCAAGTACACGGCGCAAGCTGGGATGCCATCGTATATGTGCAGCAGGTCATCTTGACGGAGATCAACGCCGTGACGGACAATCCGAATATCTTCCCGGATGACGATGCCATTTTATCAAGCGGAAATTTTCACGGCCAGCCCATCGCGCTGGCGCTGGATTTTCTGGCAATTGCAGTTGCCGAGTTGGGCAGCATTGCCGAGCGGCGCATTTTTCAACTGATCTCCGGCGCTCGCGGGTTGCCGGCTTTTCTCACCCGGCATGCCGGCATGCACTCGGGCATGATGATTCCGCAATACACGGCGGCTTCCATTGTGAGTCAGAACAAGCAGTTATGCACCCCGGCATCCGTGGATTCGATTGTATCGAGCAACGGACAGGAGGATCATGTGAGCATGGCCGCCAATGCCGCCACCAAGGCACACCGCGTGGTGCAAAACGTAGAACGGGTATTGGCAATTGAGTTTATGACGGCGGCGCAGGCGCTGGAATGCCGGCGTCCGATGAAAACTTCCGAAACATTGGAAAAAATTGTGACCAATTACCGAAATTACGTCTCAAAATTGGAAGAAGATCGGATACTGAGTGCCGACATGCACCAAACGGTCGAATTCTTAAGAAAAGCTTATCCCGGATGACGGATGTATCAATTCGGGTGAGCAATGCGTTTTTTAACCTGGTTGAAATATTTCCTTTTTGAATCATAAAATACAATTTGCCATGCGCATTAAAAACTGGCTTCTCATACTTTCTTTTGCGGGTACTTCATTGTTCATTGTGGGTTGCAGCTCCACGCAGGGCGGCGGTGGGTTCAATCTGTTCACACCGGAACAGGATATAGAACTGGGTAAACAAACGGAGGCCCAAATCGCGGCTGCTTCTGACCAGTTTCCCGTTTTGCCGGAGCGCGGCAATGAGGAATTGTATCGCTATGTGCGCGGGCTGACGAATAAATTGCTAAACACCGGCAAAGTAAGTTATCGGGATGAATTTGCGTGGGAGGTAAAGATCATCGACGATTCGGAAACGCTCAATGCTTTCTGTACGCCGGGTGGCTATATCTATGTTTATACCGGTATTATCAAATTTCTGGACTCGGAAGACCAACTTGCAGGGGTAATGGGGCATGAGATTGCGCACGCTGCGCTACGCCATTCCACCCGCCAGATGACCAAACTCTACGGGCTTTCGGCGCTGACTTCCGTCGTGACCGGCAACGCCAACCCGGGCATGCTGGAGCAGATCGCGCTGGGGCTGATTTCTCTGCGCTTCAGCCGTACCCACGAGACCGAAGCCGATGCGTATTCGGTGATTTATCTTTGCGAAACGGGCTATAATGCAGCAGGTGCGGCGGGCTTTTTTGAAAAAATGGAAGGCGCCAATACACCGCCGGAATTCCTGAGCACCCACCCAAACCCGGGCAACCGCGTGGAAAAAATCCGCCAGAAGGCAGAGGAACTGGGCTGCACTGGCACGGAGAGGAACCAGACAGCTTACAACCGCATCAAGCAATTGATCCGTTGAGGAACACTCGTGCCGCATCTCAAAGGTGCGGTTAAGTACCTGAACATACTTACATTTCTTTTTTCGCACCGCCGGGCATTTCATTTTTGAACCATACATCTCGCTGTGGGAATGGGATCGTAACGCCGTTGTCGCGGAATGCCTGATCGACTTCGAACCGGAGATCGCTCTGCACATCCTCGATACGGAAAAGCTCCTGCGACCAGAAGATCAGATCAAAATCGAGGGAGGAATTGCCAAAATTCATAAACCGAACAATGGGTGCTGGGTGATCCAGCACTTTCTCGTGTGCCTGTGCCACGCGCAGTAGAAGCTCCTTCACCAGCTTGGTATCCGAGCCGTAAGCCACACCGACGCTGACCCGAAAGCGGGCGATATTTTCCGTATGGCTCCAGTTGACGACGCTCTCCACAATAAGCTTGGAGTTGGGTACGATGACGGTCATATTATCCCGGGTTTGCACCAACGACGTGCGCAAGCCGATGCGTTTGACGACGCCTACTTCCCCATCCACCAATACGATATCACCGACCTCTACGCTCCGTTCGAAGAGCAGAATGATGCCCGAGGCCAAATCACTGAACGTTTGTTGCAAACCCAAGCCAACCCCCAGCGCCAGCGCCGCCAAGCCACCCCAGATCAGCGTCAGATTCAGTCCGATGCTTTGTAGCGCAAACAGCGCCGCAAATACATAAATAAAATAGCTCAACAAGCGGTTAAAAGCGTACTGTGTGCCGGGTTCGATGCCTTTGCGCCGGTAGTAATTGTACAAAATGAGATTGGTAAAAATCCAATTGAGCAGGCGGGCAAAGAAAATAACCAGCAAAACAACCAGCACCGCAGAAACCGTAATTGGGTAACTTTTTTCATTGGCTGTAAAAACGTACAGCGCATAATTCAGGTGAAAAGTGCGTACAATCAGCAGCAGCGCCAGCACATAAACGAAATATTGCACCATGCGATGCGTTGTTTCCTGGGTATCTTTGCGCTGGTGAACGATCCGGCTTTCGCGCTGACCGCGGCTGGCGTAGTAGCTGTGGATCAATGCCTTAAAAATAATCAGGTCGAAAAGCCGGGCCGACTGAAGCAGCAATCCTGCCAGGATAATGTTGGAAATTTTGATACTGATGGTGTCATCGGCGAACAACTCCAGGTCAAATCCGCGCCCGTAAAATACACCGTACAAAATCCCGAGGATCAGGCAACTGACGATCAACTGGTGGGTCTTGTTTTGCTGCGCTTTTTCAAACTCCGCAACTTCAAAGAGGCGGGGCAAAAAACGCCGGATAACCACAAAGTACAACAAGATTAGAACAACCGACACCAGCACGCCGCCAACCACATTTCCGATGGTAATGTCAAATTCTCCAATTCTAAATAGTATATTGCTCAGCCATTCATTAAGATTCATAAGGGGCGAGATTTATCCAAAAGTACAATTTTTTCTCAATGCCTGATAGCAGAGTGCCCGGCAAAGTACGGAATAGTCGATTTTTGTATATTTGGAAAAACATTGATTTACACTGCATCCGAAAAAAATACCCGGAGATTGATAAATTTGTAAAAAATGGGCTTGGCAGTCAGCTTTCTGCCCCGTTTATGACGTTATGATTCATGGCGTTGCTCCGTTACTCCCGAATTGAAGTTGAGTGATAAAGGTCTTTTTGACGGTAAGCAATTTCAGTTTGCCAACTTATTTGTATAAAACATTGATTGTATGACACAAGAACAAGTTTCTGATATACAACCACCGGTGTCGTCGCTCGAAGAGCAGCTCCCGGCCTGGGAAGTAGCGCTGCGTGTCGTGGCGCGAATCATTTCTTTTCTCTTCAATCCACTGCTGATCCCAACCTACATGCTGGTGGTGCTGATCGCCGTCAATCCATATATTTTTGGGGTGAACAGCCTGAGCGATGAACTGAGTCGGTTGCTGTTACTCCGCATTTTCCTGTCCACTTTTCTTATCCCGATTGTAGCGATCACAATGCTGCGCACGACGGGTTTGATCAGCTCGCTCGACATGCAGGACAAAAAAGAACGCATCGGCCCGTACATCATCACGGGGGTATTCTACCTCTGGATGGCGCGCAATTTCATCGGCAGCGAGGTAGTACCAACGGCTTATACCGTCTTCATGCTTGGCGCAACGATTGCGTTGTTTCTGGCATTTTTTATCAATGTTTTTTCCAAGATCAGCGCGCACACCGTCGGCATGGGTGCGCTTGTGGGCATGGTGATCATCACCATGTTTATGTTCAGCTACGATTCTTTTGTTTTTGCCGGTTGGCATTTAAATATGAACATCGTGCTCATTGCAACTGTTTTGCTGGCAGGTTTGGTTGGAACGGCGCGGCAAATCCTGCACCCTTACCATCCGAATGACCTGTACGGCGGTTATCTGGTGGGCTTTTTATCACAGATCATTGCATTGCGATTTATATTTTAACAATTTTAGGAATGGCGAACGAAAAAAAAGCGCTGATCGTCGGCGCAGGCTTGGTCGGCTCTCTTTGGGCTATTTTTTTGGCGAAACGCGGCTATGAAGTGCATTTGTACGAACGTCGCAGTGATATGCGCGAAGCGGGTTTTATCGGTGGTCGCTCGATCAATCTGGCTATGAGTACGCGCGGCTGGAAAGCATTGGAAAAGGCAGGTATCCGGGAAAAAATTGCGGAGCATGCCATTCCCATGCACGGGCGGCTGATGCACGACGAAAGCGGCGATCTGGCTTTTCAGCCTTACGGCAAAAAAGATCAGGCGATTTACTCGGTGTCGCGGGGCGGTTTGAATCTGGAATTGCTGAACATTGCCGATAGCTTCGGAAATGTGCATTTGTACTTCGATCAGCGTTGCCGCCGCGTTGATCTGGATGCCGGAGAAGTCCAATTCGTGCATACCCGTACCGGCGAACAAACGACCGTCAAAGCGCCCTTGATTTTCGGTACGGACGGCGCTTTTTCCGTAGTGCGTGGCGCTATGCAGCGAACTTCCCGCTTCAATTATTCGCAATCTTATCTCGAATACGGTTATAAAGAACTGACCATTCCGCCGAAAGCGGATGGTGCGCACCGCATGGATAAGAATGCCCTGCACATCTGGCCGCGGCACAATTTCATGCTCATTGCCCTGCCCAATATCGATGGCAGTTTCACCTGTACCCTGTTTTTGCCATTTGAAGACAAAGAAGACGCATTTGAAAATTTGCAAACTGATCGGGAAGTCTTATCTTTCTTTCAGAAATATTTTGCGGATGCCGTGCCGCTGATGCCGGATTTGCTGGAGGATTTCAAACAAAATCCAACGTCGAGTTTGGTAACTATTCGTTGCAGCCCCTGGCATTATGATCACCGCGTACTGCTGTTGGGCGACGCATCGCACGCCATTGTGCCGTTTTACGGACAGGGCATGAACGCCGGCTTTGAAGATTGCACGATACTGGACGAATTGCTGGAAGAGCATGATGAAGATTGGGACCGTACGATCGAAGCATTCAACGATACCCGCATCAAGGATGCCAACGCCATAGCCGATCTGGCTTTGCAGAATTTTGTAGAAATGCGCGACCTGGTCGCCGACCCGCAATTTTTACTGCGCAAGCAGATCGAAAAGCATCTGGCAGAGAAACATCCGGATTCGTTTTTGCCGGTTTATTCGATGGTCACGTTTAGTCATCTACCCTATAGCGAAGCCCTGCAGGAAGTGCGCGCGCAGAACCAACTGTTTGAGCAAATTTTTTCGATACCGGATATAGAACACCATTGGAAAGACGCACCGCAACTGGAACACATTTTTTCAACCTGGAAAGAAAGCGTGAGTTAAAGGACAACATTTTAAAAACCTAAAATCACCCCCATGTTACTACGAATATTGATCCTGCTTTGCCTGGGATGGGGGGTCTCATTGCAGGCGCAAGAACAGCAATCGCCCGAGCCTTACTACATCTTCAGCATTTACTTCGGCGGCGGCAGTTCCTACATCGACGGCGAGCAAGTCAAAGAACTCGGCGAGTGGCTCGACGGCATCCCGAATATTGAAACCCACCAGATCAGTATTCATAGCCACACGGACAACATTGGCAGTATGGAATACAACAAATGGTTGTCGCGCATGCGCAGCGAGTCGGCTTTTCAGGAGTTGTTGCACAAAGATATTCCGCCGGACATCATTGATATTGCCGACTTTGGCGAACAAAGCCCGGTGTATGACAACCGCACCTGGGAAGGAAAACTGCGCAATCGCCGCGTGGATATTATCATCCGTCCTCTAGTGATGTAGAAATTGTAAAATTTACACTAACATTTGTCACCAACAATAAATGAGTTTTGTTCTTTGCAAAAGCGAAGCCGCCTTACTACTTTTGGCAAAGCCAAAAAATAAACCATGAGCCAACAAAAACACTACACGCCGGTGAGTCCGGAAGAAGCGGTTTCTATTGTAAAATCTGGCGACAAAATCTTTATTCACAGCGCCGCCGCCGCACCCCAGGTGCTGGTACAAGCGCTGGCAAACCGCGCCAGGGAGCTGCACGATGTCGATATTTATCAATTGCATACCGAGGGCGAAGCGCCTTATACCAAACCCGAATACCAGGGAAACTTCCGCGTAAAGAGTTTATTTACCGGAGCCAATGTACGGCGGGCGATCAACGAAGGCCGGGCCGACTTTGTGCCGGTTTTTCTCAGTGACATTCCACGTTTGTTCCGTCGGGGCATTGTCAATTTGAATGTCGCCATTCTGCAGGTGTCAC
>CAZFBU010000015.1:26263-39226 GCA_964517175.1 uncultured Saprospiraceae bacterium
CGTTTGTTCCGTCGGGGCATTGTCAATTTGAATGTCGCCATTCTGCAGGTGTCACCACCGGATAGAAACGGCTACTGTACGCTCGGTGTCTCCGTTGATACGTCGCTGGCGGCTGCCCAAACTGCCAAGCGGATTATTGCCGAAATCAATCCAAATATGCCGCGTACGACGGGCGACGGCAACATTCATATCAGCAAGTTTCACAAAGTTGTGGAAGTTGATTACAAACTTCCAAATCTGGAAATACCACCACCCAATGACGTGGAGACGCGCATTGGTGAGTTTGTAGCCGGGCTGGTGGATGATGGCGCTACGTTGCAAATGGGGATCGGCGCCATTCCGAATGCCGCGCTGCATGCCATGCGCAACCATAAGGAACTGGGTATTCATACCGAGATGTTTTCGGATGGGATTATCCCGCTGGTGGAAAGTGGCGTCATTACCAATCAGCATAAGGTGAAGCACCGCAATTACATCGTAACGGGCTTTCTGATGGGATCACAAAATTTATACGACTTTGTAAATGATAATCCGCTGGTGCGGGTATTGGATATTGAATATGTGAACGATACGGCGGTGATTCGCCAAAATCCGAAGATGACTGCCATCAACAGCGCCATCGAAGTGGACCTGAGCGGTCAGGTTTGCGCTGATTCGATTGGCACGCGAATCTATTCCGGTGTGGGCGGGCAGATGGACTTCGTGCGTGGTTCTGCGCTATCACTTGGCGGCAAGCCGATCATTGCGTTGCCTTCCGTGACCAACAAGGGCATCAGCCGCATTACTTCCATGCTCAAACCGGGCGCGGGCGTCGTGACTACGCGGGCACATGTGCATTACATCGTGACCGAATACGGAGTGGCGAATTTATTTGGCAAAAGCATCCGCGAACGTGCAAAGGCGCTCATCCACATTGCCCATCCGGATCATCGGGAAACCCTGGCAAAAGAGGCTTTTGACATTTGGAATGTTAATGTGTAATGAGTAATGAGGGGGGGTAGCGTTATATTACGCTTCCAGCAACTCAATTTGCTTGGCAAAAATATAGCGCGGCGTTTCTGCGTATAAATCGCGATAAAGCTGAAGCGCCCGGTTTCGGGTGGCTTTGTCGGCAGGCTTCAATTTTAAATATTCGGCAAGAACGGCCGCCTCCTGGGCTTTGCTCAGATTTTGTGCCATCAGTCGTTCCAGTTGTTGCAGGGCCGCTTCGCTCTTACCGTGCAATCGCTGGGTTTTGGCAGCAAGTATCTCCGCCTCGAAAAGCAGATCGGGATTGCCAAGTTCGTGTGCAATTTCGAGGGCTTCTTCCACAATCCCACTCAATTCCTTCCATTCGCCCGTTTCAATCAGTACGGCGCCTTTTTCCGTCAGGCTGAATCCCAGAACGAGTTTGTTGCCGATTTTGCGCGTCACTTCAATCGCCCGATTGTAGTATTGCAGCGCACGGCGGTATTCCTCCAGGTAGTAAAATACATCGGCGAGGGTATTAACGGCTTTCGCCAATCCTTTTTGATAGCCAAGTTCTTCGCAAATCATCAAATCCTTTTGCAGGTAATCAATGGCTTTATAAAACTCCCCTTTGAAGCTCAGCAGTTCCCCGATCAGCCCCAGCGCGATGGCAGTGCCCTGTTTGTCGCCAATTTCCTCACACAGTTCCAGGTCCTTTTTAAAATGTTCCATCGCTTTGGCATAGTCGCCTTTGCGTTCATACACACTGCCGGTGCCGCCAATAGCAATAGAAGTAAGCTGCTTGTTGCCCAGTTCTTCGCTGAGTTCCAGCCCCTTCTCGTAGTTTTCCAGCGCCGAGTCGTAATCGCCTTTTTCAAAAAAAACAATGCCGAGCTTGGTGTATAAATCTGCTACCCCCTGCTTGTCGTGGTGCTTTTCCGCTATGGCGATCTGCTGCTGCTGGCAACGGATGGCTTCGTCGTAGTTTCCCCGGTTCATATAGGTAAGCCCCAGGGTAGCAACAATTTGGGAATTAGGCATTTCGCCTGCCTCCTGGCTGATTTCTATGCTTTTTGTGAAAAAAGATTTGGCTTTTTTATAGTGCCCTTGCCGGAAGTGCAAATTGCCGATATTGCCGAATACTTTTGCAATGCCCCCTTTGTCGTCAATGGATTCAAACAGCTTGCTGGCGGCCTGCAGGTAAGTTGCCGCTCCGGCATAGTCGCCTTTTAGCACCAGCAGACGGCCCATGCTGTTGTTGCATTGCCCGAGCATCAGTGCATCCCGCGTTTTTTTTGCGATTTTAAGCGCCTTGTCATAGGCTGCTTCGCACTCATCCCACTTGCCGATTAGTTCCAGCACTTTGCCTTTCTGCAAATGGGTTTTTACCTGGTGCTCTCCATCATCCTGGCTGCCAAGTTTTTGCAACAACTTTTCGTAGTATTCCAGCGCCAGTTGGTTTTGATAATTCCGGCGAGCGTAGTCGGCTGCTTTTCGCAAATATTCACACGTTTTATCAAAAACGTCCGCTTGCTCGTAATGAAAAGCCAGGTCAAAATATCGTTCTTCCAGGCGGTCGTTGTACAGCCGCTCAATGGCTTCGGCTATGAGCCGGTGCAACTGCTGAAGGCGGGTGCGCAACTGCATGCCATACACCGCTTCGCGCAGCAGGGAATGCCGGAAAATATAGCGCAACTCGTTCATTGCATTCCAAATCTGCACTTGTTCGGCAAATTTAATTTGCTCCCGCAGCAGCGTTTTGCCGTTGCCGTTGTGCCGGGCGAATTCTTCCTGAGCCTTCATCACTTCTGATAATACGGGCACTTCAAATTCCCGCCCAATAACGGCTGCCGCTTTTACCGTTTCTTTTACCAGGTGCGACAAGCGGTCGATCCGCGCCGTCAGAATGGAATTGATGGAGCCGGAAAGCTCGATATTTTTATCTTTGATCGTCCAGTGTTCTTTTTCGTGATGCAAGAGATTGCTCTCTGTGAAATATTCCAAAATTTGTTGTAAATAAAACGGATTGCTGTTCGTTGTGCGCAGCAGTAACTCAAAAAACTCCTCACTGATTTTGCCTTTAAGATAAATTTCGGCAAACTTGCGCACTGTCTCCGGCTCCAGTACATTGAGGTCAATTTCGAGCTTGGGAATGGTGTTGATGGTCAGGTTGTTCTGCTCGAAAATGTTGGGTTTGGAACCATCATCCAGGAAGCGCGATGTCACCACTAGCCAGATAGGGTAGCGATTGAGGTAGCGCGTGAGTTCCTGCAGCAATTCGCGCGAATTTTCGTCCAGCCAGTGCGCATCTTCCAGTTGCAGTACCACCGATTGCACCAGCGATTCGGCAACGATAAGGTTCACGATTGCCTGAATGGTATTCTGGTAGCGGCCTTTTGCGTCGAGTTGTGCCCAAATCGAGTCGGGGTAATTCACACCGATCAGCGCTCCCAATACCGATTTGGTACGCAGGAGTTCTTTGCTGATGAAATCCACTTCCGGGTAGCCTTGCACGTTGCTGAGCCGCCCCAGCAACGCCTGAAAGCGTCGCTCAAACAGGTGGCGTTCGTCCTGCACATCGGGCGATTGCTCGAAGTAGTTGCGTAAAAAATAGATGAAAGGATTGAAAGGTTTGCGCAGGATTTGATCAGCCTGACAAACGATCCACTTGATGCGTCCGTTTTTGCAAATTGCCTTTTTCAGCTCGTGGGTCAGTCGGCTTTTGCCAATGCCAGCCTCGCCGTAGATATAGGCGATACCAACCGAGCCGCTGGAAAAAAGCGGCTGGGCAAAATGGAGCAGTTTGTGCATTTCCTGATCGCGCCCCACCATTTGCCCATCGAAAGCAGACATAGTTTCATGGTTGCGTCCGTTGAGTTTAAAGGTAGGGACCGTTCCTTCAATACCTTTGTAGCGAATGTCGCCCTTTGGCTCGAAGGTAAATCGGTGACTTTTCTGCATTTCGCCATTCACCAATATCTCGCCCCAGTCGGCAAAGGTCATGAGGCGTGCTGCCAGATTCACCCGGTTGCCGACGGCAGCGTACTGGCATCGCTCCGTGCCGCCCACCATGCCGGTGTAGGCAGTACCCATGGTCATACCTGCCCGAAATTGTAGCTTATCGCAAATATCAGAATGAGCCAGTTCTTCGCGGATGGAGTAGAGGCACTCCAGTGCCCGGTCGGTTGTATTTTCAAACGAAACCGGCGCACCGAAAAAACAGGTGATAACCCCGCCTTTGTCGCCAAAATCAATTTCTTTGAAATAACCGGAGAAAGTATTGATTTTCTCCAGTACGAGTTTTGCAAAACTGTTGAGCTCTTCGTGGGTAGTCAACCCGGAGAAAGAGATAAAAATGGAGATCACCGACCGAAATTCGCCCTCGCCGGTGTAGTTTACTACTGCCTGTGGCAAAAATTCGCCCAGTTGGGTGGTATCCGGTTTGGGAAGTTTGACTGGTCGGATGCGCCAGTTGTCGAGCGCAACTACTTCGTTGATGCGGTAAAAGCCCGGATCAATCCGTTCCAGTTGTACGGCGGAAGATTGGCGCAGCAACTGATAGAGGGAGTCGTCCAGTACAATATCCTGGTTGTTAGCTCTCGTTTGGCATTCTGCACTGTGATCAATGGGCGCGCCCCGGAAGTAGTAGGATTTGTGCTGCTCGCCTACGATGCCCCATTCTACCCGCCCCCAGGAAAGTCCGATCTTAAGACCAATCGTGAACTCATCAAACAGGAAGTCCCGACTGCTAAAAAAATGACGCACCTGCTGAGCCGTTTGCACGAATTCAGCGGGGGTGATCGCCGTGCTCCGCGCCGGAAAAATCGCGGTGAAAGCATCACCGGCAAAGTAGGGAATGAAGCCTCCTTTGGCATATACCATATTGACCAACGGGGCGAATATTTCATTCAGTATATTAGACAACTTCTCCACGCCGTGGCTCCCCTTGCCCATGAGCTTTTCGGTAAGCGGCGTAAAGCCGGAGAGGTCAATAAACATAGTGTATGCTTGCAATTGGCCGCTTAGTTTACCTCCCTGGTATTGCTCTTGTATAAAATGTGGTATCAGGTTTTTCACAGAAAATCAGTCAATTCTTCAATAGCCAATCTGAAAATTACAACTTTTTAACCAAGTCCGGGTATTAAACCGGCTTAAATTACGCTTTGTTTGATGTGTTTATTGTTTTGCCCAAAAGCTTTGCGTTTTAATTTATTGGACAGCTTTTTCATTTTGGAAAAAACAAGGCGTATCTTGGGTCAAACCAACAACACGGATTTCGTCATCACACACTCCAATTTGTTCATAAAAATCATTTTACCAATGAAATACCTTAAAACTACTTTCATCATGTTGCTTGTACTTTCGTGCAGCCTGGTCATGGCTCAGAAAAATACGACCTACCAGACGCCGCCCAAAGTCATTGCAGACATGATAGATGCGCCGCAAACACCCCTGGTGAGCATCAGCCCGAATCAGGAAACGATGCTTCTGCTCCGTCGGCCGGGGTATCCTTCCATCGAGGAGGTGGGGCAGGAAGAACTCCGCATTGCCGGTGTGCGCATCAATCCTAAAACCAATAGCTCCAGCCGGTCGAGCTATTTCAACGGTCTGGCCTTGCAATCCATCGCTACCCGCTCCGAAAAGGCAATCAAAGACTTGCCTGCTGACCCCCGGATTGAGAACGTGAACTGGTCGCCCGACGGTTCGATGATTGCGTTTACCAATACCGTAGCCGGCGGGCTGGAGCTTTGGGTGGTGAACGTAGCCAATGCCAGTGCCAAAAAACTCACCGATGCCATCGTAAATAATGTCACATATGGTCGTCCATTCAACTGGCTGGCGGATAACCGCACCATTCTGTACAAATCTGTACTGACCAAGCGCGGCAGTATTCCCCAACAACAAGCCGTTCCTACCGGCCCTGTCATTCAGGCAAACGATGGCACGGAAGCACCCGTGCGTACCTATCAGGATTTGCTCGAAAACCCGCACGACGAGGCTTTATTTGAATATTTTACCTCTGCTCAATTGATGAAGCTCGACGTCGCAACCGGGGCGAGCACGCCATTTGGCACGCCGGGCATTATTGCCGGGTTTAGTCCCTCGCCGGATGGCAATTACGTTCTCGTCACAACTATCAAGCGCCCTTTCTCCTACCTGGTGCCTTATTCCCGCTTCCCACAGGAGGTGAGCATTTTTGACAAGAATGGCAAGTTGATTCGCATGATTGCCGATAAACCACTGGCGGAAAATGTGCCGAAAGGCTTCCAGGCCGTAGAGGAAGGTCCGCGCAGTTTTACCTGGCGCAACGATGCACCGGCTACGCTCCATTGGGTAGAAGCGCAAGATGGCGGCGATCCGCGCCGGGAGGCGGATATTCGCGACCGGATGTTTTACCTCGAAGCGCCTTTTACCGGGGAATCGAAAGAAGGTATTTCCTTTGAACTGCGCTACGGCGGCGTGACCTGGGGCAACGACGGGCTGGCAATTGCCTACGAAAGCTGGTGGTACACGCGCCGCGCCGTCACGAGTCAGTTCAAGCCGGGCAACCCCGCCGACGGCAAGGCGGTTATTTTCGACCGCTCATATGAAGATCGCTACAACGATCCGGGCAATTTTGAAACCACGCGCAACCAATACGGAGAAAGTGTGCTGCTTACCGCTAATAATGGCAAGACGTTGTTTCTGACCGGCACCGGCGCTTCTCCGGAGGGTAACCGACCATTTATTGATGAATTCGACATTGCAACGCAGGAGACTAATCGCCTCTGGCGCTCAGAGGCACCGTATTACGAAGCTCCGGTTCAGATGATGGATCCGGAGAAAATGACGGTCATTACCCGCCGTGAATCGGAAAAAATGCCGCCGAATTATTTCATTCGCAACCTGAAATCTGACAAACTGACACAGTTGACCGATTTTGAAAATCCCTACAAAGCGCTGGAAGGCGTGCAGAAAGAACTGGTGAAATATACGCGCGATGATGGGGTGGTGCTTTCCGGAACCCTCTATTTGCCAGCCGGTTATGATAAAGAAAAAGACGGACCGCTGCCCACCTTCATGTGGGCGTATCCGCGCGAGTACAAATCCGCCGATGCAGCAAGTCAGGTCACCGGTTCGCCGTATCAATTCACCGGAGTGAGCTGGGGTTCGCCGATTTTCTGGGTAACGCAGGGCTACGCGGTATTTAATAATTTCAGCATGCCAATTGTCGGCGAAGGCGACGAAGAACCGAATGAAACTTTCGTGAAACAACTTCGCATGAATGCTGAAGCTGCGGTGAATAAACTTACGGATATGGGCGTATCGGACCCCAACCGCCTGGCGGTGGGCGGTCATTCCTATGGCGCATTTATGACGGCAAACCTGCTGGCGCATACGGATTTGTTCGCCGCAGGCGTAGCGCGGAGCGGCGCTTACAATCGCACCTTGACGCCCTTTGGTTTTCAGAGCGAACAGCGCACCTACTGGGAAGCCCCGGAGGTGTACTACGCGATGTCGCCCTTTATGCATGCCGATAAAATCAAGGAACCGATCCTGCTCACTCACGGGCAGGCCGATAACAACTCCGGAACGTTCCCTATTCAAAGCGAACGTTTCTATGCCGCCCTGAAAGGACATGGAGCGACGACGCGACTGGTGATGCTGCCGCACGAAAGCCACGGCTACCGCGCCCGCGAATCGGTGCTGCATACGCTGTGGGAAATGAATACCTGGCTGGATAAGCATGTGAAAAATAAGGGAAAGGGCGGAGATATTAAGCCATAACGAAAACCACATACAATCCTGACGATGGCTCCGGAGTGCAAATTCCGGGGCTGTTTTTTTGCCATAAAAACTCATCCCAGGCAAGGTGTATTTTGCTGGAAATGCTCGGGGTCAGCTTTACGTACTTGTAAGATCAATCTGCTTTTAAGCTCCAGGTATGGAGAGGGGGTATTACCTGGACTCTTCGAGAAATTCATTCACGGCTTCAACGGTCGTGTGGAGCTTGTCATAGTCCACGCTGTAATGAATGAATTTGCCATCTCGTTTGGTTTCCACCAGTCCTGCCATTCGCAAAATGCGCAGATGCTGCGATGTAATAGATTGCTCAAGGTTGAGGTTGTTGTAAATTTTATTTACATTAATCATGTCGTTTTGATCAATGAACTCCAAAATCTTCAACCGAAGCGGATGAGCAACCGCCCGCAGCACTTCCGACGAGATTTGCAGCTTCTCGTTGTTGATGTCAACTTTAGCCTTTCTCATAGTTTCAATTTGTGTGTAGTTGTAATACAATAAGCAAATATACGTTTTTATTCATTTTTTCAAAGCAACCGCAAATAACAAAAGCCACTCGCGATGCCGGATGCACGGAGTGCGTGGGGGGAATGCCTCTTGGAAGAGCTCAGGATAAATAGAAAAAAAGCTGTGATGAATGCCTCCCTCACAGCTTTTCGGGTTTATGGTAAAGTTACGAAAAAATTAATAATGCGGCAAGCGTATCAAGCTGCCAGTTCCTCAACCAGTTCCGAAATTTGCGCAAGGCGATCCTTATCGAGCGAATAATTGATAAACTTACCCTGGCGTTCGGTAATCACGACGCCCGCCCGACGCAAAATAGCCAAGTGTTGGGATGCAACGGATTGCTCCAGGCGCAGCTTGATATAAATGTCGGTCACGGTCATACTTCCGTTTTCTTCGAGTAGATCGACGATGCGCTGACGCAGCTTGTGATTGATTGCCCGTAACACGAGGACGGCTTTGCGTAGTTCAGCGTAATCCAGATGGATGTCTTGCTTACCTTTTTTCAAGGTAATGGCTTCATTTTTTTGCTTTCTCATAAGTAATGTTGTTTTGTGTAAGTGAACTTTTCACAGAACGCTCCAAATATTATACCAACTTTCAGGAACGTCCGATCGGTTTTTCTCTGCGTAAAAATTTGTTTGACAAACAAAAGTAAAAAAATATTTAGAAAATAACAATATGTACTATACAAACGTAAATATGTCATTCAGAATTGTTCCGGTGCCTCCAGGATGTCAAAAATTTCATCCAACTCATCGAAAGACTTATAGCCGATCTTCTCTTCCTCTCCTCCTTTGACGCAAATACCCTGCAATGGTAACGCCTCCAATAGATTTTTTAACATATTTTTATCAAAATTCATATCAAGCAGGATGGGATAGTGCTCGCACCAGTCGGCGAGTTGGTTGCCGGAAAAAGCAGCATCGGCCTGCATACCTGCCCACGTGATGTTGTTTTTGGTGAAATTGAGGATGACATACCGCACCCAGGGCTGGAAAAGTTCCAATTGCTCGGCAACGAACTCCGGCGAGGTTTCGGGCTCAATAATCAGTTCCTTGAATACCGGCACATTCGTCTGTAAATCCACCAGTGTTTCTATATTGGTGAACATGCCCACCTGTAGGGCATCCAGCTTGAGTTCTTCGACCATTTCTTTGATCGTCGCCGCCGAAGCGATGTTGAATTCGCCGACAAACGCTACTCCGTCCACCCACTCGCGCATGGCTTCCACCATTTTGGGGGAAACGTAGGTGTCAGAGGCTTCATCCAGATCAAAACCCAGCCAGGTCACTTCGCGGGCGGCAAAATAGCGGGCATCGGTCAGGTTGGTTACAGAACTTGCTTTTACTTTCGTTTGTAGCATTATATTATCAGGTTGTAAATTTGAAAAAAGAGGCAAAACGATGTGGCGCACTTCCAGGATGTGCCGCATCTGAGCCAATCCACAAAAGTAATAATTATGGCAAAGGAAAACTACTTTGAGCTTGTTTACGAAGTAACGCGCCACATTCCGCAGGGGCGGGTGACCACCTATGGCGCTATTGCCGATTATCTGGCGCTGGGCTCGGCGCGCATGGTGGGTTGGGCGCTGCGGCAAAGCCTCGCCGCAAATGACCTGCCGGCGCATCGGGTGGTGAACCGAAAAGGCGAATTAAGCGGGCGCCACCATTTCAAACCGCCCGAACGGATGCAATTGCTGCTCGAACAAGAAAATGTGGTCGTTGTTGATAATTGTGTACAGAACTTCGAGCACTTGTTCTGGGATCCGCAGGAATTAGACAAGGAATTGCTCGGATTGACCTGATTTTTGAAACAATAAAAAGTATAAGAAAATGAGTATTCGTTTAATGGTGTTTGCATTTTCATTCATCACAACAATTGCCGTTGCCCAAACATCGCCCGTTGGCACATGGAAAACCGTTGATGACAAAACCGGCGAAGCCAAGTCGCATATTGAAATTTACGAAAAGGACGGCAAGCTATACGGCAAGATTACCAAATTGCTCCAGAGATCGCAGGATACCGTCTGCGAAAAATGCTCCGGCAAAAAGAAGAACAAACCGCTGGTCGGCATGATTGTCATCGACAATCTGGAAGCGTACAAAGATTACTGGCAAGGCGGCACGATTCTCGACCCGGAGAGTGGCAATGAGTATGGTTGTAGTATTTGGTTTGAAAAGGACAATACAAAAGAACTGAAAGTGCGCGGCAAACACTGGACTGGATTGTACCGAACGCAAACCTGGTATCGGGTAGAATAGAGGAAATACGCCAAATATTATTACACAATCGAATAAAACGAAATCCGGCTGATGCCAACTATTGCAGCATCAGCTCGATTATTGCATACGGTCGATATTCGCATCAGAGCGTTACAAATCTTTCTTCATGCCCCGCACCAGAAGCGACACCTCATTTTTTATCACTTCGATGAACCCTCCCGTAATCCGGAAAACGATTTTTTTACCCGGTTCATTTGCCGTTTTAATCGAACCGCTCTCCTCATCATAGTAACGATATGCATCACTTGACGTCACTACCTCTACATTGCCCGCTTCCAGCGAAGAGACAATCGGAGCGTGATTGGACAATACCTGAAATTCTCCTGATGTACCCGGCACGCGTACCGAGGTGATCGCGCCCTGGAAAATCTCTTTCTCAGGTGTTAGAATGGTAATATTCATATCTTCTTTGTGCTTGCGAATTCAAAAAAATCAAGCGTCCACTTCTGCCAGCATCTTCTTGCCCGCTTCGATGGCTTCATCAATGGTGCCCTTCAGGTTGAAAGCAGCTTCCGGATACTCATCCACTTCGCCGTCGATAATCATATTGAAACCCCGAATCGTTTCTTCGATCGGAACCAATACCCCCGGGATACCAGTGAACTGCTCCGCTACGTGGAACGGCTGTGACAGGAAGCGCTGTACGCGACGCGCACGGCCTACCACCAGCTTATCTTCCTCTGACAATTCTTCCATACCCAGGATAGCAATGATATCCTGCAGTTCATTATAACGCTGCAAGATGTTCTTCACGCGCTGCGCGCAATTGTAGTGCTCATCGCCAATGATCGCCGGATCGAGGATGCGAGACGTAGAATCCAGAGGATCTACTGCCGGATAGATACCCAGAGAGGCAATCTTACGACTCAGTACCGTTGTTGCATCCAGGTGCGCAAAGGTAGTCGCCGGAGCCGGGTCGGTCAAGTCATCCGCAGGTACATACACCGCCTGCACCGACGTAATAGAACCGCGCTTCGTAGAAGTGATACGCTCCTGCATTAGACCCATTTCGGTCGCCAGCGTCGGCTGATAACCTACCGCCGAAGGCATACGCCCCAGCAATGCCGACACCTCAGAACCTGCCTGCGTAAAGCGGAAGATATTATCAATAAAGAAAAGAATGTCGCGACCCCCCATCGGATCCTCCATATCGCCGTCGCGGAAATATTCGGCAACCGTCAGACCAGACAACGCCACGCGCGCACGCGCACCCGGAGGCTCGTTCATCTGACCGAATACAAATGTTGCCTGTGAATCTTTCAGTTTATCTTTATCCACTTTGGAAAGGTCCCAACCGCCTTCTTCCATGCTGTGCATGAACTCGTCGCCGTACTTGATGATGCCGGTTTCCAGCATCTCGCGCAGCAGGTCATTGCCTTCACGCGTACGCTCGCCTACACCCGCAAATACGGACATCCCTTCGTAAGCCTTCGCAATGTTGTTGATCAATTCCTGAATCAATACCGTCTTACCTACACCGGCACCACCAAACAACCCGATCTTACCACCTTTCATGTAAGGTTCGATCAGGTCAATGACTTTGATACCTGTGTATAATACTTCTTTATCTGTGGAAAGCTCTTCGTAGGTGGGCGGCTTGCGATGAATAGAAGCAGACTTTTCTTTTGAAACCGGGCCAATACCGTCGATTGCTTCACCGACTACATTAAACAAGCGACCTTTGATTACGTCGCCGATCGGCATCGAAATTGCTTCGCCGGTATCCACTGCCTGTGTGCCGCGCGTCAGACCTTCCGTAGCGTCCATCGCGATGGTGCGTACGCTGTCTTCGCCCAGATGTTGCTGTACCTCCAGCACCAACACCTCGCCGTTTGGTCTTTTAATTTCCAAAGCATTGAAAATCTCAGGCAGTTTGGAGTCTTCTGCCTCGAAGCTCACGTCCACAACCGGCCCGATCACTTGTTTTACGTATCCGATATTTGCCATGTCTTGAAGAGAATATTTTTGAGTAAAAACTAGGTTCGCTAAAAATCGGTGCAAAGATAGTCGTTCGCATTGATAATCAAAAGAAAAATGAAATTTTGCATCCATCAAAAAAGTATAAAAATTGTTGATTGTCAGGCATTGCCGCCAACTGGAAAGTGGAAACGATGGAAGATGTTGAAAATATATTTTTTGGTTTTCTCTATTGTAGAATATTATTTTGTAATCTCGTCATTACTCCGACACAAAAAAAATACGGATTTGTTGTAAAAACAATTCACACCAAGATGCATTCAAATAATATGATCTGGCAACAACTCGTCAAAACCGCCCTGCTGGGTACGGAAAATGGGCAGCTTTCCACTGAAATGCTGCAAAAGCTTCGTGCGGCGGGCATCGCTACCGCGGGCGATCCGGCAGAAGTGCTGCTTCGGGGCGCGGCTGTTTTTCAGCAAATGGAGAAAGGCGCGTTTGCACTGGCAATGTATGAAGGCGAAAT
>CAZFBU010000015.1:39326-42405 GCA_964517175.1 uncultured Saprospiraceae bacterium
CCGACGACCGCCCGCGCCCGGAAAACTGGAAACTCTCGCCCTGGGCGGTGGTGACTTACCTTCTGGGCGGTAAGCTGGACGATGGCTTTGCCATTGAGCCCAAATATTTCGGCAATCGTCGGCTCATCGAAGTGGCGGTAGCCACGCTGGTCACGGATCGGGCGCTGCTGCTGGTGGGCGTTCCAGGCACGGCAAAGACCTGGGTTTCGGAGCACCTGGCGGCGGCGATTTCCGGCGATTCTACCCTGTTGGTGCAAGGTACGGCGGGCATGGCGGAGGAATCCTTGCGCTACGGGTGGAATTACGCGCAATTGCTGGCGAAAGGTCCTTCGGCGGAGGCGATGGTGCCGAGTCCGGTGATGCGGGCCATGCAGGAAGGCAAGATCGCGCGTGTGGAAGAATTGACGCGCATTCCTTCCGATGTGCAGGATGCGCTGATCACGGTACTCTCGGAAAAAGCCTTGCCGATTCCGGAATTAAATTCGGAAGTGCAGGCAGTAAGTGGCTTCAATGTCATCGCTACGGCGAATGACCGCGACAAGGGTGTCAATGAGTTGTCGAGTGCCTTGCGACGGAGATTCAACACGGTCATCATGCCCTTACCGGAAACACTGGAAGCGGAAGTCGAGATTGTGAAAAATCGCGTAGAAAAGATCGGCGAACGCCTGGCTTTGCCATCACAAGTTGCTCCGATTCAGGAAATTCAGCGCCTGGTCACGATCTTCCGGGAACTGCGCAGCGGCAAAACCGAAGACAACAAACAAAAGCTCAAATCGCCCAGCAGTACGCTCAGTACAGCGGAAGCGATTTCGGTCATCAACAACGGACAAGCGCTCGCCGCGCACTTTGGCGATGGTAAACTCGGCGCAAAGGACATCGCCGCCAGCTTGAGCGGAGCCATTATCAAAGATTCCAATACCGACAAGAAAGTCTGGGAAGAATATCTGGAGACGGTGGTGAAGCATCGTAAAGAATGGCGTGATTTGTACGAAGCATGCAAAGAGATTTTATAGTAGCCAGTTTGCAGTGGCAGTGAGCAGTTTCAATGGTCAATTATCAATCATCAATCATCAATGGTCAATGTATTCGGCATACGGCATCACGGTCCTGGCTCGGCGCGGAGCTTGTTGCGGGCGCTGGGGGCGTATCAGCCGGATTGCCTGTTGATCGAAGGGCCTGCCGATGCCCAGAGCGCGATCAGGCACATTGGAAATAAAGATTTGCAACCGCCGGTTGCCATTATTTTGTACGATCCGAAAGATTTGGCGCAAGCCAGTTATTTTCCGTTCGCCGAATTTTCTCCTGAATGGCAGGCAATTCAATTTGGTTTACAGAATGATATTTTAGTTGAATTAATGGATTTGCCGATGGCGCAAACGTTTGGTTTAAACGAATCGGAACTCGCCAAACGCCAGATTAAATTCGATTTTAAATCCGAACCGAAATCAACCCTTCCGCCAAAGGCGGATAAATCAACCTTTCAACGCTTCAACCCTTCAACCGATCCGATAGGAGCGATCGCTCACCTCGCCGGCTACACCGATAGCGAGCGCTGGTGGGAAGTGACCTTCGAGCAAGCCGAAAACGAGTCCGCTATTTTCGATGCGATTCTGGATATGGTCACCGCGCTGCGGGAAGAATTGCAACGCCCGGAGTCATCCCTCACGCTCATCCGCGAAGCGCATATGCGCAAAGCCATTCGCAAAGCGGAAAAAGATGGTTTTGCCCGAATTGCCGTGGTTTGTGGCGCCTGGCACGCGCCGGTGCTGCAAAGTTGGCAAAATTTTAAACAAAAAGATGACAATTCACTGCTTCGAAACATCAAAAAAGTGAAAACAGCGAGCACCTGGATTCCCTGGAGTTACGAACGATTGGCTTCCCGCTCAGGCTACGGCGCCGGGGTGATCTCGCCCGCCTGGTACGAATTGTTGTTTCAAAACAGAAAAAATGCTACGCTCACCTGGATGTCGCAAGCCGCAAAATTGCTGCGCGACGAGGGCTTGGACGCTTCCTCTGCGGAGGTGATCGACGCGATCCAACTGGCGCGAACGCTGGCGACCATGCGCGAACGCACGATTGCTGGGCTAGATGAGTTGCGCGAAGCGGCGGTCACCGTTTTGTGCAAAGGGCAGGCGCACCTGCTGGGGCTGATCGAGGAAAAACTGGTCATCGGCGACGTCGTGGGTAATGTGCCGGAGAACCTGGCGTCTGCCCTGCAGCAGGATTTTGAGAAAAATGTCAAATCGGCTCGCCTGACGAAATATTACAAATCTTCCGAAACGGCAGAACGGGATCTGGATTTGCGCGTAGAGTCGAACTTACTGGCCAGCCAATTGCTGCATCGCTTGCGTATTCTGGATATTCCGTGGGGTACGGTGGTCGAAAATTCGCCCTACCAGCGCGGCAGCTTTCGCGAAAGCTGGCGTTTGAAATGGCAGCCCGAGTACATCCTGCGACTCATCGAAGCGGGTATGCTGGGCAATACGGTTTATGAAGCGGCTACGTTGGCGGTTATCAACAAAGCGCGCGATACTGACCGGCTGGCGGACTTGACCGAACTCGCTGGCGAAGTATTGCTTGCGGAATTACCCGAAGCGGTTGAACCCTTGATGCGGCAGCTTGCCGATGCAATCGCGGTTTCCAATGACGTTTTCTACCTGATGGATGCCCTGGAGCCGTTGGTGCGCATCATTCGCTATGGCAATATTCGAAAAACGGACGCCGACGCCGTGCAGCACCTCGTGGACGAAATGGTTCCGCGCATTTGCATTGGCTTGCCCGATGCCTGCCGCGATCTGGATGAAGATCTGGCAGGGGAACTGTTCAAAAGTCTCATTCGCACCCACCAGTCGATCGCTCTATTGGCGGATGAAGTCCACACAAAATCCTGGTTTCAGGCACTGGCGAATGTCGTGGTACAAACCTCCAGCGATGCGCTGTTGCACGGTGTTTGTGCGCGGCTGCTGTTCGACAAAAGCATGCTCGATGTGGCGGAAACTGCGCAGCGGTTACAATTTGCACTATCCAACCGGAGCGACGTAACGCAGGCGGTGCGCTGGCTGGAAGGCTTTTTGCACGG
>CAZFBU010000016.1:0-5105 GCA_964517175.1 uncultured Saprospiraceae bacterium
ATTGCCCTGCCAGCGATTTTCCTCCAGTGTGAAACAGACATCAAATGGCTTGCGCTTTCTGACTTTGGGAAAATCATCTCCCCGACCAAAAGCCACGCCGTACCGCACCTGCGAGCCCTGCTGCCCAATTGCCAGACGCAGGTGGTTGCCGCGCAGCAAACGCGAATAGCCTGTATCGCGCACGCCCCGGCACAGGAAAATCGGATTGCGGTTGCCCGGACCAAAGGGCGCAAACTGCCGCAGAATACTCCAGAACTTTGGGGTAATGTCATCCAGCTCAATCTCTGCCGAAATCCGAACTTCGGGAACAAAAACTTCCTCCTCGGCAATAGTGTCCACCACCGCTTCGAAGCGCTCCTGAAAAAAAATGACGTTCTCCCGCGCCATGCTCAAGCCCGCCGCGTGTGCGTGCCCACCAAAGCTAATCAACAAATCGCTACACATATCGATCGCTTTGTGAATGTCGAATCCGGCAACTGAGCGCGCCGAGCCGACAATTTTTCCCTCCGATTCGGTGAGAATGATCGTCGGGCGATGGTACTGCTCCACCATTCTCGCCGCCGCAATGCCCACAATGCCTTTGTGCCAATGAGGTTTGTACAAAACGATCGCCCGCTTGCGTTGCCAGTCCGCGTCGCTTTCCCACATTTCTTTTGCCTCTTCCGCGATGCGTTCGTCAAATTCGCGCCGCATTTTGTTCCGATATTCCAAAATCTGCGCATATTCGGTAGCCGAGCGCCCTTCGCCTGCCAGCATCAGCCGCACCGCCTGTTCGGCATCGGCAAGCCGACCGGCAGCGTTTATCATCGGTCCGATACCAAAGACGATATCGCTGATGGTCAGAGGTGGCTCTCGCCGAGTCCGCGCGATCAGCGCCTGCAAACCCGGGCGCTCCGTGGCATTCAGCTTTTGCAAACCGTACCAGGCCAGAACGCGATTTTCACCCACCATCGGTACAATATCGCTGGCAATGCTGATGACCAGTAAGTCCAATAGTTCATGCAGTTGCGCTTCCTCCAGTCCATTTTTCAAGACATACGCCTGCGCCAGTTTGAACGCTACGCCACAACCGCTCAACTCCTCGAACGGGTACGCACAGTCTGCCCGCTTCGGATCCAGCACTGCCAAAGCTTCCGGCAACGCTGCCCCCGGCAGGTGGTGATCGCAAATGATCATATCGATGCCGTATTGATTGGCGCGGCGCACCTGATCAATGGCTGTGATGCCGCAGTCCATTGCGATGATGAGATTAATGCCCTTCTCCTGCGCGTATTCGATGCCTTCCAGCGAAATACCATAGCCTTCTTTGTACCGATCCGGAATATAATAATCCAGGTGCTGGTGATGTTTTTGCAAAAAACTGTACATCAGCGCAATAGACGTCGTTCCATCCACATCGTAATCACCGTAGAGCAGGATTTTCTCTTGCTTCGCAATCGCCTGTTCCAGTCGCACGACTGCTTTATCCATGTCCTGCATCAAAAAAGGATCGTGGAGGTGGCTCCAGTCCGGGCGGAAAAAGCGCCGTGCCTCCTCGAACGTTTCGACGCCCCGCTGCACCAGCAAGCGCGCAAAAACCGGGTGGATGCCGAGCGCACCCTCCAGTGCTTCCGCCTTCGCGGCATCCGCTTCGAGTAGGATCCATTGCTTTTCCATCAGGGTTGATTTGGTTGCTGTTTTCATGGTGTAAATTCGCTTTTTGAATGCTTCCTGTCAAATGTTGAAGCATTTATGTTAAACATAGAGATCATTCAAACCGTTGGTAGAAAATTGTTTCTAAATATTGAGACGTGTTTTATGTTTGCAGGACACATTTTTTTTGAAAAAAAATTTTAACTCCCAATGAAATTACAATCTACTTTATTCCTGTTTCTGCTGTGCAACGCTCCTCTTTTTGCGCAGCAGCAGTTCACCGTCAGCGGTACCGTGCGCGATGCCGATAGCGGCGAAACGCTCATTGGCGCGACGGTCGCCGCCCCGGGGCTGGGTTCGGGTACGCTCACCAACGAGTATGGCTTCTATTCCATTGCGCTGCCTGCGCGGGATTCCGTCACACTGGAATTCAGCTACGTTGGTTTTCAGACGCGGCAACAAAAGGTTTTCCTCACCGGTGATTTGAGTCTCAATATGGAACTGGGCAGCGGCGTGGAACTGGAAGAAGTGGTGGTGAAAGCCAACTCTTTTCAGGAACAACTGCAATCTACCGAGATGAGCGTGGAAGCCATCAGCACCAAACAAGTAAAAAACATACCGGTGCTGCTGGGCGAAAGTGACGTCATCAAGGTCATCCAGTTGAAGCCGGGCATTCCTTCGGGTTCGGAAGGCACCACAGGCTTGTTCGTACGCGGCGGCGGCGGCGACCAAAACCTCATTATTCTCGATGAAGCCGTGGTTTATAATGCGAATCACCTGTTTGGTTTTTTCAGCACTTTCAATACCGACGCCGTCAAGGATTTAAAAATTTACAAAGGTGGTTTTCCGGCACAATACGGCGGGCGGCTTTCTTCGGTGTTGGATGTAAAACTGAAAGAAGGCAATAACAAGGAATTTTCCGGCTCGGGCGGCATAGGGCTGATCGCTTCGCGCCTGACGCTGGAGGGTCCCATTCAAAAAAACAAGTCCTCTTTCATCGTTTCGGGTCGGCGCACGTATGTGGACTTGTTTACGCGGGCGGTCAACCGCGCCAATGCGGATAAGGAAGATTTCAGCCCGATACCGGATTACTTTTTCTATGACTTAAACACCAAGATCAATTTTGAGCTTGGCGAGAAAGATCGCTTGTTCCTGAGCGGCTACTTTGGTCGGGATGTATTTGGCTTTGAGGGCGATTTCTTCGACTTCAGCTTCGACTGGGGCAATGCCACCGGCACCGCGCGCTGGAACCACGTCTTCAATCCAAAGCTTTTTGCGAATACGACATTCACCTTTTCAGATTATCAATACAATATTAAGAATGAAGTGACGGGGTTTTCTTTTGACCTGGGTTCCAATATCCGCGATGCGAATTTAAAAACAGACTTCTACTACGTAGCCAATCCGCGCAACACCCTGCGCTTCGGCGCAAATGTAACCCACCACAACTTCACCGTCGGGCGGCTGAAAGCAGGCAGCACCGATGGCGTTGTGAATTTTTCCGCCGGGGAGGAATACAACGGCCTGGAAATGGGCGCTTATATCTCCGACGATTTCGATGTATCGGATCAGTTGAAGCTGAGTACAGGATTACGGTTGAGCGGTTTTTACAATGACGGTACGACGTATGTCAATCTGGAGCCACGCTTCGCTTCGCGCTACACGCTGACCGAGCAGTGGGTGCTCAAAGCCAGCTATGCGCGGATGTTTCAGTATCTGCATCTGGTTGCCAATTCCGGCGTGACACTACCGACCGACATCTGGTATCCCTCCACCGAGCGGGTGCGTCCGCAGCGTTCCGACCAAGTGGCGCTGGGGGTGTCTTACCTGTTGAAACGCGATTATCTTATCAATTTTGAAACTTATTACAAAAGTCTGGACAATCAACTGGAATTTGTGGACGGCGCTCAAATTTTTGCCAATGACGATTTGGAGGAGGAATTTGCCATCGGGCGAGGCGAGGCGTACGGCATGGAGATCAGCATCGAAAAAGACGAAGGCAAGCTAACCGGCTGGATCGGTTACACGCTGGCTTTTGTACAACGTGGTGACTTTGAGACCATCGACCCGGCGGGCAATTTTGCACAGCAGGGCTATTTTTCGCCGATTTATGACCGGCGGCACGACTTGTCGGTGGTAGCTGTTTATGAGCTATCGCCCCGACTGACGGCAACGGCAACTTTCGTCTATGGCTCCGGCGACCGGCGCTGGTTGCCCGGAGGGCGCTTCACTTTTCAGGATATATATGGCGGCAATTTTGAAGCGGTCATCCCGATATATGGCGACCGAAACCAGTTCCGTCTGCCTGATTACCATCGGCTGGACCTGGGGCTGGTTTGGCGTTTCTTCCCGCGCTGGGGCGAAAGCGATCTGACGTTCAACATCATCAATGCTTATGATCGGCGCAACACGTTTTTCCTCTTCCTGGAGCCGCAGTTTGAATCGGAACAGGACGCCAGCGGCAACGCCATTGAAATACCGACGCGAATAGCTGCCAAACAAGTTTCGCTTTTTCCGATTTTGCCTTCGGTCACCTGGAATTTCAAATTTTAAACCAAATTTTCAAAAAATGAAACGCATCCGTATATTTTCGATTATCGCTACCATTTTCACTGCTTTTGCCTGCAACCTGGAGCAGGAAATTGATCTGGAGCTACCCGTTTATGAAAGCCAGCCCGTAGTGGAGTGCTATCTGGAGCCAGGGCAACCGTTCACGCTCCTGCTCTCGCGCAGCGCTGCATATTTCGACCCGTTTCCCAGCCTGGATGATGAGAATTTCTTGAACCAACTACTCATCAACGATGCAGATGTAACCATTTCCCACAACGGCAAGGAATACAACTTACAAAATGAACTGCTCCTGAATTTTACTACCAATAAGTTTTTCAATTATTCTTCTCCGGATATTATTCCTGAGGATTACGAACACGACTTTGAACTGAAGATTACCCTCGCCGACGGCTCCATGATTGAAGCGCGCACGCGCATACTTCCCACTATTCCGCTGGATAGCATCGTGGTGCAGCTACCTGAACCCGAGACCCGCACCGAACGGGATACATTGTACCGGGTGCTGACTTATTTCACAGATATTCCAAATGAGCGCAATTATATCCGCCGGATGCTGCACCGTTCCAGCCTCGACAGTATTCCCGATCAGGATTTTGTGACGGATGATCGCTTTGTGGAAGACTTGGTGGTTTTCGGCAGCGGATATGATTATGCGGTAGGCGACACCATTTACAACACCCTGTTTCACATCGACAAGGCGTATTTTGATTATTTGCAAAGCGTGTTCATTGCCAGAGATGCCAATGGGAATCCGTTTGCGCAGCCCAGCCCGGTTATTTCCAACCTGACCGGCTCGGCTAATGCCATCGGTATATTCACTTTTTTGAGCTATGATCGGGTGATGACCATCATCGAAGAGTGACGCCGGAGCAAAACACCGTATAAATCACGGTACAAAACAA
>CAZFBU010000016.1:5205-29746 GCA_964517175.1 uncultured Saprospiraceae bacterium
ATTTTTCAGTTCCTTTCGTGGTGACGTAGAGGAATTAGTTGTTTCCTCCGCTCTTCATGATTTCACCCAGCGCTGGATCTGGTGCAACCACAGAACGTCTGTTTTCTGCGCGACCATCAGCGGTGCTGTTATCGCCGGCTGGCATCGTTTCGCCACGACCTACCGCAGCAACCTGACCAGGATCAACACCTGCGCGCAACAACTGGCGTACAACGCCCATAGCCCGGGAGATCGATAAATCCCAATTGTCATAACCGCCAGATGGGTACTTCTTATTGTCGGTGTGACCTTCCACCAAAATCTTCAGCTTCGGATTGTTCTTCAGCGTTTCCGCCAATTCGCCGATAGCATCTCTTTCAGCGCGGGTCAAAGCAGCCGAGCCCGTTCTGTACTTGGGAGCAGCGTCCGTCATAACGTACAATCTGCCATCTCTTTCTTCCAGCTTCAGTCCGCTTTCTGCGTAAGCGCCGAAGATGCCATTGATTTCATTTTTCAATGCCATAAGTTCAGATTCCGTCATGTTCAACTTCTCCTGAACCTGAGCCATTTGGCTCTTCGTAGCATCCAGATCGCTCTTGATAGAAGCGATTTCGCCATTGAGGCGCTCTTTTTCTGATTGGAGCGTAGCCTGCAGCTCCTGGTTTTCGTCTTGTAGTGTTTTCAGCTGAGCCTGAGTTTCAGCCAGAGCCTGGTCCGTTGCATCTTTTGCAGCCTGCAGTTCATCGAATTTCTTTTTAGATACGCAAGACTGGAAAGAGCCAAGTGCAAAGACTAGAATCAGTAAACCGATTATTTGACGCATGTTTCGTTTGATTTAATTAATTAATATGATTTCTTAGCGTTTATACCCGTATTCGTTTAGAAGTTGCTCACCGGATTATTAGGTAAGAAAAGCGTTTTCTATTTTTTACTATGCAAAGCAATAGATATTTTTTGAATTAAACAAAGATAAAGGCAAATAAATTCTTTAAATAGCTGCGCTAAAACGCTGATTTTGCAAAGGATGTTCAATCATTGGCATCTCTAAATTGCGCAAAAGCTGTAAAAAAGCTTATTTTTGCAGCCGAACGCTTTTTTTTGTATCAATTTATAAGCGATTTTCCGGATGAATCAAGAAATAAAGCAAGACGGCAATTTTAAGTATATCGAAACCCAAGGAGGCGAGGAGACGCTCTTGCTGTTGCACGGGCTATTTGGCGCGCTGAGTAATTTTCAGGGCATTATTGCTCATTTTTCGGATAAGATGAACGTAGTCGTACCGATTTTACCCATTTTTGAAATGCCCATCCGCAAGCTCTCGGTAGCCGGTTTGGCAGAATATGTAGCGGAACTGTTGGAGCATAAGGGACTTGGCAAGGTTCATGTGCTCGGCAATTCTTTGGGCGGGCACATTGCGCTGCTCTTCGCACTGGCACACCCGGACAAAGTTGCGTCCATCATTCTTACCGGTAGCTCGGGCTTGTTTGAAAGCGCTATGGGCAGCACCTTCCCAAAGCGCGGCGATTACGACTTTATCAAAAACAAAACCGAAGCCACGTTTTACCGTCCGGAAGTAGCCACGAAAGAACTGGTGGACGAAGTGTTCGATATTGTGAATGACCGCAACAAAGCCATTCGGATTGTTGCCACTTCAAAGTCTGCCGTGCGGCACAACCTGGGCGACAAGCTCGGTGAAATAGAAGCGCCGACCCTGCTGATATGGGGGCGGGAAGATAATGTAACGCCGGCATTTGTCGGGGAAAAGTTCCATGAACTCATAAAAAATTCCAAACTGATTTTTGTAGAAGAATGCGGGCACGCCCCCATGATGGAACACCCAAAGCAATTCAACCAACACCTGGAAACCTTCCTGGAAGAAATAATGGCAAAACCGGCACCATAAAAATTTCCGGCTCCTGCCCGGCAATGGGCAGTATGCCCCGAAAAGGATTTTGCCAATACCTGCCATTTTCTTCGCTTTTCTGCATTTTTTGCGAAAAGCCATTTACTTTCGCACAACATTTAAGCGCCATTGCGCTTTTTATCTCAAAATTTCAAATTGCATTATGAAAAATCTTTTGTCGTTATTTGTTGCGGTGTCGCTGCTCCTGGGTTGCAGTTCGCAAAAAAATATCCCCAACGCACCAACGGATGCCCCAACTACCGCAACCACGCCCAACATAGAGGAACGCAACCTCGACACACTGACGGTTTCGGCTGCGCCACTCACGCCCGATGAGGCTTACGAACCAGATACGCCGACTGCCGTCATTCCCGATACGCTGCCGCGTTACAATGCAAGCCACACCCGGATGAATGACCTCCTGCACACGAAACTCGATGTTCGCTTCGACTGGGAAAAGGAGCAGGTGCTGGGTAAAGCGACCCTGACACTCAAACCTTATTTTTACCCCACCCGAACACTGACGCTGGATGCGAAGAACTTTGAGTTTCACAAAGTAAATTTTGCAGGAAAAAATACCCTGCTGAAATACGATTATGATGGCAATCAAATTGTAATTGACCTCGGCAGGGAATTTACCCGAAAAGAAGAATATACCATTTATATAGAATACACCGCCACCCCCGGCGAAACCGGTGGCAGCGCAGCCATTGCCTCCGATAAAGGGCTGTACTTCATTGACCCGCGCGATGAAGACCCGGAAAAACCCACCCAAATCTGGACGCAAGGCGAAACCGAAGCCAGTTCCAAATGGTTTCCAACCATTGACAAACCCAATGAACGCACCACGCAGGAGCTTTACGTCACCGTAGCGGATAAATACACCACACTCTCCAACGGACTGCTGGTTTCTTCCAAAAAAAATAGCGATGGCACCCGCACGGATTACTGGAAAATGGATCAGCCGCACGCGCCCTATCTGTTTATGCTGACTGTGGGCGAATTTGCCAAAGTAACCGAAACCTGGGAAGGTATCCCGGTGGAATATTACGTGGAATCCGCTTATGAAGAACATGCCAAAGCGATTTATCCTTACACGCCGGAAATGCTGACCCTTTTCTCGGAAATGCTGGATTTGAAATACCCCTGGCAAAAGTATTCGCAAATTGTCGTCCGCGATTATGTTTCCGGCGCTATGGAAAATACCACCGCCGTCATTTTCGGAGAGTTTATGCAGCAAACCTCTCGCGACCTGATCGACGTGCTCGATAATGAAAAGGTGGTTGCCCATGAGTTGTTCCACCACTGGTTTGGCGATTATGTAACGACGGAAAGCTGGGCGAATCTGACGATGAACGAAGGTTTTGCCAACTATTCCGAATACCTCTGGCTGGAGCACAAATACGGCGTTGATGAAGCAGATTACCACCTGCTCAATGAGTGGAATGGCTACTTTTCCTCTGCCGAAGGCAATATGCACCCGCTCATTCACTTCGGCTACGAAGACAAGGAGGACATGTTTGATGCCCATAGCTACAATAAAGGCGGAGCGGTGCTGCACATGCTGCGCAGCTACGTTGGCGATGAGGCCTTTTTCGCGGCGCTCAGCAAATACCTGAAAAATAATGCCTACACCGCCGTTGAAGCACACAACCTGCGGCTGGCTTTTGAGGAAGTGACCGGACAGGATATGAACTGGTTCTGGAATCAGTGGTATTTTGCCCAGGGGCATCCAAGCCTGGATATTGCTTATAATTACGATGAAACAACGCAACAGGCCAGCGTGACGGTCGTCCAGACGCAATCACCTGAAGACGGTACGCCGCCGATTTTTCAAATTCCGACTGTTGTGGATATTTACACCGAAAACGGAAAAGTACGCCACCCGGTGGAAGTGACCAAACGCGAACAAACTTTCACGTTTGATTTGCCAAAAGCGCCAAAACTGATGATTTTTGATGCCGACCGGACTTTGCTGGCACAAAAGCAGGAAACCAAAGACGCGGACGCTTACGTCTATCAATTCCGCAACGCACCGAAGTTTTTTGATCGATATGAAGCCATGCAAAACCTCGCTTACAGCGATCACCCAGAGGCCGAAGCTATTTTTAAAGAAGCGCTGAAGGACAAGTTTTGGGTAATGCGGGCTATCGCCGTTGATTTTGTAGAAGACAACATGGATGCCGATGTCATCAATACCCTTCGCTCGTTGGCAAAAACCGATCCTCATTCCGTCGTGCGAGCTACCGCCATCGAAAAGCTGACATCCCTGGAAGACGAGCAAATCATTGACATTGCCAGATATGCCATCGAAAACGACCCAGCCTATTCGGCGGTATCTACCGCGCTTCAGGCGCTGATCGAGCTGCAACCGGATATCGCACAGGAATACGCCGAAAAGCTGGAAAAAGAACAAAGTAGCGAAATCAAAGCAGCGGTGAGCGCCATTTATGCCAATAGCGGCGACCCGAAGTACTTGCCTTTCTTTGAGCAAAATTTCAATAAAATTGATGGCTTCAACGTCGTATCGCTAATGGAAAGCTACCAGCAGCTCGCCGCAAAAGCGGATAACGAAACGGCAATGACCGCCATGCTAAAACTGAAAAGTATTGCTACGGATATGTCGCAGTCTTTGTGGAGAAGATTTGGGGCTACTCGTGCCATCAACACCATGCGCACTTTCTACCAGGACGAAGCCTCCGAAGCGGAAGGGGAGGCGAAGAACCGACTAACCGGCAACCTTGCAAAAATGGACGAAATGCTGGATGAAATACAAGAAAAAGAAACCGACAGCCAGCTACAATCGCTTTACAGCCAAATGCTGATCCAGCCGTAAGCCACCGTTTTTTTTATAATCCCGGTTGCAAAAGCCAATGGTAGTAATGTGCTATTATTGGCTTTTGCTTTTTCTTAACACTTATTTGCTTGATTTTGTGTATAATCTTGCCTAATTTTCATTTTCGTTTGCTTGTGTGGCTCTCCCCAAACCGAATTTAAGTGCAATCGGCATCATTTTTGCCCATTTGGATGTTAAAAAACTGTTTTTTGGCAACCTTATCCGGACAACGTTCATATTTAAAAGAAAAGCTCAAAACATAATTTGACAGATGGCTCATCAGGATAATTACCGACTGTTAGTAGAAAAACTGGATCAGTTCATTCGCAAATACTACGTCAATCAGCTCATCCGGGGCGCTTTGTACAGCGTAGGACTGGTCGTATTGTTGTTTGTAGTGATGAGTGTGCTGGAGCACTATTACTATTTCAGCACCGGCGTTCGCAAGGTGTTGTTCTTTTCCTTCATTGGCACTAGCGCACTGGCGTTGGCGCAATGGGTTGTTTTACCACTGCTTCGTTATTTCCGGCTTGGTTCAGTTATTTCGCACGAGCAGGCAGCCGCCGTTATCGGCAATCACTTTACCGATGTAAAGGATAAACTGCTCAATATTTTACAGCTGAAGCACCAGGCAGATACGCTCGAGAACAAAGAGCTCATCATGGCCAGTGTCAATCAGAAAACAGAGGAAATCAAGCTGGTGCCGTTCAAATCGGCAATCAACCTGTCGCAAAACCGAAAGTACCTGCGCTACGCGCTGCCGCCATTGCTGTTGCTGCTGATTCTTCTGTTTGCTGCCCCCAGCATGATAAAAGACAGCGCCTTCCGGTTGATTAACAACGGTAAAGAGTTTTTCAAACCAGCGCCCTTTTCCTTTGTACTCGATGAAGATGACCTTTCGGTAGCGCAGTTTGAAGATTTTCCGCTCATGGTGACCATCGAGGGTAATCAGCTACCAAATGAGGTGTTCATAAATGTGGACAATGTAGAATATCGTCTGAAAAAGGAATCTCCCAATACATTTTCCTATCGCTTCAGCAACGTGCAGAAAAAAACGGACTTCCGGTTGTTTTCAGCCGAAGTGCGTTCCAAAAAATACTCGCTGGACGTGTTGAAAAAACCGAATGTTACCGGCTTTGAAGTGAAACTGGATTATCCGGCTTACATCGGGCGTAAGGATGAAGCGCTGGCCAATGTCGGCGACCTCGTCGTACCGATGGGCACCAATATCGACTGGGTTTTCAATGCAGAAAATACGGACAATATTCTGATTGAATTCGCTGGTAAAGACCGTAAAGAAGTGAAACGATTTTCTGACGACCTCTTTACCTATGAGCGCAAAGCCATGCGCGATGAGCCTTACAAGCTCTATATTTCCAATGCTAATCTGCCACAAGCCGATTCCATTAGCTATAGCATTACGGTTATTCCGGATTTGTATCCGAATATCAGCGCCGAAAAATTTCAGGATAGCCTCGATCGGAAGCTACTTTATTTCATCGGAGAGGCTACGGATGACTACGGGCTGCTGAGCATTTCTTTCAACTATCGAATTCGCAAAGCAAAAGGCAAGCAAGGTGAACTGAAAACCGCCAAGCTGCGCAAACCTGATACCAAACAAATACGCTTCGATCACATTTTCGACCTGAACGAACTGGAACTCGCTCCCGGCGACGAAGTAACCTACTACTTCGAAGTATATGACAACGACGGTGTGAACGGCAGCAAATCTGCCCGAACCAGCTTTATGGTTTATGCCGTGCCAACCGTCAAGGAATATCAGGCAATGGCGGATAAAAACAATCAGCAGATTAAGGATGATTTGAAAGAGGCGCTCGAAGAATCAAAACGCATCAAAGACGAAGTAAAGCGCCTCCGCGAAAAACTGCTTCAGGAACGCGACCTGAACTGGCAAAGCCGTAAGGAAATGGAAAAGCTGCTGGCCCGTCAGAAAGAACTGGAAAAGAAGATCGAAGAAGCGAAAAAAGCTTTTGAAGAGAACCTGGAAAATCAGCAGGAATACGCGCAAATGGATGAAGAAACGCTCGAAAAGCAGGAGCAGTTGCAGAAAATGTTCGACGAAGCGATGAGCGAAGAAATGAAGGAGTTGATGAAGCAGATCGAAGAAATGCTGCAAAAAATGGAAAAAGACCAGGCGCTGGATATGATGGAAAATATGGAGTTTAATAGCGAAGACATGGAAAACAACATGGACCGCCTGATGGAACTCTTCAAGCAACTGGAAGTAGAGCAAAAAATGCAGGAAATGATGAACGAACTGCAGGAACTTGCCGAAGAACAGGAAAAACTGAGCGAAGAAACCAAAGAAGCCAAACCGAACGATCCGGTCAGCGAAGATTATAAACAGGAAAAAGAAGCGGCGCAGGAAAAGCAAAATGAGCAGGAAAGCCAGGAAAGTGAACAAACGGAGCAAGAGAAGGGCGAACAGTCTGAAAAAGAAGAACAGGAACAAAATAAACAGGGCGAGCAACAGCAGCAACAAAAAGACGAACAACAGCAGGGCAAGCAAAATGAAGCAATGCCAAAGAACAAACAGGAGGAATTGCAACAAAAACAGGAGGATGTCAATGAAAAGTTCGAGGAACTGAAAAAGAAGATGGATGAGTTGGAAGAAAAGAATAAGGAATTGCAGCGTCCGAAGGATATTGGCGATCAGGACGAGGAAATGAACGACATCCAACAAGATCTGAACCGCAGCCAACAACAACTGCAGCAGGAGCAAAACAAAAATGCCTCCCAGTCGCAGAAGCGCGCTTCTGAGAAGATGAAAGACATGGCGAACCAGATGCAAATGCAAATGCAACAAGGCGATATGGAACAAATGCAGGAAGACATGGCCGCACTGCGTCAGTTGCTGGAAAACCTTGTTGGCTTGTCTTTCGATCAGGAAGATTTGTTCAAGGAACTGGACCAGGTCAGCATCAACACCCCGCGTTACAAAGAATTGACGCAGCAGCAATTCAAGCTACAGGATGACTTCCGTTTGGTAGAGGATAGTCTGCAGGCATTGAGCAAGCGGGTTTTTCAGATTGAATCCTTCATTACTGAAAAAGTTTTTGAAATCAAAGATAACCTGCGGCAAAGCATAGATCATCTGGAAGAACGCCAAAAGCCACAGGCTGCCAACAACCAACAACGTTCTATGAAAAACCTCAATGATCTGGCGTTGATGCTCAGCGAAGTAATGAACCAAATGCAGCAGCAAATGTCGGCTATGATGGCGGGGGCCCAAATGTGTCAAAAACCCGGGGAAGGGCAACAACCCAATGGTCAACCACAGGATAAGATCAGCGAGGGGCAGGAAAAACTCAACGAAGAAATGCGGCAAAAAATGCAGCAAGCCAAAGAACAACAGGGGCAAGGGCAAAAGGATGGCGGAGGATTATCTTCGGAAGAATTTGCGAAAATGGCGGCTCGCCAGGCGGCACTGCGCAAAGCGCTTCGCGATAAGCAAAAGGAGCTACAACAGCGCGGACAAGGCAGCAAGCAATTGCAGGATATTATCGAGCAGATGGATAAAGTGGAGACCGATCTGGTGAATAAAAAGCTGTCCAACGAAATGCTCAAGCGCCAGCAGGAAATCCTGACCCGCCTGCTTGAGCACGAAAAAGCGGAACGCCAGCGTGGCTTCGAAGAACAGCGCAAGGCAGAAACAGCCGCTGAAAAAGAACGCAAGATGCCGCCTTCGCTGGAAGAATACATCAAAAAACGCGAAGCAGAAATCGAAATGTACAAGACGGTTTCGCCAACGCTGAAGCCTTACTACAAATTCCTCGTCGAAGAATATTTCAAAACGCTCAAGTCGGCACAATGATTTTTTTAACGGAAACCGGACGAATTGAACTATATTTGTCCGGTTCTCGTTATTATTTTCCGAAAAATCCCTTTATTGCGATTCCTCCCATGAAACATTCGTAAGGAAAAACCAATCTATTTCTTTGACAAACTAAACTCTGTCCGCTCAATGAATATGAGAGCAGAACAAACGATACTCAAACTTCCATCCAATCCGCGGAACATCACGGTGATCGAATCGTTCGTGAACAGATTGGTCGAAAAGTACCAGATTAGCCCGGATTTGCATTGCAATATTCTCGTAAGCCTTACCGAAGCTGTTAATAATGCCATCATTCACGGCAATTGCAGCGACGAATCCAAAAATGTTTCCATCCGATTGAAACGCACCCATAATACCCTCGCCATCAGCGTCACGGATGAAGGCTGTGGCTTCGATCCGCGCAAAGTGCCCGATCCTACCGCCCCGGAAAATCTGACCAAATGCGGCGGTCGTGGTGTCTTCCTCATCCAAGAGCTCTCTGATGCGGTCAGCTTCCGCAATAATGGCGCTACCGTCGAAATGAAATTTAAAATCAGCTAAAACTTCGGAAGCGATCAGATGATGGAAAATCGCACCTGGAATGCAGAAGAACTGGCGGAGGCAATTGAGTTTCACAGTGAAGACATCGACTTTTCTCTGGAACAAGCCGACACGCTCCGCCAATGGGTCAAGCGAATTATCGACCAGGAAAATAAAATACTCGAACACATCAGCTACATTTTCTGTAACGATGCTTATTTGTACGAACTCAATCTTCAGTATCTCAATCACGATACCCTCACCGATATTATCACTTTCCAATATGCGAAACTTCCCGTTGTGGAAGGCGACATTTTTATCAGCATCAATCGCATTCGCGAGAATGCCGCACAATATGAGGTCACTTTCGATAACGAACTGCACCGCGTGATGAGCCACGGCGTGCTACACCTATGCGGCTATGGCGACAAGAAACCCGAAGAAAAAAAGCGCATGACCGAGAAAGAAAATGAAGCAATCAGCTTGTTGTCCGAAATTTTTGCAGAAAAAAAATAACGCCTCTTTTCTCAAACACTGGCTACTTCGTTCAAAATTAAATACTTTTGCATTTCGATTGACAACATCCGCCCTGACCAGGTTAAATTTTAATCCCTGATTTGCATGAAAGTTTTAAAATTCGGCGGCTCGTCGGTGCGTACCCCCGAGCGCATTCAATCTATTGTTGAGATACTCAAAGGGTATTATACAAACGGCGAGCAGTTCACGGTGGTGTTCTCCGCGCTGGGTGGCGTGACGGATATGCTTATCAATATGGCTCACCTGGCTGCCAAAGGCGACGACACCTACCTCGCTCATTTTGAAGCATTTAGCCAGCGACACTTCGAAACCGCGCAGGCACTGCTCAGCCAGGATGCACTGGAGCACGCTCTGCTGGAGTTGGACAATAACCACGAAGTACTCAAAAACTTACTGTATGGCATTTTTCTGGTGCGGGAAGTTTCTCCCAGAACGATGGACTACGTGCTGAGTTTTGGCGAGCGCAACTCAGCCTACCTTATTTCGCATGTCTTGCGACAAAATGGTCTGAATACCAGGTATTTAGATGCCAGAAAAGTCATCAAGACAAATAATAACTTTGGTTCAGCGCTGGTTGATTTTGAAAAAACGTACCAAAAGATCAGAGATTATTACGAGCAAAACACTGAAATTCAAATAGTTACGGGGTTTATTGCCTCAACTAAAGGCGGCTTAACAACGACGCTCGGTCGCGGTGGCTCTGATTATACGGCAGCCCTGCTCGCCGCCGGGCTGGATGCAGAGCTGATCGAAATCTGGACGGATGTGGATGGCGTGCTAACGGCTGATCCCCGCATTGTGAGCAAAGCCTTCACCATCCCGACGATGACGTACGCCGAGGCGATGGAGATGTCGCACTTCGGCGCGAAGGTTATTTACCCTCCTACCATTCAGCCGGCGCTGGTGAAGCAGATTCCGATCGTTATCAAAAATACGTTCAACCCCAAATTTGCCGGGACGTACATTTCCACCCAGGCTGATCCGAACGGGCACTCCGTAAAAGGGATTTCTTCCATCAACGACATTGCATTGCTGACGCTTCAGGGTAGTGGTTTGTTTGGTGTACCTGGCATCGCGGCTCGCTTGTTCACCTCCCTGGCGAATGCAAACATAAACATCATTCTCATCACGCAGGGTTCGTCCGAGCATTCCATTTCTTTTGCGATCAAACCTGAAATGGCTAAGAAAGCGAAACGGCAAGTAGAAGAAGCATTTGCGCATGAGATCAGTACCGGCATTGTCGAACCGGTCAAAGCAGAGTTTGACCTTTCCATCGTTGCAGCTATCGGCGAAAACATGCGCTACAGTCCGGGCATCTCCGGGCGGCTCTTCCGGGCGCTGGGAAAAAATGGTATCAATGTGGTTGCCATTGCGCAGGGTTCATCCGAGCTGAATATCTCGGTGGTTATCAATAAGCCCGATGAAAGCAAAGCACTTAACGCCCTGCACGAAGCATTTTTTCTTTCAAATACGAAAGAACTCCACCTGTTCATGGTTGGGACTGGTCTGATCGGCAGTACGCTACTCCAGCAAATCAGACAGCAAGCGGCTTATCTGCGCGAACGCCGGGCGCTGGAGATCAAAGTTATTGGCTTATCCAATAGCCGAAAAATGGTGTTCAATGAAGAAGGCATTAACCTGGATGATTGGGAAGAACAACTATTTGCAAAGGGCGATACGGCAAGCATGCCCGCATTTATCGAAAGGATGAAATCGCTGAATCTCTCGAATACGATTTTTGTCGATAATACGGCGGATGAAAAAGTAGCAAATTTCTACGAAACAATTCTGAATGCCAGTATTTCCATTTCAACTCCGAATAAGATTGCGACCTCTTCTGCTTATTTGCAATACCAAAGGCTGAAGACCATCGCAGCGAAGCGGGGCGTGCAGTTTATGTATGAAACAAACGTCGGAGCCGGGCTTCCGGTCATTTCTACCCTGAATGACCTGATCACAAGCGGCGACCGCATCCTGAAAATTGAAGGCGTGCTGTCTGGTTCTTTGTCGTTTATTTTTAATTCCTTCAAAGCCGGAACAAAATTCAGTGATATCGTCAAAGAAGCAAAAGAGCGCGGCTACACCGAGCCGGACCCGCGGATTGATTTGAACGGTATTGACGTGCGGCGCAAGCTCATCATTCTCGCACGTGAGACGGGCTTACCCCTCGAAGCAAAAGATGTAGCAATTGAGAATGTTTTACCGGAAGCCTGCCAACAAGCGGAAACGGTCGAAGCATTTTTTACTGCGCTGGAAACAGCCGATGATGATTTTGAAAAAGTGCGACAAAAAGCAGCCGATGATGGCAAAGTACTCCGCATGATCGCCAAACTCGATGGTGGCAAGGCGACGATTGGACTGGAAGCGGTGGATACGAGTCATCCGTTCTACTTCCTGAGCGGTAGCGACAACATGATCGTATTTACGACGGATCGCTACAAGGAACGCCCGCTTGTAGTGCGCGGCCCTGGCGCAGGTGCGGAGGTAACAGCTGCGGGTGTTTTTGCAGAGATTTTAACAATTGGAAATTTTTTATCCCGATAAATAATGGCAACAGACGCGATACAAGAAGTTAAGGTTTTTACGCCGGCAACGGTTTCTAATCTTGCCTGCGGTTTCGATATTTTGGGCTTTGCACTGGAAAAACCCGGCGATGAAATCATTGCTCGTTTCGCTGCCGAACCTGGTTTTCGGATTGCAACAATCACGGGTGATGGTGGAAAACTACCTTACGATATTGATAAAAATACGGCCGGTGTTTCTGCAAAAAATTTGCTGGAACATCTAGGCGAATCCCGCGGTATCGAATTGGAAATTCACAAAAAAATGCCCTTTGGTACGGGCATGGGATCGAGTGCAGCGAGCGCCGTCGGGGGCGTAGTGGCAGTGAACGAACTGCTCGGCAAGCCACTGACCAAAAGTGAGTTGCTGCCCTTTGCCATGTTAGGCGAGCAGGCTGCCGATGGTGCCTACCACGCCGATAATGTTGCGCCTTGTTTGCTCGGCGGCATCATTCTGATTCGAAACAATCAGGAACTGGATGTGCACAGCGTCCCCCATCCGGATGATTTGTATAACGTAATCGTTTTTCCACACATCGAAGTGCTGACCAAAGAATCTAGGGGTATTCTCAAACCGCAGGTTTCCCTGATGCAAATGATCGAGCAAAGCGGAAACCTGGGAGGGCTGATTATTGGCTTGGTAAAATCTGATTATGACCTGATTAGTCGTGCCTTGCAGGACGTGGTGATCGAACCGCAGCGGGCGCACCTGATCCCGCATTTTTACGAGGTAAAAAAAGCAGCATTGGAAAGCGGCGCATTGGGCTGTAGTATTTCGGGTGCCGGACCGTCCATTTTTGCGTTGTGCCGTGGCAAAGCGAATGCAGCGCAAGTAGGCAAAGCCATGCAACAGGTTTTTGACACTTCCAGTATCGAAAATACGTTATACCTATCTCCGATCAATAATGAAGGCGCAAAGCGCATTTGTTGACAAAACGTAAAGCCATGCAACTATACAGCACTAACGATAAGTCGAACATTGCCTCGCTGCGCGAAGCAGTTTTTAGAGGTTTGCCCGCAGATAAAGGCTTATACATGCCGATGGAAATCCCCGAATTACCAGCGGCTTTTCTCACTAACCTATCCGATTATACTTTTCAGGAAATCGCCTTTGAGGTAGCGAAAAATCTGTTGTGTGGCGCTATTCAGGATTCTGACCTGGAACAAATCGTCCAACAATCGATCACATTCCCCGCGCCCGTGGTTCATCTGGATGAACACCAGTATATCCTGGAATTATTTCACGGCCCGTCGCTGGCGTTCAAGGATTTTGGCGCACGTTTCATGGCGCAATTAATGAGCTATTTCAATCGCGGTGAAGATCAGGAGTTGACTATTCTGGTGGCTACTTCCGGAGATACGGGTGGCGCGGTAGCAGCAGGGTTTTATCAAACGCCAGGCATTCGGGTTATCATTCTCTACCCTTCCGGCAAGGTGAGTTTTTTGCAGGAAAAGCAATTGACTACCCTGGGCGAAAATATCACAGCCCTGGAAATTGATGGTACTTTTGACGATTGTCAGACACTGGTGAAGCAGGCTTTTTTAGACCCGGATTTAAACCAAAAACACCGATTAAGCTCCGCGAATTCGATCAACATTGCACGGCTGATTCCACAATCTTTTTATTATTTCGAAGCATACAAGCAAATTCAAAATAAGACATTGCCAATCGCGTTTTGTGTGCCAAGTGGAAACTTTGGCAACCTGACCGCCGGACTTTTTGCAAAAAAAATGGGGCTGCCGGTGCATCATTTCATAGCTGCAACGAACGTAAATGACGTAGTGCCGGCGTACCTTCAGACGAGTATCTTCACGCCTCGCCCATCGGTGCGTACACTGTCCAACGCCATGGACGTGGGTAATCCATCCAACTTTTCACGCATGCTCGACCTGTATTGTTCCACGTGGAACATTATGCGCGAAGACATTTCCGGCTATGCCTTTACGGATGAAGAAACAAAAACTGCAATCAGAGAAGTAAAACAGAAGTACCGTTACATCATCGACCCCCACGGGGCAGTGGGCTATTTGGCTTTGAACACTTACCTGCAAGAAAAATCAAACACACAAGGGGTGATTTTGGAAACGGCGCATCCGGCAAAATTCAAAGATGACGTGGAGACGATCCTTGGAGAAACCATTAATGTGCCAGAACGACTGAGCGAACTTGCAGATAGAGAAAAAATAGCCGTGGCAATGTCAAAACACTTTGACGAATTTAAAACATGGCTGCTGGAAAACTAATACAATGTTCCACGTGGAACATTGCGAAAACTTCACCCTGTTTCTTTTGTTGAAGACCTGTATTTTAATCATAAACAACAACAATGACCGATTACAAAAACGCGAGTCTTGTCGTGGAAAGTGCATCCACTTCGCCAGGAACAGTTGGCTGGCGCAGCCCTTCCAATCTGGCGATCATCAAATACTGGGGAAAACACGGCGTGCAATTGCCGCGCAATCCTTCGATCAGTTTTACGCTGGAAAATGCCTGTACGACCACTTACCTAGATTATAAAGTAAAAACATCGGCTTCGCCCGGAGTTTCTCTGGACTTCTTTTTCGATGAAAACCCGAATGAGGCATTCAAAGCAAAAGTGCAGAAATATCTGGAAAGCCTGACGGAAGTCTTCCCTTTCCTGAAGCAATTGCACCTGACCATCCGCTCCAGGAATTCCTTCCCGCATTCTTCGGGCATTGCATCTTCTGCTTCGAGTATGAGCGCGCTGGCATTGTGCTTGTGCAGCATGGAAAAAAAGTTGTTCGGCACCTTACAAAATGAATCCAAATTCAAACAAAAGGCATCTTACCTGGCACGTTTGGGATCGGGGAGTGCTTGTCGTTCGGTATATGGAAGCATGGCAATTTGGGGTGCATCCACCGCAGCGCCGGATGCTTCTGATTTGTTCGCCATTCCGTATGGGGCGGAAATTAACGAAGTATTCCGCACCTTTCACGACGATATTCTCATCATCAGTAAGGGCGAAAAAAGTGTGTCGAGTCGAGCCGGGCACGGACTAATGGATGGAAATATCTACGCCAAAAACCGCTACGATCAGGCGAATCAAAATTTCCGAACGCTGCTCGAAGCCCTGAAAAAAGGCGACATCGAAACCTTTGGAAAAATCGCCGAAAGCGAAGCGCTTACCCTGCACGCTTTGATGATGACCTCCAATCCGCCGTACATTTTAATCAAACCAAACACACTGGCTGCCATTGATAAAGTGCAGCACTTTCGGGCAGAAACCGGTGAACCGCTTTACTTTAGCCTCGATGCCGGACCAAACTTGCATTTACTCTATCCGGAGCGATCAAAAGCAACCATTCAAACGTTTATAAAACAGGAGCTTGCGCCATACTGCGAAAATGAACAGATCATAGAAGATAAAGTAGGCGGAGGCCCTATGGAATTGTAAAATCTAAAAAATAAGACATGCGATTATTCAAATATTTGCCGATCTTCGTTTATAGCTTTTTCATGCAGCTCGGCTGCGCACAAGAGCCCGCCAATCGACCACATTGCAAAAGCCCTGACTTTGACAGAAAAGTCAGTCAAATGCTGGATTTTTCCGTTCCGCTAATTGGTGTGGAGGAATTGAAGGATATTCAAGATGAAGTTCATATCTTTGACGCACGGGAGCAGGAAGAATATCAAACGAGTCATATCAAGAATGCCAAATATATCGGCTACAATAAATTGTACCTGAAGGATATAAAAAAACTGCCGAAGGATGCTAAAATTGTTGTCTATTGTTCCATTGGCTACCGCAGTGAAAAAATTGGCAAAAAGCTACAGAAGATGGGATACACTAATGTTTACAACCTATACGGTAGTATCTTCGAATGGGTAAACAATGGCTACAAAGTTATTGATAAAATGGGGACTGAAACCAATTATTTACATACCTACAACCGAAATTGGAGCAAGTGGGTAGAGAACGATAAGGCAAAAAAAGTGTGGTGAAAATCCAATGCCTTTACATTGAATCATAAAAACTCTTTTAACAATGATGGATCTTTTTGAAAAAATTAAAGCCGACAGAGGTCCGCTCGGGAAGTATTCTGACAAAGCGCACGGCTATTATGCCTTTCCAAAACTGGAAGGCGAGCTGAGCAGCAGAATGACTTTCAACGGAAAGGAAAAAATCGTCTGGAGTATCAATAACTACCTCGGGTTGGGCAACCACCCGGAAGTAAGAAAAATAGATACTGAAGCGGCAACGGCGTGGGGCTTGGCCTATCCGATGGGCGCGCGCATGATGTCCGGCGAATCTAAATACCACGAGCAGTTGGAGCGTGAACTAGCAGAATTCGTGATGAAAGAAGATGCGATGTTGCTCAATTACGGCTACCAGGGCATCATGTCAATCATTGACGCATTGCTCGATCGCCGCGATGTGGTTGTTTATGACAAGGACAACCACGCGTGCATTTACGATGGTATTCGCATGCAAATTTGCAAGCGTTTTCCCTTTGAGCACAATGATATCGACAGCTTTGCCAAGCAAATTGAAAAAGCAGTAGTCGTAGCCGAAGAAACCGGCGGCGGTATTCTTGTGGTTACGGAAGGCGTATTTGGCATGCGCGGTGAGCAGGGCATCCTGAAGGAAATCGCGGCGTACAAGAAAAAATACAACTTTCGGCTGCTGGTCGATGATGCACACGGATTCGGTACACTGGGCAAAACGGGCGCTGGTGCCGGTGAAGAGCAGGGTGTACAGGATGAGATTGATTTGTACTTCAGCACATTCGCGAAGTCGATGGCAAGTATTGGCGCTTTTGTTGCTGGTGACAAAGATATAGTGACATTTTTACGCTACAATACTCGCTCACAGATTTTCGCAAAGTCGCTGCCGATGCCTTACGTGATTGGCAACCTGAAGCGCCTGGACATGCTGCGTAGCGATCCGACGCACAAAGAAAAACTGTGGTACAATGTGAACAAGCTCCAGGAAGGCTTGAGAGCACAAGGTTTTGACCTGGGGCATACGAATTCCTGCGTGACGCCGGTATTCATGCAGGGTGACGTGGGCGAAGCAACCGGACTGGTTTACGACCTGCGCGAGAACTACGATATTTTCTGCTCGATTGTCGTTTATCCGGTCATTCCGAAAGGCATGATTTTGCTACGCCTGATTCCGACCGCATCGCACACCGATGAGGATATCGAACAGACGATCAAGGCATTCTCGGCCGTTTCAGAAAAGCTAAAAGCGGGCGTGTATCAGGCAAAAGAAGCGCACTTCAAAGTTGCGTAAATTGATAAATGCGAATATAACAGCAATCCCAGCCGATTCATTTCGGTTGGGATTTTTTATTTTTTGCAAATACGATTCTCGCCAGCCACAATACGATGATGATGGAAATGACAGTGTCGGACCAAAAGAGAAATTCCTGCGCCGATCCCAGAGTCTGAATGGCTCTAGCCAATGCTTTCCAGATGTTATTTAAACCTAAAAAACAAGTGATTCCGACAATGAGCAGCATCAGAATATTGGTGAAGGGATTATTTGTATAACCGGGTGAGAGAATATTTTTATCATTCACTGCGAGCAGGAGAAAAATCGTTACAACGGGTAATAATACGCCGTTGATGGCTTGCGCCAAAATAATTGCCGGGATGGGCTGTATCCCGATTAAACTAAAAAACAAGCCAATCAAAAAAATGACACCCCATACCAGTCGGAAGTTGATCGCTTGATTTTGCCACCTGGCATCGTTGGCACCAAACAGACTGCGCCCAGTGATCGCCGCCGCCAGCGGAGCTGTCACGCAGGAAGTCATTCCCGCCGCCGCCAAGCCAAATCCGAAAAACAGCACCGCCCAATTGCCCAGCCGGGAAGCCATGGCTTCCGCGAGCGCCGGATAACTGTATTCGCCAACGACCAGCGTCCCGACGAGTAGAATGGCGATGGAAATAACCCCGCCGATGAAAACCGCCATACCCACACCCAGGCGCATTTCGCGGATGTCTTGTCCTTGCCCGATGCCCGAAGCCAGGAAGAGATTGTAGGGTACAATCGTCGTGCCGATCAATCCGATAATGAGTAATGAAGAACCGACCGGAAACGATGGCGTAACCACAGCCTTTGAAATGTCGAGCAGCGAAATATCCGTCTGAAAAGCAACCCAGCAGAATGCGATACCCATGATGGCGACCACCATGCCCAGGGTGCGAGCGATGACCTGAATATTTCCGATCCATAAAATAGTGATGCAGACAATCGCCAGCGCAAGCGTCAGTATCCATTGCGGGAAGCCGGTAAAAATAAACAACAAGCCCGAAACCGCACCCAGAATATTGCCGGTCTGATAAGCCGCACAGCCGAAGGCTACCGCCAGGAACAGGAAAAGTCTCAGGCTCCGGTTGTGGTCGGCGTATTTGATGGCGATGATCTCCCCCAGGCTTTTGCCGGAGGCAATCGTGATGCGCGCCGCTGCTTCCTGCAACACCATCGTCGCGATGATGGAAAAAACCAACGCCCAGAGCAAATCCAACCCAAAGCTGGCCCCCGCGCTTGAAGCCGTCGTTACCGTTCCTGGCCCGATGAACGCCGCCGAAATTACTGACCAGAATAAAACGGCTGATAAACCTTTACGGAAGCTGATGGTTTTGGACATAAAAAACTATTCGTCAGAAAAAAATCGTTTCTCGAATACGAACCTTTTCAGGTAAAAGTTATAAAAAAATACCATACCCGTAGCTACCAATTTGACGATAAACTGACGTTGGAAAAAAAAATCAACCTGAGAAAGCCCATATACAATTGCCGTACTCAGCCCCATACCTCCTATAGAAACTATCAACGAAAGTATAAACGCCTGATGAACAGACCTTTGCAAGTTAAATACATAACGCTTTTGAAGTAGGAAATTGATTATCATACCGCAGGAGTAGGAAATAATGTTAGATACGACGGGTGAAAAAAAACGATGAACAAGTATGAGGTAAACACCATAATCTACGGCCGTGGCAACACCGCTTGTCATGGCAAATTTCATTTTCAACGCTACCAGTTTTAATATCTTACTCCGAAGATTGCTCATCCGTAATTTGATTTATAGTGGTTTTCGCTATTTTCTTTTTTAATATAAAAAATTAAAAACCAATGTTTTACCTTATTCCTTTATGCGTCCAATGTCATAGGTTGTTTGCCCATGCCTTACTTTGAATTCTGCTACTTTCTCGTATTTTACATTTGGATACTGTGCAGGATTGATGATGTAATAGGCGTCGCTCTCGAAGTTGTCTCTTTTGTAAGGAATAATTCGTTGGCGTTCGTTCGTCAGATAGAAAGAATTGGTGTATTGCATATCGGTATCTTTGTACACATAAAGTTTTTCGCAGCTAAATTTTTCCCCAATTTTCTTGCTGGTCACCCGACACTGTTCACCAAAATCATTTCCATTGCGATCCGGCAAAACGAACCAGTTAAAACCAATCCTTAGAAGCAGTAAAAAAACAACCAGAACAACCATGCGTTCACTTTTTAACCGCCAGTACAGCCAGGTCAGAAAAGTAAGCCCAAGCCCCAGGCTAAGCGTTTTAGCATACAAATAGGATGTGTCGCGGGTGCGCTCCAATAGCAAGGGCGCAAAACTCCCCAGAGCAATCAGCAGACAAACAGCCAAAAAAGTAGTCTCTACAATTTTGACAGAAAAATGCTGTGATGCTTTATTTTTGTAATATAGATAAAGAAAAACAGAAAATATAAGTGGCACAAACATTAACAAATAACGAGGGTAAACTTCGACGGAAGTCCAATACACTATAATATTAGCCAAAAAAATCAAAGCATTATACGCAATGAATTTATTTTCCCGGAGTACATTTAAAATATCTTTCCTGATTAAAAACAATGCCATAATAGACCAGGGCAGGAAATGATAAACCATCTCAAACGGAAAGGTAAATAAATGCAGAATAGTTCTCCAAATGCCAAACTCAATCGCAGTTCTTTTGGTAGATTCAGAAACAAGCACCGGAAAAACATCTCGCAAAGCGTTATATTGATTATAAATCAGGTAATATCCGCCTACAATCAGGACAAATAACAGCCCTCCGACAACGTGCTGAACCGAAAACAATTTTCTGAATTCTTTTTGATAAATAAAAAATGCCAACAAGGTAAATCCCTGAAAAACAATAGCTGGTAATCCTTTCAGAAGAAAACCAATAGCAGCAAAAAAATAAGAAAGCAAGAACAATCCCCAATACTGATTTTTTTGGTGCTGATGATATACTACCATAAACAAAACAAATATCGCCCAGGAAAAGCCTATATCTATCAAACCCAACATAGAATCCCAGAATAAAATACGCCCGCAGGTAATCAAGATAAAGGCTTGTAAAAAAGCCATTTTCGAGTCAAATTGCTTGCGAAAGTAAAAATACACGGTAGCCGCATAGCCGATCAGGCATACGATAGTGGGCAAACGAGCTGTAAATTCATTGATTGCGCCACTCAGATTGAATGACGCTAAAATAATCCAATTGTATAAAGGTGGCTTTTTGTAATAGTACGATCCGTGTAGTGTTGGTGTTATATAATTTCCGGAGAGCTTCATTTCAAGTGCAACCAGAGAACGAATACCTTCATCATCAATAAACACGGGCAACCCCAAATTGATAAATAATGCCGGGATTAAAAGTAAAATGGCGGCAATTTTCAACCAAAAGACCCAGGATTGCTCTTTTCTCATCAGGCATTCATTTTATTCGTTGGCAAAAGTACGGTTTTTTGGAAAAACGCCCTTATTTTGCAGCAAAACGAAATGACAGAAGTTATTGACGATCAAACCTTCGTTATGAGAATCAAGCTAATAATAACTGCCTTGTTGCTCCTGGCTTTCGCGAAAAGCACACCAGCGCAGGAATATATTTCAGCAAACAGCACTGAGTGGCTGGAAGTAAATCAATTGGATAATACGATTCTGATCGATATTCGCTACGCGACCGAGAATAATTTTATGAAAGAACAGGTGTATGACTGCGGGCGTTGCTTCCTGCGGGCGGAGGTAGCGAAAGCGGTGGTCGAGGCCCACCAGGAGTTGCAAAAACAGGGCTTGGGCTTGAAAATGTTCGATTGCTATCGCCCGCGCCCGGTGCAGTGGGAATTGTGGAAAAAAGTTCCAAATCCCAGCTACGTTGCCGATCCGCGCAAAGGCTCCATGCACAATCGCGGTTCGGCGGTAGATCTGACCATCGTGGATGCCGAAGGTAACGAACTGGACATGGGCACCGATTACGATTATTTTGGCAAGGAAGGACACCACGATTACACGAATTTACCGAAAGAAGTGCTCGACAATCGCGCCCTGCTCAAGCGCATCATGGGCAAGCACGGCCTCCGCTGGATACGCACCGAATGGTGGCATTATTCGTACCAACCAAAGTCATACGCGCTGTCGGATGTACTCTGGCATTGTAATTGAAATGGGGTGAATTGGGATTTGTTATTTGGGGTGTTGGCGTTTTGAAAATGAAGCCATGCGCCGAAGACATCCATCCGGTAAAACACAGATACTATGAAACAAACCTGTTAAGAGAACGTTATTGAATTTGTTAAAACCTTTATTTTTTAGCATATTTCGCTTTCTTGAAAAACAAGCAATACCCGATTTTGTCTATTAAGATAAAAAAACTTGAACATGTCGCAGACCGCATTCAAATCTGATGTAGAAGCCGTTGACGCATTAGCACAATCATACCAGGACTTATCGCAAGAGATTGGAAAGGTAATCGTGGGGCAAAAAGACGTCGTCAAAGCTGTTATTATTTCTTTGTTCAGCAATGGGCATAGCCTGCTGGTTGGTGTGCCGGGCTTGGCAAAGACGCTGCTGGTGAGCACAATTGCTGATGTTTTGGACCTGGAGTTCAAACGCATCCAGTTCACTCCCGACCTGATGCCTTCCGATATTACCGGCACGGAAATTCTGGCGGAGGATCGTCATTTTAAATTCAATCGCGGGCCGCTTTTCGCGAATATCGTGCTGGCGGATGAGATCAACCGTACGCCGCCAAAAACGCAGGCTGCCCTGCTGGAAGCTATGCAGGAACGCTCGGTAACGGTGGGTGGCGCAAAGCATATGTTACCCTCCCCGTTTTTTGTGCTGGCTACGCAAAACCCGATCGAACAGGAAGGTACCTATCCGCTGCCCGAAGCACAGCTTGACCGTTTTATGTTTAACGTTCCGCTCGATTATCCTTCCTACGAAGATGAAATTGAGGTAGTGAAAGGCACAACTACGGTTCGGAGTTATGAATTGAGCAATATCGTTACCGCTGCTCAGATTTTGTCCTACCAACAGTTGGTTCGTAAAATTCCAATCGCGGATAACGTGCTGGAATATGCCGTTTCGCTGGCTACCAAGACACGCCCGGGCACGCAGCGCGCACCGCAAATGGTCAATGACTACATCTCCTGGGGAGCAGGACCGCGCGCTTCGCAGTACCTGGTACTGGGCGCCAAGTGCAACGCTGCATTGCAAGGCAAGTACTCGCCGGATATTGCCGATGTACAGGCAATTGCCAAATATGTGCTGCGCCACCGCATTGTACGAAATTACAAAGCCGAAGCCGAAGGCATCACCGAAGAAAAGATTATTGAAGATTTGTTGTAACTTTTTCCGACAATTATCAGAAATAAGGGGAGCGGCTCGAGGGATTTTCTTGGGGTCGCTTCCTGTATTTTACGCCAAAACGATTCTGAATCGCATCTGTTTTATTGTCTGATAATTTTCACTTAATTTCATTCGCAAAAATTAGCCCAATAATGAATAATTCCAAAATGGTCACCCATTTCCGATACGCCCTCTGCATCTGCGGAATGAGCATCATACTGAGCGGCTGCACAGAGTTGCAGGAGAATCTCAAGTCGGTTCCGACCGCTTTCGGCAGGCTCAATGGTATCAATGTTATTGCCGATCAGCAACTCTGGGATAGCGAAATTGGCGACACGCTCCGATACTATTACGAGTCGGCTTATCTGATCTTGCCGCAACCGGAATCTATTTTCGACCTCACGCACTACACCGTGGAAGAGCTCATGCAAGAACCAACGCGTAAAGAAATGCGGCACTACATTATTCTTGCCAATCTGGCGGACGAAAACTCCCCAGCCACCAAGCTGGTACTGGAAGATATTGGCACGGAAAAAGCACGCCGCGCCAAGGAAGACCCTACGTACAATTCGATGGTCGGCCGCGACAAATGGGCAAGAGATCAATTGCTGATCTACCAGTTTGCATATTCCGATGAAGCGCTCATCGATAATATCAAGCGAAATTTCACAGCGGTTGCCAAGCGGGTCAACCAAGCAGATGAAAACCGGATCGACGCTACGCTCTTTGTGGACGGTGAAAACCGGAAAGTCATGGATGAAATTCGCACCGACCTGGGCGTGCAAATGCGCGTACCAAAGTCTTACTTCATGGCTGTGAATGACGAGGATATCGTCTGGGTTCGGAAAGAAACGCAAAAGTACAGCAGTAATATTATGCTGAAAAAAATGCCTTATACCGACCAGTCGCAGCTCACCCGGGAGCACATCAAAGCCGTAACGGACTCACTGGGTAAATACGTTTCTTCACAAGTTCCGAATACCTACATTAAAATCAATGATGTGGATTTGCCCATGTTCGTTGATGCCAAAACCATTAACAACAACTACGCGCTGGAAGCCCGGGGCATCTGGGAAATGGAAAATGATTTTATGGGCGGACCTTTCATCAGTTACCTGATTCACAGTCCGGAAAAAAACGAACTACTCTTTGCGCAGGGGTTCATCTACGCGCCCGGCGAGAAAAAGCGAGACTACATGCGTTATCTGGAGTATCTGATTTCTACCATCAGGTTCTGAATGAAAGATGCCGCACTCAAAAAGTGCGGCATCTTTTTTATTTCGCAAACGACAAGCTCTTCTCAATAAACTTCGTCAAATCCGCGCCTTTCAGCATGCCGTGATTCAACAAAGCTAACTGATACAGGTAGCGCGCAAAGTCCTTTTGCTGCGCATCATCCTTTTCACTGATCAGTCGCTGCGCAACTAGTGGATGATTGGTATTCACCACCACATTGTAAGCATCCGGAAAATCGCCAAACTGCATGCCCTGCATTGCCTGCATTTCCTGCATGCGCCGCATGAACTCCGGGCGCGTGATCACCACTGGTAGTTCCTCGGGGGACATTGCTTTCAGCAACACGCTGCCACCTTTGGCATCGGCGATCAGGCTCTCGAAAATGCCTTTCACTTGTTCCTGTTCTTTCTCGCTGAGTACCGACTCCTGCTCTTCCTCTTTTTGAATCAGGTTGTCCGTCGTATCGGAATCCACCCGCACAAAAGTCA